>JBIQMO010000001.1:0-131394 GCA_044463245.1 Gemmatimonas aurantiaca
CTGCCGGAAGAGATCCGCAAAGCGGTGGAGCTCGGCGACCTTCGCGAGAACAGCGAGTACAAGTCCGCGCTCGAGCGCCAGCAGTTCGTTCAGGCGCGACTTGGCCAGCTCCGCCAGCGTCTCAGCAAGCTGTCACAGGTAGATATCGCGCAGATTCCGACCGACAAAGTCGGCCTGGGCTCGCGCGTTACCGTGAAGGACGTGAGCACCGGCGACGTCGAGGTGTACAATCTCGTCTTCGGCGACGCCGCCGATTTCGAGGACGGCCACGTCACGATGGCTTCCCCAATAGGCCAGGCCCTCGTCGGCAAGGGCATCGGCGACGTAGCGCTTCTCAAGCTCCCCGCCCGCACCCGCCGCCTCGAGATCACGGGGCTGTCGACGATACACGAGAATGGAGAGGGGGGGTGAACTGCGAGGGTTCAGGAGGCAGGGTTCAGGGTTCAGGAACTGCCTCGGGGGCCGTCATCCCCGCGAAAGCGGGGATCCAGGTTCGACTGGCCAACATGGATTCCCGCTTTCGCGGGAATGACAGTAGCACTAGACGCAGTTCCTGAACCCTGAACCCTGCCTCCTGAACCCTTTTTCTCAGCCGCCCCCCTCCCCCTGCGCCTCGTAGGCCTCCACCACGGCACGGGCAGCTTCGGCGGGATCGTCGGTCAGGAGCATGAGGTCCATGTCACCGGCGGAGATCTTCTTCTCGAGGAGGACGCGCGACTGGAGCCAGCGAACCAGGCCAGCCCAGTAGTGGCGGCCGAACATCACCACGGGGAAGTGGTAGATCTTGCCCGTCTGGATCAGCGTGAGCGCTTCGAACAGCTCGTCGAGCGTGCCGAAGCCGCCGGGGAAGATGATGAAGCCGACCGAGTACTTGATGAACATCGTCTTCCGCACGAAGAAATAGCGGAAGTTGATCAGCGTGTCGACGTAGGGATTGGCGCCCTGCTCGAAGGGGAGCTCGATGTTGCAGCCGATCGAGGGTCCGCCACCCATGCGCGCGCCCTTGTTGGCGGCTTCCATAATCCCCGGGCCGGCGCCCGTGATGATCGAGAACCCGGCCTCCGCGAGGAGGCGTGCGGTCTCCTGCGCGGCCTCGTACTGCGGGTCGTCGGGGCCCACGCGTGCGGAACCGAAGATGGTTACGCCTTTGGTGACTCCCGCGAGCGTGTCGAAACCCTCGATGAGCTCGGAGGTGATCCGGAGCACGCGCCAGGGATCGGTGCGCGTGAAGTCCGCCGCTCCCGCCGCCCCACCGGGGCGGAGGAGCTTCTGATCTTCCGTGATCGACGGTGGTATATAGTCGCGCAGCGACTGGTCTATGGGTCGCTGGTCGAGGATGCGTACGGCGCCCTTCTGTCGAGCGCCGTTGCCATCGGAAGGAGGGACGCGTCCCGCCTTGCGGTGGCCCGCCTCGGTTCGTTCACGCAGTCCCTCGCGCGATTCCTTCTCCGCCTCCTCGCGAACGGCGCGATCGGCCCGACGGCCGGTGGCCGTCGTCACTTCATTCTTCTTCCCGTTGGACGGCTTCCGCTTTCTGGCTGCCATGTCAGGGCTTCGATGCGTTCATGTGCTAGACTTCTCCATACCCGTTGTGCTCGCGCGGTTGCCGCTACGGTCGTAAGCTAGCGCACGGGTTGTTGCAGAGGTACCGAAGGACAGCTCGGAGGGCGGCGAAGCCCACAAGGTCTTACGATGTCGTTGATAATTCTCGTAGCCGATGGCGCACGCGTCGACAGCTTCGATGCGGGGATCGCCGACGGCACCCTCCCCGCGTTGGCACGGCTGCGCGCCGAGGGCGGACTGCACGCGGTGACTACGGTCTTCCCTTCGGTGACCGGCCCGGCGTACGCGCCCTTCCTCACCGGACGATTCCCGGGCCCGATTGGTCTCCCGGGACTCCGCTGGTACGATCGCGGCCGCACGCGCTGCACCATCCGCCCCTACTGTCGCAGCTACCTCGGGAGCGACATGCGCCACATGGACCGCGACATCGACTCGCGCGCGCCCACGCTCTTCGAGCTGGTGCGCTCGCGCTTCTCCGCGATGAGCATGATCGCCCGCGGTGCACGGCGGCGCGAGAAGCTGGGGCCCGGTCTTCGCCTCCTCGCTCGTATCGCGCGCACCCACTGGAGCGGCAACGTGGCCGGCTGGCTCGACATCGACCGGCTCGTAGCGAGCGAGGCAGCGCGCCGCATCCGCGAGCATCGCCCCGAACTGAGTTTCGTCGCACTCCTCGGGCTCGACAAGACCTCACACGCATCAGGCCACGATTCACCCTCGGCGCACGGTGCGCTGCGCATCGTGGACGACACCGTGGCCCGCCTGCGCGACGACGCCGAGCGCGCTGGGCGCTGGGATGAGACTCGACTCTGGATCGTGAGCGACCACGGCCACTCCAATGTGCACCGCCACGACGACGTGGCAGCGTACGTCGCCACGCTCGGCCACCGCGTCATCGCGCATCCGTGGGTGTACGCGCGCCGCCCCGAGGTGGCGGTCATGGTGAGCGGCAACGCCATGGCGCACCTCTACCTGGAGCTGAGGCGGCGGGCGCGCCCCTGGTGGCCGGAGCTGCGATCGCGGTGGGAGCCGCTCGCGAGTGCGCTCCTCGAGCGCGAGTCCGTCGATCTCCTCCTCCTCCCCCACTCCGAGACGCGCTGCGAAGTGCGCTCGCGCGACCGTGGGACGGCAATGGTGGATCGAAAGGGCGGTACGTACGCCTATCACCCCGTGGACGGCGATCCTCTCGGGCTGGGCGGCGAATCGATCGAGGGGGTGGACTCGCACGAGAGCCACGAGCTCACCATGCCTACCGACTACCCGGACTCGCTGGTACAGATAGCCAACCTCGCCGGCTCGGCGCGCGCGGGCGAGATGATTCTCTCGGCGGCGCGCGGCTGGGATTTCCGCGCGCACTACGAGCCGATCCCGCACGTGAGCACGCACGGCGCGCTGCACCGCGAGCACATGCTCGTGCCGCTCCTGACTAGCCGGCCGCTCCCCAGTCGCCCGCGCCGGACGGTGGACATCATGCCGAGCGCGCTCAGGGCGCTCGGCCTGGCGATCCCTGCCGGTCTCGATGGAGTGGCGTTCACATGAGTGCTCGCGCGCCGGAGGGCCGCACCTCGGACGCGGCCGGTGTCTCCCGCGCCCCCTTCGGGAGCACGCGCGCCGGAGTGCCGGTGGAGATCTTCACGCTCGCCAACGGGTGCGGTGTGGAAGCCCGGATCATGACCTACGGCGGTACGCTCGTGTCGGTCGCCACTCCCGATCGCCATGGCAGCATCGCCGAGATCACGCTCCGGCACGACAGGCTGGCCGAGTACGAGTCCGATTCGATGGCGACGGGCGCGCTGATCGGCCGCTGTGCCAACCGGATCGCGAACGGGCGCTTCACCCTCGGCGGCGAGACGTATCAGCTCACGACCAACGCGGGTCGCGACCACCTGCATGGTGGCGCCGTCGGCTTTCAGCGGGTGGTGTGGAGCGCCGAGCCGTTCGCGAGGGGGAGCGATGTGGGGGTGGTACTGCGCCACGTGAGCCCCGACGGCGACGAGGGCTATCCCGGCACCGTGCGGGTGAGAGTGACGTGCACGCTCACCACGCGAGACGAGCTGGTATTCGATTACCACGCCACCACGGATCGGCCGACGCCGGTGAATCTCACGCAGCACTCGTACTTCAACCTCGGTGGCTATGGCGTGAACGACGTGCTCGACCACGAGCTGACCATAGCCGCTTCCCGGTTCACGCCGATGAGTGAGCGACTCATCCCTACCGGCGAGATCAGGCGCGTGGCGGGCACCCCGTTCGACTTCGCCACGCCACACTCCATTGGCGAGCGGATCGACGCCGACGATGAACAGCTCCGCTACGGCGACGGCTACGACCACAACTTCGTGCTCGACCGAATCGGGGTGCGTGATGGGCTGGCTCTCGCTGCGCGGCTACATTCGCCGCTGAGCGGGCGCACCCTCGAGGTACTCACCACCGAGCCCGGGATGCAGCTCTACACCGGTAACGCGCTCGGCCTCCCCTCGCCCGGCGCGGATGGACCGCGCTTTCGGCCCAACGGGGCGGTGGCGCTGGAGACGCAGCATTTTCCCGATGCGCCGAACGAGCCGCACTTCCCTTCGGTGATACTGAGGCCAGGCGAGACATTCAGATCTCGCACGGTGTATCGCTTCACGAGCGATCGACGCTCGTGAAGCGATAGATGCTTGCTACCTACCGCGCGCGACGCTTCTCGTCATCGGCATCGCCCTTCATCTTGCCGCGCACGCGTCCCTTTTCGTCTATGTCCACGCGCTCCTTGCGAAGGTCGGCGCCCACGTTCTCGGTGTCTTCCACGGCGTGCTTGCGGATCACCACCTCTTCCTTCGCCACGGGACGCTTCTCCACGACGATTTCCTCTTCCATGAGCGGGATGGTCGTCTCGCCTTCCTTGAATTCGGCGGCGCCCGTCACCGGCCGGTCGCCCTGGATCGGGCGGCGCTCCACCTCGACCTCCTCGCGCATGCGCGTCACCGGCTGCTCCACGTGCTTCGTCTCGACCGTCTTGCGGACATCCACCTCACCGGCCTTGACCCGGCGCTTGCCAACCCGCACCTCTTCCTCGGTGATGGGAATGCGTACGAGACGCTCCTGGCTCTGGCCGCTCGCGGGGGCGCCGCGGCTGCCGAAGAAGCGGTTCTCGTCGAAGTGCTCGTGCTCGTAGTAATCGCGCCCCGAGGGTGGTGGTGGAACCGGAGCGCCCGTCAGGCGCTCGCGTAGCGAGTTCTCGTAATCGCGCGTGATCGGCGTGTTGGCAGCGTACGCCGGCAGGCCGATCAGGGCGTCTCTCGTCATCCCCTGGAGGAGCACGTTGTCGTTCCTGGCATCGAGGCTGGCAGCGCCGATGGGGATGAGAACGTGCCGATCCTTCGTCCCTGCGAAGTCGTCGTCGAGCTCCACGTCCAGGTAGCGCACCTTGAGAGCGTTGAGGTCCGCTATGAGCCTGTCCACCTCCCCGACTTTCGTACCGTTCGCGATCACGTCCCAGCCGCGCGGGTCGGGGTTCCCATCGGCGATCTTGTAGTCATCGGCCTTGTCGAGGGGAACGAGCCCGCCGGGTGTCATGTTCCTGTCTCTATCTGCCATCTGTACATCCTCCAGCTACTGCATGTGATGCTGTTCGGTGCGACCCGCCTGCCCTGACGGTACCGCTCTCTCAGCTGCGTGTCATGGACTCGGGTATCAGGTCGGCGGCATCTCAGGCCGCTTTCGCCAACCACGTGGGTAGCGTCCGACCGGCCGCGATCGACGCCACCGTCGTCTGCGTATCGACGCTCGACGTCGTCGTGCGTGCCGGCTGCGACCGGTTGCCGAAGATCGCCCAGAGTATGATCAGCAGGATTATGAGGGCGATGACCCACCCCCACACTCCCGATCTTCCTTTCTTCTCGAGATTGATGTCCGCCATGATCTTCACCTCGCTGCGTTATCCGCGATTGGTCGTTCCCTCCGCGGAGTGGGTGCGGGGTGCAAGGCGTGGGCCGCGGTAGGTCCGCTACTGGGGAATCGTTCGACGTCGAGCGATCACGGCGAGCGCTTCCTTCGCAGGAGCGGCGGGAGGGAGAGTAGAGCCCAGATCACCTCGAGGAGTATGAAGCCCCAGCGCCTGTCGACGATCGCTATCCAGGCGAGGAGCGCGGCGCCCACGAAATTCAGGAGGTTGAACCAGCGGTCCTCCTTGGTGAGCATGCCGCGCTGCAGTGTCGCGTAGCCGGCGAGGATGAACGCCGCGCCGGCGATCGATACGATCTGATACCCCAGTTGAGAGAGCATGTCGGAATCGTGAGATTTGAAGATAGGTGAAGGTAGATTTCGTCATCCCCGCGGCGTGCGGGGCCTCATGCGTCCGTCATCCCCGCGCAAGCGGAATCCAAGCGTCCGTCATCCCCGCGCAAGCGGGGATCCATTCTCCAGTCAGATGACCTGGCTTCGACTCGGCGGCAAACTAGCTCTGCGCTCGATCGTGCGCCCTTCTCTCGCCGTCGACCTGCTGCGCGTGGCGTGGCGCTTCCGCAGACGCGGCTGGTACGCGCGGGCGCCCTTCCTGCCGATTCCGGCGAGGGAGTACACTCGTTGGCGAATGTACACGGCGTACGGCGATCCGGACGCCGTGCCGCCCGTTGAAGATTTGGTCAGATACGCGCGCTGGGCGGGACGGGGACAGTGAGTGCGGTGAAGGACCGCGCGGCCGGGGCGGCTGACGAGGCAACGATGGAGGCCCGGGACGCCGTGCATGCCCCATCCATGGCGCTGAAGGAGCGCATCAGAGCACAGGCGTACGGGCTCGGCTTCGATCTGGTGGGGATCACCACCCTCGGCCCGGTGGAGGGCGCAGCCGCTCTCGATGACTGGCTCGAGCGTGGCTACGCCGGCGACATGGAATACATCGCGCGCGGGGCCGAGAAGCGGCGCGACACACGACTTCCCGTGCCGGGAGCGACCAGCGCGATAGTTGTGGGGCTCGACTACGGCGGGGCCGAGCCACCCGGCCCCGTAGCGCGCTACGCTCGCGGCGACGACTACCACGACATCATGGTGGACAAGCTACGCGAGCTGCAGCGTTGGATCGGGCGCGAGGTAGGCGGACCGATACGCGGAAAGGCATACGTGGACACCGGGCCCATCCTCGAGCGCGAGCTCGCGCGGAAAGCGGGGCTCGGCTGGTTCGGGAAGAACACGCTGCTCATCAATCCGAAGCGCGGGTCCTACTTCTTTCTTGGCGCGCTGTTCGTGGAGTTGGAGCTCGAGCCCGATGCTCCGTTCGAGGCGGACCGGTGCGGGAGCTGCACGCGGTGTCTGGACGCGTGTCCGACGGGCGCCTTTCGGGGGCCGAGGGTTCTCGACGCGACCAGGTGCATCTCGTATCTGACTATAGAGACGAAGGGAGAGATCCCGGAGGAGTTGAGGACGGGGGTGGGGGAGCTGGTGTACGGGTGCGACATCTGCCAGGAGGTGTGCCCGTATAACATCAAGTTCGCCCAGGAGCTGAAGGAGCAGGCATTCGCGCCGCGCGAGGTGATTGCGGAGAAGGATGCGCGGACACTTGCGCGGGAGATCCTCGCGATGTCGCAGGAAGAGTTCGCGGCAGCATTCAGGAGATCGCCCGTGAAGCGGGCGAAGCTGCGCGGCCTGAAGCGGAACGCGGCCGTGGCCCTCGGCAACATTGACACAACAATGGATGATGTGCCGGTGCTTCAGCGAGCCCTCGATGATCCCGAGCCACTCGTGCGCGCGCACGCGGCGTGGGCGCTCGAGAGGATCGTGGAGAACAGTTGAGTGCCACACGCCCGCCGGCCGTTGAGCGTCCGGACCGGGTCCCATCCGACACGATGTGGATACGGAGGGGGCTCCCACGCAGCCAGATACGGGATCCATTCTCACATCACGTGTCGTACCCCCGGACAGTCTCGAGGGCTACTCCTCAGCAATCCGCACAGGACGCTGGAGAGCTGGTATGTCAGAGGCCCCGTTTCCTGCGGAGTCGGGGCCTCTGTTGAACGCGGGCGGTGCAGTTCGCGGGATCAAGCCGCCACCTCCTCGCCTACCAGTCCCCCGCGTCGTTCGGCTCGAGATACATCGCCGAGAGGCGGATCATCGGCATGGCTAGTATCACTTGCGGAAGCGCTTTGAGCTTGTTCGTCGCAGCACGGATCTGCACCCCAGTTCCGTCGTCTGGTAGCCAGAGATAATACGCGCCAGAGCCACTGCTGGCTCGTCTGCCACCGATCACCTTCCCTCCTACTAGGGCAACGGCAAGTTGTCTATCGCCAAGGGTGGAGGCATCACTGAATATCACGATCGCGGCGTTCTTGGTAAACTCGTGGCCTATAGCATATGTCGACTCCGCAGAGCTCGAATCGGCGCTCAGCCAAGCAGGTGCGCTGTCCGGCGGAGTGATGGCCACATCCTGCTCCGCCGGGAAGTCCGTGGAGATGGCAAGCCCCATGGTCACCTCGGTCACCGTGTTTGGCACGTGGACGTTCCATGCCCGATACGTCGAGTAGGCTCCCGGAGCGACTATCCCCGGATAGTCGAAGTAGGGCTGGTTGGGAGCGGTGAAGTTACCCGTGCCGTCGGCGTTGATGAGGCTCACCGTTCCTGTCCCGGCGCTCGCCACCGGACCGTAGGTGACCGCCACCTTGATCCCCACTGCGGTCGTTCCATCGAGCGTGCCTATGGGCTGGGCCAGAAGGTTCTCAACTACCGAGAGAAAGCTCCACGTCTGGGTGACCGTGTCCTTTACCAGGTAGTAGGGGAGCCACCTCGCGTACTCGCTCGAGACCGGAAGCACGACGCTCCGGCTCACACCCTGCGCTCCCGCTCCGGGCTCGCCGCAGTGCACCTCGCCCTGCTGACCGTTGGAGAAGCTGAGTGTGCAGGTCAGGCGGAGCACCGTGACGGGGCCGCCGGCCTCCTGCTGCTGGACCTGGGAGGGAGGCTTCGCTTCTCGGGGGTCGATCATGTCCCTGCACGAGATGAGACCGACCGCCAGGCAGGTCAATAGCATGGCTAATCCTCCGGCGTTGCGGACTACTCGAATCCTATGCGACCTTGCTTGTATGAGGAGGACGACTCGGATAAACACCCGCTACACTCGCGCACGATCGCTTGCCAAGTACGGCCGCGCAGCAAGCGCTTCGTACTCCCTTCGACTCGAACATCCTCGACACGCCTTGACCGATGTGTCGTCCGGGCCGGCAACCGACTAGAATGGCCCCAGCAGTTCACGCAATCGTGAAACTGACTGCACAAGCCCCAACCGGCGCAGGGTATCGAGCAATTCCGGTATCATCACCGGCGGATTCCGCAGTGCACGCGCTTGATCGGTGACACACTGCACCACAGCACCTGGCGCCAAGTCGATGGAGTCGAGCACGAACTCGTCCGGATGCTTGGGCTCGATATCGTACCGCTCCAGAATGTGGTCCGGGAAGTCGCGCAAGTTGAACGTGATGATAGCCTGCGCGTTAGCGCGAATGGCGGCAGCAAGGACGTGCCGATCATCCGAGTCCGGCAGATCGAGGCCATCTTCCAGGTGCTCAAAACCAGTCACGATGCAATCGGGGACCGCCTCGCGCACCAACTGGCGCGTTCGGGCGAGCGCTGTTGGCGCAAGGTCCGGGCGCTGCGCGGCGATGCTACGGAAGCATTCGTCGAGAATACGGTCTGACCAGCGAGCGCGAACCACACCGGTATTGGCGATGCGCAGCAGAAGGTCACGCACTGGTGCGGGATAGAGCACACACGCGTCGTAGATGACGACGAAGGCCATTGCACTCAGTAGCCGAGCGCGTGTTGCTGGGCTTCCGCAGCCAGCGCGTCGAGCACCTCGCGACGGCGTGCCTCATCCTTGCGCTTGTACGCGAGCACGTCCGCCGCACGCACCCGGCGATGCGCACCGACACGCCGAAACGGGATCGCACGCTCCTCGAGGAGCCGCACGAGGTGTGGACGTGACACGTTCAACAGGTCCGCCGCCTGCTGTGTCGTGAGCTCCGCGTGAACGGGAAGGATCGTGACGGCGTTCCCATTCGCCATCTGCCCGAGGATCTCGAGGAAGAGCTCAAACGCTTGGCGCGGCACTACAACCGCCTGCTCCGAACCGGCCTCTCCCACGATTCGGACTTCCGGCGCAGAGCGCGCCGGTGCAGCCAACGGGGCGAGCTGTCGGAGCGCGGCTTGCGCCTCGCTTACGACCTCTGGCGATGGCATCTCCTGGGTGGCCGACATAGCAAACTCCTGAAAGAATATAGACGAAATATACGTAACATTCGCAATATTCGAAAGGGCGCCCGTTCTACCGCGTGTAGCGTTGCGGCAATTTTGGCGCGGTGGACTGATCCACCTAGTTAGTTAAGTGCTTGATGTAGACAGAGTTCTCCACCCGGTACCGAGCCGGATCTCAAAATGGGTATACCGCCAATTCTCCCAGGAGGTGTGCCCGTGGAACGTGAGGTTCGCGGATGAGTTGCCGGAGGGATCGCCATTCGCGCCGAGAGAGGTGATCGCTGCGAAGCTGCGTGGCCTCAAGCGCAACGCCGCCGTGGTCCTCAGCAACACTGGCACAATGGAGGATGTGCCGGTGCTCGGGCAAGCCATCGACGATTCCGAACCGCTCGTGCGCGAGCACCTGGAGTGGGCGATGGAGAGTATCGAGATCGGCTCGGGCACTCGCGCGTACCGACATCCTTTCGCGATGTCCGGCGCCAGCGGTAACTTTCCCCGCCTGGCCAGGCGCACGAAGTCCGTCACTGTCCGCAAACTCCGCGATACCCCCGACTCGGGGCTGAGCGGATCGACCACGCCGCTCGAGCAGCTCGCTCTCGTAGAGGTGCTCACACGTGAAGCGTGGCTGCTCACCGGATTGGATGTCCCTGCCTACACTCGGCAAGAGGCACCCGTGTCCGTGCGACCGCTGCGAACGGCCAGCTCGACCGCTACTCAGTGAATCCCGACTTCATCGATTTCCTGGATGCCCTTCTCGCCACCGACGCCCGCTTCCTGGTGGTCGGGGCACACGCGCTCGCGATCCACGGTGTGCCGCGCGCCACCGGCGATATCGACATCTGGATCGAGCGCTCGCCGGATAACGCCGCCCGCGTATGGCGAGCGCTCGAGGAGTTCGGTGCACCGACAGAGGTCAGATCGGTTCATCGGTGGCGCGGCCAAGTTCGGCGAGTGTACGGGCAAGCCAAGTCTTCAGGCGAGTACGGCGATCCGGGTCGGACGGACTATCTGGCAGCTGACCGATGCGCAGTCGCAACTTCCATGGCTTCACCAGCTCATGCGCGAGCAGGACACGGACGAAGTCCCGGTCCTGGTCGCGAAATGCCACGAGTTTGCTCGCCGCGAGGTCGTGCGCCTCGACACACCACCCGGTGTTCTCGCGCGTGTTCTCGTTCTGGAGTCGCACCGCGCGCCTTTCCCAGCCGTTGGGGAAGGTCGCCGTCTCTATCGGCACCCCGTGCACGTAGAATCCGTGCGTGCGGTGGAAGTCGGAGTCGAGCCCAAGGACGGCGTCGATCAAGTCCACCTTATCGACGGCGTATCGAGGTGCCATGTCTGCCTCGGCGGACTGCCGCAATTCGTCCGGCGCTTCTGGGTACTGACCCAGGATGGCCTGCGAGCCAAAGACGATCATCTCGGTTTCATCCGTGAGGTCGCACGCGGCACGGATGGCATGTTCCAGCTCCTCGCGAGTCAAGTCGCACCGTCCCCAGCGGAGGCGGTACGGGCGTGGTCGAGCACCGCTTGCCGCTCCTCGGGGGAGAGGATGCCTAGAAATGGCAATGTCTGACGCAGCCGGGTCGCCCGCTCGCCGGTGGCGACCAGGAACCGCCGCAGTCGCGCCGGCGACGCCGTACGGAGCAGTCGTGCCCACTCCTCGAGCTCGAGCCGTTCCCGCGGCGATGCGCTTGCCATTCTCTGCTCCACGAACACCAAGGCGCGAGCAGCGAGCGTAGGATCGCGGCGCAGCTGCTCTGCGACCGCCCGGGCGATACCAAGACCTTGCGCGTCCAGATCAGCGTGGCTGCGCACTCGGTTGGGCGATCGAGAGGATGCATCCACAGTCACCCGCTCTTCCGGCCGAGGGAGATACGCCGTCGGGGGCACACCGACGAGGCTCTGGGCTGTACACAGTCGTGCCTCCCACTCACCATCAGAGCCGCGCTGGGCCGTTAGGTCGGCCGGGGACGCACCGATGACTTCGAGCGTGACGTCGAGCATCGCTTCGAGCGGGGTGAGTGCAGAACGTACAGCATTCACTGCCTGGTCGAGGTCACGGGCCGGAGCGATGACTCGCACGATCAGAGGGTCCCCTGGCTCGTCCGTACCGGCGGCAACCGGCCCTTCGAGCCACGCAGCCATCGGGGGCGGAGCGATCTGGTGAACGACCTGCTTGATGGCGTCGAAGAGTGCCTCCGCACGCTGCCGCTCCGCCTCGTAGAGATGGGCGAGAGGCGAGGCCAGCGGGTGTGCGCGGCGTAGCGTGTACTGGGGGGCGCTCCTCCCCCCGTCGACGTCAACGAGCCCGGCCTCGATAAGGGTCATCAACGCTCGGCGCACCGCCGCCCGCTGAAGCCGCGTGCGCTTGGCGAGAGGACCCACACCGAGCGGCACGGCGGTGAGTGCCAGCTCGCGTAGCAACCGCACCGTTCCCTCGGTGCCGAGGAGATCATTGAGTGGAGTGCGGAGCGCACTCTGACGTAGCGCAGGTGGTCGCATGAGTCTGCCAGGTAGTTCGGCCCATGTCGGATACTATAAAATCTAATTGGATACTATAGTATCCAATTGGCTCTTATAATATCCAATACGCTTGGATCCCACAACCCCGTATCGAGTTGGTATGCGCACAGGTTGCTTCGTCAGCCAATCTCCCACACCTCCACGAGTGGCAAACTCTATCGAGTCGTCCGACAGCCTAAACTGCCACGGGTGCGATAGAGGCCGACCATTTGGGGATCGGGCCACCATCGCACCCGTGGCAGTTCAGTATCGGAGCTAAACCATTGGCTTTCTAAGAGTTCGGCTCCCCGTCGCCAGTCGCAGGAGGATTTTACGGCTGCGTTCAGGCGATCGCCCATGAAGCGCGCGAAGCTGCGCGGCCTGAAACGCAACGCCGGCGTTGTCCTCGGCAACGTGGGACACTCGAAGACGTAGCGGCACTCGCGGCTGAGTTATCGGACCACGAGTCGCCGGTGCGGTCACCGGCCGCTTGGGCGCCAAGTCGCTGGGGACACCTGCCGCCGCTCCGGCCTTCCGTGACCGCTTGGACGCCTGGCCAGAACAGGGAGTGCGCGATGAGACGGCGGTGTCACTCCTCGCGCAGCGCCTCCGTCGGCTGCACCGCGAGCCCGCGGCGCGCGGGACCGAGCGCGGCGAGCAGTCCAACTGCCATCACGATCGCCGCGACAATAGGGATGAGCGCGGCGGCTCCCCGCAGTCCCACAGTGTCCGCTGACAGATGGCCCATGACCATGCCGCCGGTGGCCCGGTCGAGCGCGAGCGCCAGGATCAGCCCGGCCGCGACGCCCACTCCGAGCTGGGTGCTCGCACGCTTGAAGATGCTGCTCACGATGCGCCGCGAATCGGCGCCGAGCGCGACTCGGATGCCGATCTCGCGCCGCCGCTGCGCGACGGTGAACGACAGCATCGCGTAGATGCCGGCGGCGGAGAGGAGCAGCACGCTCAGCGTCGCGAACGCCACGGCGAGTGCGAAGGTGCGAAGCTCTCGCGCCCCCGTGCTCAGGACCTCCGCGTCGGTCCGCACGTCTTGCAGCTGGAAGCCCGGGTCGGTGGCCGCCATCACATCGCGTAGCCGCCGCGTGAAGGCCGGCGTCAGCCCGTTCCGAACACGCAGCCTGAGAAGGATCGACGTTGCCTGAGCGTCGCCCCTACGCAGCCCGCTGGGCGCTGCGGCGCGGTACACGTTCGGGAGCGCGATGTCGTCGGGGTCCGTAGTGGTAGATGGAGGGTCGGCGACGACGCCCACGATCTCCAGCCATGGCGCGGGGCCCGCCTCGTCGTTGCCCGCACGGGCACGGCGCGACTCGACGCTGCGGATGCGCCGGCCGAGGATGTTGCCGCCCGGAATGCGTGCGGCGAAGGCGGTGTCCACGATGACGGCCGTCGATCCCACGGCCGTATCGGCATCGACGAACGCGCGACCGGCAACGATGGGAGCACCGAACAGATCGAAGAAGCCGACGGTTGCCGAGGAAGTGGCGGTGCGCACCGTGGCCTTCTCACCCCCCACGTCGGCCGCTGCGTTCCTGCTGGCCGGATCTCCCTCGATCTCGAACCGCCTCTGCGGCTCTCCTCCCGGAAAGTCGCTCACGAACGCCGCGGCGACGCCGGGCTCCGCGTCGAGACGCTGCAGCAGCACGCCGGCTCGGTTCGCGAAGCGCGCCTCGAACCGGCGCTGGTGGGCGGCAGCCTCCACGCTGTCCGTGCGGGGCAGCGCCTCCTCCCGATTGAGCGATATGCGCGCGCGCAGGAACTCCCCGGCCGGGTACTGGGAATCGCGCATGCTCGTCCGCAGGAGCGCGCTCGCGTGGTGCACCGACGCGGGCAGGACCGCGACGGTTATCGCGACCTGCCCGATGATCAGCGCGGTCCACGTCGGGCCGAGCTTCATTCCCGAACCGCGCGCCGCGAATTGCTGCAGATTGCCGTACGCTCGCCGCCCCGTGGCCTTCAACGCAGGCGCCACGCCCACCACCGTTCCGCCGAGGAGGGCCAGCCCGGCGACGTAGGCGATCAACCCGGGAGAGAGCCCGAGGTGGAACCAGAATGGCAGGCCCTGGTCCATCCGCATCAGCAGCTGCTGCATCCAGCCGAGCGCGAACGCGGCGAGCGATAACCCGACCGCGGCGGCTGCCGCGGAGAGGACGAGCGCCTCGACGAACAGTTGCGTGATCACACGGGCCCGGCTCGCCCCGAGCGCCGTTCGCACGGCGATTTCGGCCGTGCGCGCCGCCGTCCGCGCATACACCAGTGCGGCCACGTTCGCGGCGATCACCACTAGCAGCAGACTGGCGCCGAGCTGGATCAGGTACAGGAGCCACACCATCTCCGGGCCGGACGCCGTGGGCTCCGCCGTGCGCGCGAACGGCACGACGGTGGGCCGGCGGTACTCGTGCGTCGCGGGATACTCCGCGGCCAGGCGATGCCCGATCGCCGCCACCTGCGCCTGTGCCTGCCCGAACGTGACCCCATCCGCAAGGCGGCCGAACACCTGGATTGGTGGTCCGGCGCCAATCGCGTACTGCGACGCGTCCAGCCGGAGAGGAACCCAGAAGCCATGGTTCCGCGGGAAGCGGAACTCTTCGGGCATCACGCCCACCACGGTGTGCACCATCCCGCCCAGTCGCACGGTCCGGCCGATGACGTTAGGATCGCCACCGAAGTAGCGCTGCCACTCGCGCTCTCCGATCACGAGCACGGGCGGCCCGCCCACGCGCTCGTCGTCGTCCACGAGGGGGCGCCCCAGCAGCGGCGGCACGCGTCCCACACGGAATCCGGCTGCGGACATCTCGGCCACGGCGACGACGTCCGCTACCCCGCCCTTCCCCCCGTCCTCGACGACCAGGTTACGGTCGCCCAACTGGAACGCACCGAGATCACGAACGGTCGTCAGCGCGGTGCGCCACTCGACGAAGTCGTGCAGCACGTGTTGGTCGAGGTCGCCGGGGGCATCGGCGCGGTCGGTCTGCACTGCGACGATACGGTCGCCGCCCTCGATCGGCAACGTCGGGTCCAGCATCGCGTCGGCCCAGCCGAATACGAGTGCGCCGATGGCGATCGCCACCGCCATCCCGAGCACCGACACGAGCGACAGGCCGGGATATTTCGCGGCCATGCGAACGCCGAGCTTGAAGTCCAACGACAGTCCGCCCAGCCAGGCGAGTCCGCGGCCGTCGCGCAGTTCTTCCTTGTATCGCTCGACACCGCCGAACGCAGCGAGCGCGCGGCGCCGCGCCTCCTGCGGGTCGAGTCCTTCCTCGCGAACGAGACGCTCGCTCTCGAGATCGATGTGGAGCCCGATCTCCTCGTCCATGCGTGCTTCGGCGGAACGACGCGCAAGGAGCAGGTGCAGGTGGGTGCGCACGGCGTGGAACAGTCGCATGGCCGGTTCCGGAGCGGTTGCGGAGTGGTGATCAGGAAGTGCGCAGAACAGCCTCGAGCCCCGCCGCGAAGCGGCGCCAACTCTCGAGCTCCGCGCCGAGCGCGCGGCGCCCGGCGGCCGTCAGGCGGTAGTAGCGCGCGCGCCGGTTGTTGTCCGTCGTGCCCCACTCGCTCGTGATGAGCCCATCCTTCTCCAGCCGCTGGAGTGCCGGATAGAGCGAGCCCTGGTTCACCTCGAGCGTCCCCTCGGAGAGCTGCTGGACCCGCTGGCTGATTCCCCAGCCGTGCATCGGCGCGAGGGACAGGGTTTTGAGGACCAGCAAGTCGAGCGAGCCTCTAAGGGCGTCGCTCTGCGGGCGTGGGGGCACGGTGGTCTCCTGCCGGGCGGGCTTCTGTAGTTGTCGAGAGGAAACTGTGCGATGCTCCTCTAGATGTCAAGAGGAAGAGGGTGACCGCGGCGCTCCCAGAGATGCACGCAGTTCAGCACCGGGGCGTGCTCTGGACGAACGGACGGTTTCCCCGGCGATCCAGCCATGGATCATCCCACCACGATGGCTAACATTCGTGTAAGGAGCCGGACGATTCCCGTGCCGAAGGAGGCCAGCATGACCAAACCTCTCACGCGCCGCGAGGGCGGCGCCGAGCTTCGGGTCTTCTAGCGCGAGCGGTTCGGACTCTGACGGGCGCCCGCATTCCAATCTCACCCATCCACCGACGGTGTCGACGAGCCCTCCACCGCCCGAACCCGATTCGCCGCGCGCGCCGACCTCGGGCATCCGCCTCAAGACCGACATCGTGGTCATCGGGGCCGGCCAGGCGGGGCTGTCCGCGGCGTATCACCTGAAGCGCCTCGGGCTGCTCCCCGATCGCGGCTTCATCGTGCTCGACAGCTCGCCCGCGCCAGGAGGGGCGTGGCAGTTCCGCTGGCCCTCGCTGACGCTCAGCACCGTCAACCGCATCCACGACCTGCCCGGCATGCGCCTCGGCGACGCGGTGGACACCGACGCCACCGAGGTGCAGGCGGCCGTCGCGGTACCGCGATACTTCGCAGCCTACGAGAAGGCGTTCGAGCTGCCCGTGTACCGGCCGGTGCACGTGAACGTCGTCTGCAGCCGCGCCGACCGGCTGATCGTCGAGTCGGATCGCTTCGATGTGTCGGCGCGCGGCATCATCAACGCCACCGGTACCTGGGAGGCGCCGTACATTCCGGAGTACCCGGGCGCGGACCGCTTCGCCGGACGGCAACTGCACACGAGGGACTATCGCACGGCCGAGGAGTTCGTGGGCCAGCATGTCGTGATCGTCGGCGGCGGCATCTCGGCCATCCAGCTGCTCGACGAGATCTCGCGCGTCACGACGACCACCTGGGTGACGCGGCGCCCGCCGCAGTTCCGCGAGGGACCATTCGACGAGGAGGCGGGACGCGCCGCCGTGAAGCTCGTCGAGGAACGGGTGCGAGCCGGCCTGCCGCCCCAGTCGGTGGTGTCGGTGACGGGGCTCCCTGTCACCCCCGCCATCGAGGCGATGCGCGCGCGCGGGGTGCTGAAGCGGCTCCCGATGTTCAGCGACATCGTCGAAGACGGCGTCCGCTGGCCCGACGGCACGGTCGTCCACGCCGACGTGATCCTGTGGTGCACCGGATTTCGCAGCGCGCTCGATCATCTGGCGCCACTCCAGCTCCGCGAGCCGGACGGTGGCATCGTCATGACCGGCCGGCTGGCGACGCAGGTCGCGAAGGATCCGCGCGTGCACCTCGTGGGGTACGGGCCCTCCGCGTCCACCATCGGCGCCAATCGGGCCGGCAATGCCGCGGCCACCGAGCTGATGGCAACTCTGGCAGCTCAGTCGTCCCGGGATGCTTCGTCTACGAGTATGCCGACCGGGCTCAGCCCATGACTCCTGAGCAGAACGTTCAACGATGCCAGATCGGTACGCACGAGACTATCCAGCTTCGAAACCGTGTCATTCACTCGCGTATGAAGTAGCTGCTGCACCTCGAGCTGCTGAGACGCCGGGGCGAAATCCGAGATTGCGATGCGGCTCGCCAGGTAGGAGAGCTGCCCGGCGGTTCGCTCCGGCCAACGTACAATGTCCTGCCCTTCTCCCGACAACCGCAAATCGATCAGTCCATCGGCTAATGACCTGAGCTGCTGCTCGAGGGGCCGTGACTTCGTACGAGTGCCACTCGGCAGATCCTGTCTTGTCTGAAGGGGCTGGAGTTGGGCACGTAGGTACTCGATCGATTGAAGTGCAGTAGCCGCACGCCTATGGTCGGTCTGCAGCGCGAGCAACGCTTCGACGGCAGCGCGAATGTCTCGCGCGGATTCTTCCTGGTTCGGATCACGCAGGATCTCCAACGGTTGCGACAGGGTCTTCCCATTTGCAGCGAGCCGCACGGTGTACCTTCCCGGCGGCATTCGCACCGTGATGGATCCGAATCCCGGGGCGGAGCGAGTACCGTCCTTCTCCATCTGGAATTCGGGATAGAATTCTGGCTTGGTGCGCATCCGCGGGCCGCGAGATGTCTCGTTGCGCAGATCCCAATAGCTACGATTGAATCCAGCATGTGGTGAGCGCGATCGCAGAGTGCGAACAGTCTGCCCCAGCGAATCCAGGATGTCGATGGTCACCGGTCCCGACGGCGCCTTCCCGAGCCAGTAGTCGATCGCCGCTCCGTAGGTAGGGTTATCACCCGAAGTGGCGTCGTTCGGCGCCGACTTGTTGCCAGCTACGCTAACGAAACGATACGCGGGCCGTGGCGGAAGAAGGTGGACATCGGCTGCCGCAACGCGGCCGGTGAGCTGCTGCAACGGTGCCAGATTGTCGAGTATCCAGAATCCCCGACCGTAGGTCGCGACTACCAGGTCGTTGAATTTCTCCTGCACCGTCAGCCCGTAGATGGGAGCGTGGGGCAGGTTCAGCTGCAATGATTGCCAGTTATCTCCGTCGTCGAGAGATACGTAGAGTGAGTTCTCCGTTCCCAGGTATAGCAAGCCCCTGCGTACTGGATCTTCGCAAATCACATGGGCGTAGCTCAGAGGGCCAGCGGGGATTCCCTTCGTGATTTTCTGCCAGCTCTTACCAAAATCGTGGGTACGGAAGACCCAGGGTCTGCGGTCATTCTCCTGGTGAGCATCTACCACGATGTACGCCGATGCGGGACTGTAGCGTGACGGCTCGATGTGCCGGATGGACCCGAGCGCCGGGATACCGGGAATGTTTGCGCTCACGTCTGTCCATGTCTTTCCACCATCGCGCGTGAGATGGACCAGGCCATCATTGCTCCCTGTCCAGATGATACCTGCGCCACCATCCGCTCTCCCGATGGCGATTGCGTGAAGCGCCCCCGTGTACGAGACACCGAGGTTGTCCGGAGTAAGCCCTCCGGAACTGTGCATCTTCGCGGTGTCATTCCTCGTCAGGTCGGGGCTGATGATTCGCCAGCTCCGCCCATCATCGGCGCTCTCGTGTACGAACTGGCTGCCCATGTAAATGCGCTTTGGGCCATGCGGCGAAATCGCGAACGGCGCATCCCAGAGGAAGCGATACTTCACGTCCTTTGCAGCATAACCTTTGGTGCTGAGCGGGAAGACTTCGACGTTCTGGCCAGTTCGGGTCCGCTCATCATATCGAATCACGACACCGCCGCCCATCCCCGACCCGGAGCCAGTCGACCAGATCGTATTGGTGTCAACCGGATCTGGAACGCTCCAGCCGCTCTCACCGCCCCCGACACTGTGCCACTCGCTACGAGCGATGCTGCCACCAGTCCGGCTGTTGCTGGGACCACGTAGCGAGCCTCCGTCCTGCATGTTGCCGTACACGAAGTACGGCGTTCGGTTGTCCACAGCCACGTGGTAGAGCTGCGCGATAGGCAATTGCACGCGCCGCCACGTCTCGCCACGGTTGGTCGATATCGCTACCGCCAGGTCGTTACCAACCACCATGCGATCAGCGTTGGAGGGGTCGATCCACATGTCGTGATTATCCCCGCCAGGCGACGAGATCGGCCGCGCAGCGCCACCGCTGCGGCCCGCACCATGGTTCGTCTCGCCACCGTCGAGCGACCGGAGAAACGAGCTGCAGAGGATGTAGAGTTCGTCGGGGTTGTCCGGAGCCACCACACCGCGCGTGTAGTATGGCTGCCGGCACCCGATCGAACGGTCGTAGCTGACGACCTTCCAGGAGGCACCACCATCATCCGACCGCCACAAGTCGCCGTTGTCGCTCGGCTGGCCGTCGACCGGTACACCGTCACCGGTTTCGATGAGCGCGTAAATCCGCTGATGATCCGATGGTGCTATCGCCAGACCAATCTTGCCGACATCCGATCCTGGCAGCCCGTTCCCCTTCAAACGGTTCCACGTGGTACCACCATCCGTGGACTTGAAGACCCCGCTACCCGGTCCACCGCTCACGACTTCCCCGGTACTCATCTCGAGTTGCCAGGTCGCGGCGAAAAGCACACGCGGATTCGTCGGGTCCATTACTACGTCGATGCCGCCCGTGTTCGGATCTACGAAGAGGACGCGCTGCCAGCTCTTGCCTCCGTTGACCGTTCGAAAAATTCCGCGCTGCTCGTGCGGTCCATAGCTCGCACCCTGTGCCGCGATAAAGACTATATCCGGATTGGTCGGATCGATCACGACGCGGCCGATACGCCCTGTCGAATCGAGTCCCATCTTCGTCCAGGACGTGCCGGCATCGGTGGACTTGTAAACGCCGTTCCCCAGCGAGACGTGGCTGCGAATCCACGACTCGCCAGTGCCCACCCACACGATGTCCGAATTCGATGGCGCTACAGCGAGTGCGCCAATTGACGACACATCCTGGTCATCGAAGATCGGCGCCCAGTTGACGCCACCATCCACGGTTTTCCAAACTCCACCGGATGCGGCGCCGGCATAGTACACGTTCGGGTCGCCCGCCACACCGGCCACCGCGGCCACACGATTCCCTGCCGGGCCGATGTAGCGGTATCGCAGGTCAGCGACAGCGCCATTTTGCAGATCGACAAACGCCGATGCGGTAGGCACCGTTGGCTGCGTCCGAGCCTGAGCACTGGCGGCGGCACCGACGATCGACGCCAGAGCCGTAGCCACCACGCTCGCGAACACGACAATGCGAGGCTGGGTACTGGAATGCGCTATTGATAGCATCAGAGTGCCCCGAAGCACGAAGGAGGTACACGCAACGTTCGTCGAAATCGTGGTCTACTTACCGTTGACCAGCGACGGCCACATGACGACGGCTCTAAGCGCCGTCAGCTACGCAGGCCTCCGCGCAAGCAGGCATGACCGATACTTGCCGGCGCAGTTCGCTGCCCTCGGCGCGCAGAATCACTGTGTATTGGCCTGGCTCTACGGGTGAGCCACCCTTCTCCGAGCGCAGATCCCACACTGCTCGGTACAGGCCAGGTTCGCGCGCTCCGCGCGCGGAGTGAATAGTCCTTCCCGAAGCATCGACGACGCTCAGCTCGACGGGTTCAGCAAGCGACTTCGCAAGAGAGTAGAAGATCGATGCCCCGGGAGGTGGGTTCGTCCCGACGATGCTCTTCAGGCCTGTCGGTCTCTCGGTCTTCTGTAGCTCGGCTACCACCGCGGGTCGAATAGAAAACAGATAAGCATCGGCCAGAGAAGTCGCCTGCGTCGCCTCCTCGAGTGGCATGATGTCGAGGATGTAGAGGCCACGGCCATGCGTTGCGACCACCAGCTCCCGGTCTCTCGGGTGGATGACCATGTCCTGGACAGAGGCCGTTGGAACCTGCTCCAGTCGTCGCCACGACGTGCCACGGTTCCGCGAAGCGTACAGCCCCGCGTCGGTGCCGACGAACAACAAGTCCTGGTTGCGCGATGATTCCCGAATGACGCGCACCTGTCCTACCTCTGGTAATCCCTCGGCCAGGGATCGCCACGTAGCTCCGTAGTCCGCGCTGACGAACACGTAGGGACGATCGTCGTCGTTGCGCATGCGGCTCAGGGACAGGTAGACGGTACCCAGGTCATGGTGCGATGGTTCAAGTCGAGTGATCCAACGCTCCTTGGACAGGATCGGGACATTGTCCGAAAGATCCGTCCAGTTCCTTCCGTCGTCGCGCGTAACCCACACCTTACCATCATCCGTCCCTACGTATATCAAGCCCGCGCGGAGAGCTGATTCACCAATCGTCGTGATCGTATTGCCGGGGACGCGCGACTCGGGCTGGCGGCGTGTCAGGTCGGGGCTTCGCACCGACCACGTCTCGCCACGGTCCGTCGATTTGAAGAGGAATTGCCCGCCGTAATACAGAGTATGTGGCTCGTGGGGAGAGATCAGTAGCGGAGCGTTCCAGTTGAAGCGGTAGCGAGGTTCTCCCTCCGAACGTTTGGGCGTGATTCTGACTCCGGAGTCCCCGCTTGGACCCATAGTGCGGCGACGAAGATTCCCCAACTGACTCGACACATAGATCGTCGTCCAGTCCGTGGGATCGACGGCCGAATACATCCCGTCGTATGGCCCGACCTTCTGCCACTCGTCCGCGGTTACCCCGACAGTGGTGTAATTGGCAGACGGACCGCCCCAGGTCTGATTATCCTGCAGTCCTCCGTAGATGTAGTACGGCTTCCGCATGTCCACCGAGATCGCGTTGAACTGACTGACAGGCAAGTTCCGATTCGCCTCGAACTTCCTGCCTCCGTCGGTGCTGATGGCGAGACCGTTGTCGTTCCCGAGGTAGACCAACCTCGAATCCGCCGGGTCGATCCACAGCGCATGTTGGTCACCCCCGATCCCACGTCCCCCAGTCGTGCGGAAGGTTCGGCCGGCATCCTCCGAGACATAGAGCTGTATCGAGAGGCAGAACACCCGATTGACGTCGTTCGGATCCGCGCGGACCTGCCCATAGTAGAACGGTCGCGGGACCAGGTCGTTCATCTTCGACCAGGACTGGCCACCATCCGAAGAACGGAAGATCCCACCAGCTGCCACAGATAGGCTGTCGCCGCGACGCTGGCCCGACGGGCGGCGAATGGTGGACTCCGACTGGACCACCGCATACACCACGTTCGGATCTTTCCGCGAGATGCTGACTCCGATCCTCCCGAGCGGCCCACTCGGTAGCCCATTCGCGAGCCGAGTCCAGTTAGCTCCTCCGTCGGTTGTCTTGTAGATCCCGGCGTGAAGGCCCGTTTCGATTAGCGGATTGCCATCGCCGCCAGAGAACCCGTCGCGCTGCACTCGATATACCGAAGCGAACAACACCTGCGGGTTGGCAGGATCCATCGCGATATCGACCACGCCATGCTGTTCGTCGAAATACAGCACCTTGTTCCATGTATGCCCGCCGTCCGTGGTTTTGTAGAGACCGCGCTCCGAATTCCAGCCCCATGCGCGGCCCACAGCGGCGACGTAGACGATATCTGGATTCGTTGGATGGACGATTATGCGCCCTATGTGGCGCGTCTCGCGCAGCCCGACGAACCGCCACGCCTCTCCAGCGTCATCCGACCGATACACGCCCGCACCAGGCAGGACGGAGTTCCGGAGATTCGCTTCCCCGGTCCCGGCCCAGACTATCGACGGGTTGCTCTGCGACACGGCTACCGCACCCATCGATCCTGTATGAGCACCAGCTGCATCGAACACGGGTCGAAATGCCCGCCCACCATCGGTTGTCTTCCAGACGCCACCGCTTGCGGCAGCGACATAGAACGTCTCTGGATTCCGCTCAACTACCGCGAAATCGGTGATGCGACCGCTGAGCGGAGGAGGACCAACGAAGCGAGAAGGAATGGACGCGAGCCAGTCGCCCCCACCCTCGCGTGGCGAAGCACTAGGGATATGCTTCGCGCAGCCGCCAACCATCGGCCATGAGATGCTGACTGCGACAGCGATCGCGATCGCTCGGCTGTGCCTGTGCATGATGCTCCGGTCAGGGATGTCTTTGTCGAATGTCAGCTCGGAGGGGCCCCGCACTCAGCCCAGCGGGAACACCCTCTACGCCGGGTACTGAAAGACTCACCGCCGCGAATCCAGGCTCCTTCCGAAGCACGATCTCGTAATCGCCTGCCTGGGCAACCACCTCATTCGAAGAGGATCGCGCGAGAGCATGTACGAGGTGCAGAAACTGCCACTTCGCGAAGACGTCCTCCGGTGGCGTGACCGCCCCAGCTTCCGTCGGCACCGCTTTCTTCCCGGGATCGACGTTGACGCGATACGTCTTCAGGTCGACCGTATCGCCAGCGCCCATCAGGTAGAGCCGAAGTCCGGTCCCACCATTGCCCTCGGTTGCCCGCTGCGCGTCGCGGCCATCGACGAAGAGCACCCCGGATGCACCGGCCACCCAGGCGCGGCCTGCCTCGACAACCAGGGCCGTGTTTTCATCGACGCCGAAGGCGGTGCTGTACTGATCCAGCTGGAGTACCGCAACCAGCAGGCGCCCGATCCGGTTCTGAGCGAGAAAATGTTGGTCTACGAGCTCCCCTTCGAAGAACCCCAGCCCGGGCACCATACGCACGCCACCGGGGCCAACGCCGTGCGCGAGTGCCGTGCGCCCATTCCCAGCGTTTATCATCGGGTCGCTCATGATGGCAGCGCCGGCGCTGGTTCCCGCGACTACAGCCCCCTCCCGATAGCGGGCCTTGATCGCTTCCAGAGCCGGGGTGGTAGCTCCATCAGGACGGAAGACGCGTGAGCTGCGGATCTGCCTGCCCCCCACAAAGAAGAAGCCGGAGCACTTCTGCAGCTGACTCACGATCTGCGAGTCCGACGCCGCCTCCGGACGCGACGGCGTGATCGGAATACCCACTACCTCTCCTGCCCACCCATTCGCGCCGAACTGGGAGATCTTTTCCGCTATCGCGCGCTCCGGATCTGCATTGGATGTCGGGATGATGCAGAGCGGCCCGTCTCCATCGCGACCATCCAGAATCTCCTTGTAGATGGCTGCGTGCCGGGGTGTCTTGGGACCGCCTTCGATTACGAGACGACCCTTCGGCCCCGTCCCGGACGCCGGCGCCTGGTTCGCCAGACAGCCGGTGAAAATGGCGACCAGTAGCAGCGAGATCGGGAATGCTACCGCTCGGCTCGATCCGTACATTTCTCCTCCACGCGATGGTTCCCGATATGAAATCGCTCAATCCCGCTCGTATACGGGCCGTCCGCCTACGTAGGTCGCGAGCACCTCGGTTGCTAGAATGTCTTCCGGGGCAACGGTCATGATATCCTGATCGAGCACTACGAAGTCCGCGTACTTACCTGGCGCGAGAGAGCCCAGCAGATCCTCCTGGAAACCGGCTGCAGCGGCCCAGATCGTCATCGATTTCAGCGCCTCATCGCGCGTCATTCGTTGTTCGGGATACCAACCGCCCTCCGGGTAGTTGTTCTCGTCCTGGCGGGAAATCGCCGAGTGAAAAGTGCGCATCGGATCGATGGGCTCGACCGGGGCGTCCGTCCCATTAGGAACGATCACGCCCGTTCTCAGAAGCGACCGCCATGCGTACGCACCGTGCAGCCTGTCCGTACCGAGTCTGCTTCCTGCCCAATACATGTCGCTCGTAGCATGGGTGGACTGCATCGATGGAATGACATCCAGCTCCGCGAAGCGCGGTATGTCGGTGTTATCGAAGATCTGGGCATGCTCTATCCGGAAGCGATGGTCCGCTACCGGGACGTCGTTCAGCGCCGCTTCGAACTGGTCGAGAACGACGCGATTGCCGCGGTCACCGATCGCATGAACGCATACCTGGAAGCCGTTCCTCAGTGCTTCCTCCGACACTTCGCGTATGTGTTCGGGTGTGGAAACCAACAGGCCGGAATTGTCTGGATCGTCGCTGTACGGGTCGAGCAGGGCCGCCCCACGTGAGCCGAGGGCGCCGTCCATGAACAGCTTTATGCTCCGGATCCAGAGGTGGCCGTCGTACAGTGCATTCTGTGGTCCCTTCGCGAAGAAGTAGTCGCGCGTGGACTTCGCACTGTTGATCATCACATAGTCCCGGAGCGTGAACTGCCCGGCTTGTGCGAGTTCCTCGTAGATCTCTATGGTGCTACGAGAGACTCCGGCATCGTGTATGCCGGTGATCCCCCAGCGATTCACCTCTTTGATGGCTGCCAGGATTCCCAGCCTTACTTCGTCGCGCGTCGTGGAGGGAACGAGCCGGCGTACCAGACCTTGCGCATTGTCGACGAAAACGCCGGACGGATCTCCGCTCGGCAGTCTCACGATTCGCCCGCCGGGTCTTTCCTTCGTCGCCTTATTGACCCGTGCAAGCGCCATCGCCTTCGCGTTTGCAAGAAGCGCGTGGCCATCCACGCGTGACAGTACCACCGGATGCTCCGGTACCGCACGCGATAGCCCCTCGTGGGTGGGGAACTGTCGCTCGCCCCAGTCGTTCTGGTCCCAGCCCCGACCGACGATCCAGGTACCTGGCGGGACCGCTTTCGCACGTTCGACGACGCGCGCGATCACCTGATCGTACGACGTCGTTCCCGCCAGGTTTACCTGCCGAAGCAGCCTTCCAAGCCCCGAGAGATGCGCGTGGGCGTCGATCATGCCCGGGATTATCGTACGATTCGGGTACCGCACCATACGTGTATCAGCTCCCTCAAGCGCAAGCGCGCCGCGCTCGGAGCCCACGAACACTATGCGCCCGTCGCGTATGGCCATGGCTTCGGCGATGGGTCGAGTCTCGTCTACCGTATAAATGCGACGTGCCGTTACGATGAGATCTGCGGTCGCAGAAGCATCCTGACCCGGGAGTACCGCGGGACACCCCAGGAGACAGCCGATGGAGAGGAGCTTCGAAATGCGAGTCATTGAGGATGCCTGGCAGTGGTCGGCAAGAGCGTTCGATCGTTGATGGGGCCGTGCGATTTGAGCGGGGGCCGGTCCATTCAGTTCGCCGCCGTGACCGTTGCCTTCTCTGGCAGCTTCGCGATCCGCGTGGTCGGGTCGTAGCTGCTTCCTGCCGGCAGGACGTGCATTCGCACCTCGGAGGCACCCAGCACCGGCGCACCGGACGCCGTGACATTGCTTTGTCGTGCATCGTACACGAGGACGGCGCTCGCCCCCAGCACGCTCCAATGCCCATCGGGATGCACGAGGAGAGCAGTCGATTCGTCGATGCCCACTCCGAGATGTTCGGGACGCTCCAGCACCAGGCTGATGAGCCGGTTGTGCCGTTTACGCCGCAGGAAATGCTGGTCGATGATCGCCCCGCGAATGAGGCCGAACCCTGCCGCCGTGACCACGTTGTCCTGAGCAATAGTCATGAATGGAGTGCTCCGATCGGGGCGCGCGCCTCCCGGCTGTCGCTCTCCGCCAGTCATCATGGGGTTCGACATTACCGCGGCACCGGCCGATGTTCCTCCTACGACTGCGCCATCTTGATAGCGTGAGTGGATCGCGGCTTCGACCTTCGTTCCTTGCAGCGCCCCCGCCAGCTGAACCTGATGGCCACCGTTGAACCAGATGCCAGTAGCGCTGTCGAGAATACGCGCGACGGAATCCATGTTCGCCTGCTCGCGGGTGATGTCGAGCACCGTCGCTTCGGCGCCGAATTCTCGGAGCTCCCGGGCCTTCCGCTCACCGCCGGCCGCCGAGTTGTCTCCAGCCATGGGGAAGACCACCACGCGCGCCTTACCCGCACCTCCGGCCAGGTCGACGAAGCGTTTGATGAGCGTATCGGATTGCGGGCCTCCCCCGACGATCATGAGGTAGCCTTTGGGGTGATCAGCTACCGTCGAAGACTCCTGCTGGCCCGTCCCGCCCGCGCACCCAGCGAGTACCGAGATGGTCGCGACGCTCAGTGCGATCGAAGTAGCTCTAGACATGGTGAGATGAGATTGAAGGATGGCCAGATCGGAATTCGTCAGGGCCTTACCCGTGGTGGCGGTATCGGCTTGGAACGGTCTTCATAGGGCCGGAGGTGCCACTCGAAGAACGTCCAGATGCGATTCCAGGAATCGAGCTGCGCGGGGGAGTCATCTCGCTGCAGCGTCCGTGGATCCACTCGTCGGTCGAAGGTGTGGCCGACCGACGATCCCCATCCTGGTGGGTCCACATAAACCTTCGTGTCGGCCAGATCCGACTTCCGTGAGCGGAGAGCATCGACCAGCTGCTGGTCCTCGACGAAGTTCACATCTTCGTCGTTCGTCGCCACATGGACGAGAATGGGCGTGAAGAGACTGTCCACGTGGTAGAGCGGCGAGCGCTTGATGTACTCGTCGCGCTTCTCGAAGGGCAGACCGCCGATCCCGGCCTGAGTCGCGTAATGACGCTGGTAGTACGGACCTTTGTACGAGAGCCGGAAGACGAGGTTGGTGACCGGCACGATGGCTGCGCCGGCCTTGAAGGGCACATCGTGACCGCGCATGAGCAGATGAGCCGTGATGAACCCTCCATGGCTCCATCCCATGATCCCTATCCGTTCGGGGTCGACGTACGGGAGGGTCTTCAGGTGGTCCACGGCAGACTGAACGTCGTCCAATTCCTTACCGCCGTAGTCGATCGCGTTGTATAGCGCCGTGCCGTAGCCCGTACTCCCACGGTATTGGGGAGTGATGATTACATATCCGCGCTCGACCGCCTCCTTCACGAACGGCAACATGGTCCTGCTCCAGTTGCTGTGCACTCCGCCATGCACCCATACCATTGCGGCGTGCCCGTGGCGGCCGCGCTTCTGAGTGGGAGTGAACAGGTACGCTGGGATCTCGAGTCCACCTTCGCTGCTGCGGTAGGTAACCTGGCTGAAGCCGTATGCGCCCGGCGCATGCGCTGCGTAAGTACTGTCGGTGCTCTTCCTGCTCACTATCTGTCGTTCGAAATTTCCCTGGGGCAGGTCCTCCGGGCGATTGCTGACGTAGAGGGCGGTAGCGCGCGCCGAGTCCATCTGGACGCCGCGCCCAGCGCTCTGGGCCGATGCGACATGCGGCACGACCACTAACGCGCACGCCATCGACGCGAGCAACGGCAGCGTGATGAATTCGATAGACCTGTTCAACGTACTCCTCCCCGGAACCCTGTTAGCCGTCGGTGCGAATCTCGGAAATCAGCGGTCAGCTTCCAGGCCGGTTGTCCTGCATCCAGATGACCGCGGCCGTCTTGTACTTGGAAGACTGGGGAGCGCCGCTTCCGTCGACGGAGGCCGGAAATACGAACGCCGTGAGCATGCTACCACCTATCGAGTATCCGCCCTGCGCCGTCTGTGAGACGCTCTCCGGCGGATGGCCGGCGGGCGCCACCGCCTGCGCCATCAAGCCCGCGTCGCCCGCGAGAGCAACGCGAAAGGCGAACTTGCTGGTCGGAGCCGTGGTGTAGTTCGACGCGGCGAGGTAGGTCAGCGCCTCGAACGCCGGCGCGCCAAAAACAGTAGGACTGGGATCTTCATCCTCTGCCCAGTAGATATCGACGGCGGCGCCGACGATGGCATTGATCGCACGAGCAGCTATCTGGCCGTCCCCCACCGATGGCCTCGGGTCTTCGATGAGCTCGAAGTGCTGCTTGGGCGCTGATCCCGCACGCGCGTACCCCGTGTGGAGAATCGTGTAATACTTCCCCGCCTCGAGTGTGAGCGTGGTGTCCAACACCACCTGGGACACGACATCGATGTCGCTGCTCCCACCGGGGAATACGCGGATGTGCCGCGTTCCAGCTTGTGCACCCTGATAATTGGACATCTGCCGAAACTCGAGTTGCCCATACCAGGGCGAATACTCCACCTGGTCCACGAAACGGAAATCGAGCGACCCGGTATCAGGGACAGCATTTACCCAACGGACGAAGGCCAACTGCACCTCGGGCGGATAAAAGGGCCCAGAATCGTGATTGCAGGCCGTCGCGCCAATAGCCAAGGCGCCTACAAGCGCTAGGTGTTGCAGTCGCATCTGCCAATCACTCCCTTTCAAGATTGGGATGGAAAAATTGCCTGACTCCGAGCCGTAGCACGCAGCGTGATCGAACACCACCGCCGGCTCCGTTCGCGTCGGCTCAGAACCCGTAGGTACCCTTTGCAGCTCCTGACAGGCCCCCGATACCGCCAAGGTTGTAGAATGGCTGCTGGCGCGCGTCCATCTCCTCGTACGGCACGGGCCACTGGAGCGCGGTACCTTCGGGGAGGTCACCCCAGCCACGCGCGTCCGTGAACCACGTTCCATAACCCGTCAACGCCGTTTCGAGGCGCTTTTCGTACTTCATCGCCTCCATGATGTTGCCGCACGCCGTCGTCGTGAACGAGGGAGGAATCGGAACCTGTGGGACGCAGCTCGAGGAGCCGGGCACCACCGACGCCAGCTCCCATCCCACCTGAACCGTGTCCTTTTTCGAAGGGTCGAGCGGGTTGTCGCTGATACGCAGCACGGGCTCGTAGGTGGCGCCCGGTACCGGCGTGGAGGCATCGGTGACGTAGCCGCTCAGCGGTGGGAGCTGGGCACGCGCACGCGACTGATCGATGAGTGCAGCGGCAGAGACGAAATCGGATTTGCGGATGTATCCCTCCGCGGCCAACATGTCGATCTCGATCTTCGGGATCGCGACCCAGGGGCCGGACCCCTGGTTCTCCTCGATCGCCCCGAACCGTCGGAAGGAATACAGGGAATATCCCCATCCTACGCCGCCGGTCATCGATTCCGTGTTTATGATGTAGGGGAATGCATCATAGGACCATTGCGACTGCCTGTGGCTCCCCTGCTCCTCGGACGTCTCTCCCCACGGCCAGCGCTGGTCGCCGGTCTTCAGGACGAACGGCAGCCGCGCGTCGAGGGCCTGCCCGAGCCAGGCGCCATAGGCGCCGGTCGTGTCAGCCATGCCGTAGTACCACATCGGCATTCTGAGAGACAGCCCACCCTCGAGTCCCATATCCCATCCTGCCGCCGGGTTGAGCTGGATGACGAAGTCCTTCGTTATTCCGTTGGTCGCATCGGCTATGACGGCATCCCAGTCGACAGCCGCTCGCTCCGTGGGTGTACGAGCCACCCCTGCGCGGAAGCGGGCCTTGTACGAGCGAATCATGCGCACGTAATCCGCCAGCGAAAGCACGTTGCCGTTCATCCAGGTATCCGGAAGAGGAAACGCACTCGCCGCCCGCGGGTCGAGCGCCACGGCGATCGCCGAGTCGAACTGCGCGAGCGCCGCATTCATCACGGCGCCGTATCCCGACAATGGCGGTGTCTCTTCGATGGCGGGTGGCGACATATGCGTGACTATCGCCGCGGAATCGTACATCAACGCGAGATTTCCCAGCGCCCACGCATTTGCAAACAGTGCGAAGGAGCGCGCCCGCAAATTCTCGTCGGTGTTGTCGAACCGAGGGTTCCCCAGCGTGCCGCCTCGCGCGATCAGCGCATCGAGCGCCTGGACCGCATCGGCCGTGAGTCGTGAATCACGCGACATACCGCTGAAATCATGGAAGTTCTCCCCATGCGTCCCGTTATTTCGCGCGTTCGAGATGGGGTTCCGCGGCAACTCCTGGCGCGTGGACATGCCGAAGTTCGCGTTCGTCGAGTAATACTGGAACGACATCACCAGAAGTGACGGCGTCAGGCATGTCGTACAGTCATGGAGGTCGGAGAAGACCCTCTGTCCCGCGCTCGCGATGATCTGTTCGAGCACCGCAGGAGTCGAGTAGGCGCTCTCGATGTTCGGATCGTTGTAGTTACTCACGTCCAAGAAATCGTTGCAGCCGACGCCGGAGATGACGGCGACCACCACGAAACCGGTTGCCAGCTTTCGCATAAAAATCCTCAAGCAGGTGGGAGTCCAGGCAGAGTCGCGAGCACTACTTCGTCTCGATTCCGAGTGCACGGACGCTCAGAACCTTGCCCCTACTGACACCGTGAATTCCCGAAGTGCCGGATAGGTACCGTAATCGAGGGCATTTACGAGTGCGGAGCCGGAAGTCCCTCCAGCGTAGCCCACTTCCGGGTCGAAGCCCTTGTAGTTGGTGAAGGTCTTCAGGTTCCGTCCGATCAACGTCACGCTCCAGTCGCCGAACCCACGGACCGACCCGACGTTGTAGGAGAGCGCGAGCTCCCGAAGCTTGATGTAGCTGGCATTCTCGACGTTCCAACTATTGGGCCCGAGGTCGTCGTAGAGCCCACCGACGCCGGAGGAGTTATCCGGGGCCGGGGCGCGCCAGTAATAGCCGAGCGGTTTTGCGTCCTCGACGCTCTTCCCGAGTTGATCGACCTCCCGATTCAGCAGGTCGCCATAGGCATAGCCACGCGCATAGTTGTAGACCTTGCGGCCGAAGTTCCCCGCCAACAGACCGTACAGGGAGAAGCGGCGGTACGTAAAGGAATGCGCCATTGAAGCTCTGAACTTCGGGAGTGCATTCCCCAGAGCCATCTGCCGGCCGGAGCCGGTCGAGTCACGGATGATCATCGGCATCCCCCAGCTCGTCGCTACGCCCCAGGGCGCCGTCACGGTTCCACCCATCGATTCGCAGACGACCGCCCCCGGCGCCTGCGAAGTGCCCGCGGAGCACCCGGGAAGGACGGCCTGCCAGAGGTTATTCTTGATCCCGTCTCCGACACTGTTGCCCGCTCCCACCCAGACTATGAAGCCGTCGCTGTTCTTCTGGAACGCGCTTCCCGGGCCGCCGCACTGTGAGCGGAATGCGTCCGGCAGTTGCGAGCAGGACATGACGAAGTGACGGCCATACATCGTGCCGTAACGCTCACCTTCCGCGTATCTGAACATCGATGTCGCACGGACGAGCCCCGGCCCACCGAAGAAGGGCGGCACGTCAAGCTGGGTGATCTCCGCTCGGTTCCGATCGTAATTGAGACGCATCGACCAGCTGAGGTTGCGCTGGTTGAGGATCGGAATGTTTAGTGATGCCTCCCATGTCTTGTTCTCGAGCGTTCCTGCGTTCTGCCACTGAGTGACAAAGCCCGACGAGACGGAAGGCGGCACCGGGAGGATCTGATCCCTCGATACCGAATGTGCATAATTGATGGTGAAGCCGAACCTGTGCAGCAGCTCTCCGTCCACGCCGATCTCGGTCTCTACCACCGTCTCGGGACGGAGATTCTTGTTGCCAAGGGTACTCGCCGAAAGCGTTCCGTCGGACCGCACGCTGAACGTCTCGTACTGAGCGGAATACCTGGGACGGCCGCCCGCCGAACCGATCGACGCTCGCAATTTGAGATCGTTGAGTGCCGGGAGAACCCACCAACCCTCCTCGGAGACTCGCCACGCCACGGCGCCTCGTCCGTAGGTGGCCCAGCGATTGTTCTCTCCGAAGAGCGAGCTGCCATCACGGCGAACCAGCGTACTGACGATGTAGCGCCCCTTGTACGTCAGATCCGCGCCGCTCATCAGGCCGATTGCCCTGATCGTCGACTCGCTCGAGCCAATTCTTATCGAATTCGGATCGACTATTCCGTTCAGCGACTTGAGCCCTGGTGCTACCAGGTGAAGGCCTCTTGCGTTGAAGCTCTCGGTCTGCTGCTCCTCGTAGAGTGAACGAAGGGTCAGACGCGCGTTCAGATCGGTAAAGAAGTTGCGATGAAGCGACGCGTTTACGCTCCCATTCACTGACGAGCTCGTGAAGGTGCTCCTGCTCAACTCACCGTCGTTCGTGGAGCTTTCGCTGAGAGTACGGAACCCGACATCCTCACGATACAGATTTGCGCCGTGACTCCGGCTGAAGTTCAGCGAACCATCGATGTCCGCCCAGGAGAACGGCGAATATCTCGAGTTGAACGCACTCACGAAACGCGATCTGGTGTCGCGGTCGAGGGTCGCCTGGAAGAGGTAGAGCGGATTCTGGTACGTCCCGCCAGCGGAGAGAACGCTCGAGCGAATGTACAGGCGCCCCTGATCGTCGGTTGCCAGGAGGTTCGCGGAGCCGGGCTGTCGCGTGAGCCTCACGAAACCGGGGCCGGCATTCTCCTGCGTTCCTCCATTGGACGTCGAGGTGCTGTAGTAGGTTCTGAATCCGAAGGTCCAGCGATCCGTGATCTCCTGGTCGAGGTTCAAGCGTAGCGACTTGCGATCGTAGCCTGGCTGAAACCGGATGGAGCCGTCCCGCACGAAGCCATTGGCGCTGGCGAAGAAATTCGTAGTCCCTACCTTACCGGATGCATCGATCGTCGCGCTGACGCTCTGGCCGTTGGTTACAGTCGATGCTACGGGATCCCATGCTACGGGCCAGCGATTGGCTCCGAACATTCCCCGGAGTCTCACCTTCGGTATCGAGCGGTTGATGCCACCATCCCCGTCGAACCGTACCGGAGGCAGCGAAAAGTCCCCGGGCACATTGTTGGAGCGAAACGCCTCCTTCTGCAGGTCGAGACCTACCGTGCAGTTCGTAGCCTCCAGGCAGAAGCCGGTGCGGGTCTCATCCATCGTGAGGAAATGTGAGCGCGACCATTTGTACTCGCCCTCGATATCACTCGCGCCATACTCGAGACGAGTAGTGAAATGGACTCCCTCACCCGCGCCTCTCCCCGATTTCGTGGTGATCTGGATGACGCCATTCCCCGCGCGGGAGCCGTAAAGCGAAGCGGCAGCCGCACCCTTCACCACCTCGACGCTCTCGATGTCGTTCGGGTTTATATCCGGCAGACCATCGCTCATCTCCACCCCATCCACGATGTACAGCGGCTCTTGCCCCCGCCCTTCACCGTTGATGGACTGCGGTCCTCGCAGGATTACGGATGGCTGCGATCCTGGGCGGCCGCTCGTGGTGGCAATGTTCACTCCGGGGATCTTGCCCTGGAGCTGTGTCAAAGGATCCGCGCCGGGGACCGGCATCTGCTCAGCGTCGACGTGCGACACGGTGAAGGGCAGGTCCCTCTGCTCAGTACCAGCGGTTACGCCCGTCACGACTATTTCCGCCAGACGGTTCATATCCCGCTTCATCACGAAGTCGTAGGTATGTGTCCCGGACGTGATCGTGATGGACCTGGTTTGTGGCACGTGCCCCAGTGAGCGCGCTCGGAGCGTGACCGTCTGGCCAGACACGCGTTCGTCCGGCAGGTTTATCAGATAGACGCCTTTCGCATTCGTACCCACCGATATCCCCATCTCCGAGATCGTCACGTTGGCCCCCTCGATGGGCTGGCCGAATTCGTCCGTGACTTCGCCGGTGATGACGGAATTCTCCTCCTGGGGTGGTTCGCTTTGCCGAATCAGAACCGCCTCGCCGCTTGTCGAGAAGAGCACATCCACGTCCACGTCGACGAGGAGTTCAGTGAGCGCCGCCGCAACCGTGATTCCCTCGGCCCTGAGGTGCACTCGCTTCGAGAGAGGGATGACCGCGTCGCTGAACGCGAGCTCGAGTCCCGCCTCCGTAGCTACTCGCTTGAGTGCATCGCCCAGCGGCACCGAATCAAAGTCCAGGGAGAGTCTTCGACGCAGAACCGGAGTTTTCGCGACATCCAACTTGCGCGGTGTCGCGTTTTCCGCCTTTGCGAGCAGGAACCTCGGTCCGCGTTCCGCGAACTGCCGGGGGCTTTCTTGGGCCGCCAGGTCCGGAGCGAGAACGGCCGACGCGATGGCAAGTAACGCGATTGTGGGCAGGCGTGCAGCGGAGGTTGGAGGGCGCATGGATACTCTCGGCAAGGAGATGACTCGTGTCCGAAGGCGATGGAGGTAGTGCATTTCAGCCTCCTGGGTTGGCCCGGTAGAGCGTAAACGTGGAACCGCGGTGCGCGACGCGTGCGTCGAGCGCACGGGCGACCATCGCAATCGCTCGGTCGACCGGCGCGTCGCCCAGAGATGCAGTCAATCGCAGCTTCGCCAGCTCCGGATCGCCGATCCGTACATCCGAGTCGTACCAGCGATTGATCTGGGCAATGGCTTCCGCCACCGGCATCTGATCGAAGGTCAGCCGGCCCGCCATCCAGGCCAGATGCTCCTCCGACGCGGCTCCCCGCACCACGCTGAGCTCACCCCTGGCCGACACGGTCCCGACGTCGGTCGCTTCGATCAACAGGCCGTCAGTCATCATTGCGCGCGTCGTTGGCCCGCGGCGCGCTATGGAATCGCTGGCGGCGAGGTATACGGAACCTTCCGTGACCGCTACCGTTGCACCGGGCAACCCATCGTACGCCCGCACCGCGAACTTCGTCCCGATGTCGCGCGCGGTGCCATAAGCAGTGCGTACCAGGAACGGGCGCGATTCTTCGTGCGCGACCTCGAAGAATGCCTCGCCCTCGAGGTCGACTTCGCGCGAGGACTCGAACGCCGTGGGGAATCGCAGCACGCTGGCGACGCCGAGAACCACGTGCGTGCCATCGCTCAGATAGAGGTTCGCTTGCTGTCCGCGCTTGGTCCTGACCTCGCGCACCACGGCGTTCTTCGCAGCGATCGCACGCTCCGCCGCGCGCTCACGACCTTGCTCCAGCGCTATGCCAGCGCCCAGGCCAACCATCACCAGCATGGCAGCGGCGACCTTGGTCATGGCTGACCAACGGCGGCCATTGAACGCGGACGAGTGGAGTCGTAGCGGCGGCGGCGTACGTGGCCTGAGCTCTCGCGGCGCGTCCAGGGCGTCCAGCCCTGCCGACAACTTCGCCCACCCGCTCTCGACGTCTCCGCGCAATTCGACGTAGCCAGCAACTTCCCAGACGCGACGCAACTGCTCGACCCGCTGCTCGCGGCTCGGATCGCTCGCTATCCACGCCCGGATCGCCGTCAGTTCTGCCGCTGAGCACTCACCGGCGAAGTAGCGAGCGAGCCGCTCGTACTCCGTGTAGTCGGATTTTCGCGGTGTCATACCAGGATGACACGCAAGTCGGCCGATCGGCCTACACGATCGAGCGGAAGGTCAGCCGATCCAGCGAGCGAGCCCCAACCGGAGCGCCGCCAGAGCCCTCGCCATCTGAACCTTGACCGTGGATTCGGAGATGCCCATCACCTGCGCGGCCTCGGCGTACGAGAGCCCGTGTCCGCGACAGAGAGTGAACACCGTGCGGCAGCGGGGAGGAAGACGCGAAATCGCCGCTCGCGCCGCGAGTGCCAGATCATCTGCTTCCAGCTGAGAGTCGAGGGCGGCAGGAGGCTCCCCCATACCCAGCGTCCGCCCCTCGGAAAGTGCCGCGGCGCTTGCAGCCTGCTTCACACCTTCGTGCCGGCGATGATTCAGCGCGCTGTTGCGCACGCAAGTGAAGAGATAAGCAGAAAGCGTGGTGCCCACCTCCCAACCCTCCCGCTGGCGCCAGATGGAGAGAAAGACCTCCTGGACCAGCTCCTCGGCCAGAGCGTCCGAGCGGACGTACGTGTACGCAAAGCCGACCAGGCGCTGATAGTAGCTCCGGTAGAGGCCCTCGAACGCAGCACGATCGCCCGCCCGAACTCGATCGACCAGGTTCCGTTCGTTCGCTTCGACGAGTCCATGCGCCGCCGGCTCGTCGTCGCGCACTGGCACAGCAGAGGATCGATGGACAAGCATGCGACGGGAGAGAAGAATTGACCGCGTGGTGGCGGGTGAGCTACCTGACTCAGTGCCACGAGGGGGAAGACCAGCCGCTGCAGAGGTCGCTACATTAGGCAGGTGCAGTCATCCGCGCAAGCGGTACAGCTCGGAACATCCGCCGCTGCCGGTGCACGTTGGAGAGAGAGAGCAAGGTGACGGGCTGTCATGTGCCACGCCCAGCTTTCATCTAGGTGGCGAAGCAGAACAAAAAAGAGCGGGGGGCATGTGCTGCCCCCCGCTCTTTTTTGTTCTGCTGGAACCAACCATCACTGCCGCACGAACCCTACGCGTTGCGGTCGATGCACCCGTGGAAGTTGGGGTTGCTCCTCTCGTTGTCGGTCACCGGAAGATTGACGTCGCTGCCGAACGGCGGCGCACCATTGGCCTTGGTGAACAGGCCGGTCGGGAATACCTGATCCTGCGTCCTCCCATACTGCCGGATCAGGCGACGCAGATCTCCGAGACGCATGCCCCTTGCGAACTGCCAGAACGCCTTCTCGCGGAAGAAGAGGTCGATCGCGGCATCCTTGTTTGCCGGATCCGAGAGCTCCGCCATCGCCGGCACCTCGAAATGACCCAGGGTCTGCGGGCTGGTCCGAAGCGCGTTGAGTATGGACATCATCCCCGGAATGTCGTCGCGCTGGAGCGCGGCCTCGGCCTCGATGAGGCGAGCATCGATCCCTGATACCAGTACGTTCGGATCGTCGCGGTGCAGCCAGATCTGCTGCTGCACGTATGGCGTGGCGTTGTCGATGGACGTCACCGAGGCATCGGTCGATGAGCCCACCACCGGTACGCGTGGATCGTGCGCCGAAGCGAATGGGATGGCGTTGTGAACTATGTTCTCGCTCCCATTGAGGAGGTCCACGCTATCGCCGACCACGAGGCGAGCCGTGCTTCGTCCCTGTCCGTTGTGCGTCCAGATTTCGTTGCTCTGAGTGGGCTGCGAGTAGGTAAGCGTATACTGATAGCTCGTGGGTACCGCCGTGACCAGCGCGGCGGCACCGTCGAAATCACCCATATCTACCATCGTGCGCGCCTCAGCTATGAGAGCGGCGTTCCGGATCCCGACGCTGGCCGGATCGCCCCCGGTCGCCAGCGCCAGCGCGCTGTCGTAGTGCGTGATCGCCAGCGCAAACCCTTCCTGGTTAGTCAATGGATTCGTGTACGACGGGACTCCATCCACGACCTCGCCGAAGGGGACACCGTTGCAGAACACCTCCGAGAGGCTCATCTCCACGAGCCCGAGCCCCCAGTACATCTCGGCGATCTCGGCCTTCTTGTCGGGAGCGGCCACGAGCATCGCCTCGATCGCATCGTGAAAGTGCCCGCGCGACTGCTGCGCCGCGGTGTATGCGTTCTGAAGCACGCTGTTGTTCAGCTGGATCACGCGCTGATCGGTCTCGTTGTGCTGGGTGAACGTGTCACCCGACTTCCACACGTCCGTCAGCAGATCGGCCATCATGAGGATGTTGTTCGAGTTGCTTCCACCACCCCCCTGAGTCCAGTCGTGCAACCCGCCGAGTGCTCCGATGCGCAGTGCTTCAGCGCCGGCCGCACCCGCGTTGGCTATGTCACCGGGCTTGATGACACCCGGCTGCTGCGGCGCGAGGAGGTCGTCCTTGACCCCGCACGCGCCGATTGTGAGCGTCCCGATGGCGAGCATACCCGTCGCCACCCACCGGGCACGATATCCGAATCTCTTCATGATTTCCCTGTCCTCAGCGGCGGGTTAGTAGTGGAGATTGAGACGGAGCGTGAAGTACGTCCGCGGCGCTGGGCTGGCGAAAAGGCTCTGCGTGTCGGCGGTTCCGTAGTTTTCTTCCGGATCCGTACCGCGGAACTTCGTCCATACATGCAGGTTGCGCGCGCCGAAGCTGAGGCTCGCGCCTTCGGCGTGGGCGAGGTTGGCGATGCGAGCCGGAGCGCGGAAGGTTACCGAGAGGTCACGGAAGCGCCAGAACGCGCCATCCTGCACGTAACCGTACGTGGTCTTGATCGGCGTCGCCGTGGCCGCGACAGCCGCCGCCTGGTCCTCGAGCGATGCATTGGGGTCCGAGAGACCCGGGCACGCGGAGCTGTTCGCGCACTGGAACGAGCGCCCTCCGTCGTAGATCTTGTACCCGCCCTTGTAATCGAACATTCCCTGGACGCGGATCTTCTTGTTCAGGAGATCGAATCCGAGCGTCACAGCGCCCGTGGTGGCGGGAATCGACGGCCCTACGTACGCGAAGTCGGGATCCACCGTTATCTCGTCCTTGGTGATGTACCCGTCGCCGTTCAGATCCTCGTAGGTGTACGGGCGGTAGAACAGGCCGTTGATCGGGAGTCCCACCGAATCGCGCTGCGACCCTGTTCCGTTCGTCGGATTGGGATTCCCCAGTGCGTCGAAGCCGAGCGAGAGCACCTTGTTGTCGTTATGCGACCCGTTGACCGAGACGTCAACGCCGAAGTTCTGCTTGTCGATGAGCTGAGCGTTCACAAGCAACTCGACACCGGAGTTCTGAATCGAGCCGAGATTCCGGAGCACGCTCGTTGCCGATGCCGCCGACGACGGAGCAATGGCCTGCTGGATCAACGCATCGTGCGTCTTTCTGTTGTAGTACGTGAAGTCGATGTTCACACGGTTGGAGAATAGACGCGCGTCGAAGCCGGCCTCGATCTCCGAGGAGCGCTCCGGCTTCAGATCCGGGTTGCCGAGATCGTCGGCCGTGAGACCCGGCGTGTCTTTGCCCGAGATGGCCCCCACGGAAACGGGAACGCTCACGCTCGGCGCACCGTAGGTGGCGAACGACGCTGTCGCGCCGGGCTGCACGCCCGAGGCACCGTAAGCAGCTCTGAGTCGAAACTGGTCGAGCCAGGAGGGCTTCGGGAAGAACGATTCCTCGGACGCGATCCAGGAAACGCTGGCCTTTGGATAGACGACGTTCTGGAAGTTTGTGCCGAAGGCGCTGTTCTGATCCGTACGGGCCGCAACGGTGATGAAGAGCTTGTCGTGCAGCGACGCCTGCTCCTGAACGTAGAAGCCGAGCGTCTTATCCGCGGTTGGAAGCTGGTTCCCCCCACCGGAGAGCACGGCGGCCTGACCCACGGTCACGGCGCCCGGTGGAAGCTGCTGGCCGTTTACCGAGGTCCAGTCCTCTTCGAGATTGCTGTACTGTGCTCCGACCGTTGTCTTCAGGTTGAGCCAGTCCTTGGCCTGCCAGGTGGCGTTGCTCGTCAACTGAGCCGTGACGTTCCTGTGATTGGCATGAACGGAGCTCGCCCGCCCGAGTCGGATGGTCCCCTGATTCATGCACTCCTGAAAGCGGCAGAGCGTGAAGTCGCGGCGGCCGAGTAGATCCATGCCTATCGTAGCGTCGTTCTGCATCCAGCTGAACGGACGCCAGCTCGCGGACACGCTGCTGAGCATCCGCTGGATCTCCTCGTTGCTGTCCTGCTGCATGACATCGCCATACGTGTAGCCGTTGTTGCCGTGCAGCTCCTCGCCGCGAGATCCCAACTGTGTGACGCCGAGACCGGGCTGGGTGAAGCCGGGGCTCATCATCGACTGGTACTGCAGGCTGAAGAAGCTGTTGTCCGCGAAGGTCATGCGTTGCTTGGTCCTGACGAAGCCGGTCGTCACGTTCAGATCGAACTTCGGCCCCAGCGTGGCATTGAGATTGGCACGCAGGTTGAGCCCCTGCAGGAGCTCCGGGTGGATAGACTCGTCTCGAACCGTGATTCCCTGCGCGCGGAAGTTCTCTATGTCGTGCTGCGGCATCTCGATCGGGCCGAGCTCCGACTGGTAGTCACCGCTCACGAAGAAGCGTAGCGCCTCGCTCCCGCCGCTCACCTGCATCCCGTACGCCTGGCGATGGCCGGTGATGAAGGGGGTGAGCCCCGGCGTATCGAGGATGTTGAGCTTCGTGACGCTGTCCTGGGCGCAGGTCCCTGCCGAGATCGTCTGGAGGATGCACCGCACCTGTGTGCCTGGTGCGCTGGGGGTGTGGCCCCAGATGGCGTAGGTGTCGGCGTAATGGTTACGGTCCTGAACCAGGCCACCTTCAGCGAAAACGTTCCAGCGAGTCGCACCCGGGCGCCCCTTCTTGGTGGTCACCACGATGACGCCGTTGGCCGCATCCGTTCCGTAAAGGGTGGCCGCTGACGGCCCCTTCACGATCTCGATGTCCTCGATCGTCTCCGGGTCGAGCCCATTGAGGAAGGACGCCTGCTGGCCGCTGGTACCCTGGATGAAGCCGGAGTTATCGGCGTTGAAGCGAATGCCGTCGACGATCCAGATGGGGGCGTTCCCCAGCGATATCGAACTGGTGCCTCGGATGTGAATGATTCCGGCGGTTCCGGTGGTGTTGCCGGGAAGCACCGTGACACCGGGCGCTTTGGCGACGAGCAAGTCCGTCGCGGAGGTAATGGGGCTCTCCTCCACCCGGTTGTTGATGTCGCCGAGCGTCGCGATGCTGTTGCCAAGTTCCACGCGCCGCTGCCGGCCCGTTGCCGTGGTCACCACGTCCTGAAGCTGCACCGCTACCGCCACCATCTCGAAATCGAGCGTCGCGTGCTGGCCAGCTGTAACGGTGATCGCCTTCTTCTGCTCCTGATACCCGACGCGAAGTACGCGAACCTCCACGGTCCCGACGGGGACATTCGAGAGCACGTACTGCCCCTCTGCATTCGTGGTGGTCCCGAGGGTAGTGCCGACGACGAACACCTGTCCGTACTGGACCGGCTGGCCCGAGCCCTGAGTCGTCACGCGCCCGCTGATCGATGCCTTCTGCGCGGCCGCCAGCGCAGGTGTAGCTAGGACGAGAAGCGCGGCCACCGAGGAGCGCCAGAGCGCGCTCCGCGGTAGAAACCGGTTATTCATTTTGTCCACCTCGTTGAAGAGTCCAGGATACTTCCAGCACGACGCGAGCTGACACGAGCTGCGGCGCTGCAGCCGTTATGTGAGACCGGCTGTAAGAGATCGAAGCCCGACTACAACACGCCCCTCATGGGGCGTCGATCAACGACAGGTGAGAGGATCCTGCAGGAAGAAAGGAAGCGAGGTGCTGCGGGGATTGGGGCAGCATCACAATGCTGCCACCTCTGCATGCGTTGCTGCCACGTGAGGTCGGGGCAATGCAGGCATGAGCATCATGCCCAGACCACGAAGCGTTCATGGGCCCGGAGGAGGGTCGCGACAGCTCGACGGTCTGACTGTGAGAGCCGTATGGCTACTCTCACAGTCAGACCTCTGCCCATCATGGATAGCTGTAGTTTGCCCCATTCTCCGTACGGTCATCGAGTAGGTGCCGAGCGAAGTACTCCATCATCATGCGGTTGAAGTACGGCTGCATTCTTCCGTAGCCGTGGGGCTTTCCCGGCATCACCATGAAGTCGAACCGCTTGTTCGCCAGAATGAGCGCGTTTACCAGACGGATGGTGTTCCCCGGGTGGACATTGTTGTCCATATCGCCGGTAACGAGAAGAAGACTGCCCTTGAGGTTCTTCGCGAGCTCGATGTTGGTGGGCACGTGGATGTCAAAGCTCACGCTGTCCTGCGACTCCGTGGTATCGGGGTCGTACATCGGAGAGCTGCCGGAGCCATCGGAGCCCTGCCCGCCACCTCTCCGAACCCGCGTGCTGTCCGCTCCGCCACGTCGAACGATCAGCTTGAGCCCGTAATTCCACTCGCTCCAATTCTGGTTGTAGATGTTGTTGTCGTGGTTTCCGGAGGAAGCGACGCCGACCTTGAAGAAGTCGTTGTACGGCGGTTGGAGCATGGCTGCCGCGGTCAGGAAGCCGCCGCCGGAGTGCCCGTAGATCCCCACGCGCGTGATGTCGATCCAGGGATAGCGCGCCGCGAGCTCTTCGATGCCGGCCTTCTTGTCTGCCAGTGCGTAGTCACGGGCATTGCCATAGCCGTACCTGTGATAGGCCACCGAGCGTAGCGGGCTTCCTCCACGGTTGCCTATCTGAATCACGACGAAGCCAAGCTGCGCGAGCTCCTGCTCTCCCGGATTCCCTCTGAAAGTCGTGTTGACCGACTCCGTCTGCGGACCTGGATAGACGTGGGCAATGATCGGGTACTGCTTCGTGGAATCGAAGTCGAACGGCGTCCACATGTTGCCATAGATGTCCGTGACCCCGTCGGCAGCCTTCACGACGAAGGGAGTCGGCATCCTCCACCCGCGCGCCTTTAGCTGCGCCAGGTCCATCTCCTCGAGCTGCATGACCACCTGGCCGGTCCTCGCATCGCGGATCACCGACTTCGGCGCATAGTCGACGCGAGAGTAGTTGTCCACCATGTAGCGCCTGGTGGGCGACAGCGTCTCGTCATGGTTATACGGGCCGGGGTCCAGGAGAGTGAAGCCGGTTCCGTCCCCATTCACCCTGTAAAGGTGCTGGAGGTATGGATTCTCTCCCGACTCGCGCCCTTCGCCCTCTATCCAGACTGCGCCGGCTATCGTGTCGACGTTGGTGATGTGATCTGCGTGCCACGCGCCAGAGGTGAGCGGGCGCTTGAAGTTTCCATTGTGGTCGTAGAGGTAGTACTGCGCCCAGCCGGAGCGCTCCGACCACCAGAGCATATCGCCGCCGCGCTTTACGTAGCGCACCGGCTGCGGATCCAGTGACGCGTGCTCGACGCTCTCCGAGATGAGTACCTTGGTCGCCCTGCTGGCGAGGTCGACCTCGATCAGATCCAGATTTCGCTGAAGCCGGTCCCGGCGAACGAGTCGGAGCTTGTCGGAACCCGTCGTCCAGTGCACGTCCATCAGCCGCTGGTCCGGCCACTTCGCCACATTCACCCTGGTCAGCGCGGTGTCCCCGCGCCGGTAGACCGAGAGCTCCTGCTGGGGGACGTTCGGCTCTCCGGGCATTGCATACCGGTAGCTCATGAGCGTGGGGCGTGGCTTGGCCAGCACGTTCACCAGATAGAGCTCGTTCACCTTGCGCGAGTCGGTGCGGACCACGGCAAACGCGCGCGAGTCGGGTGACCAGATCACGTTGGGCCGCACGCGCGGGTCACGCGCTTGTTCACGTGCCTCGCGCAGCGCGCTGTCGGAGAGAACCTGGAACTGGGAGGTGTCACGCGCGCCGAAGCTGTAGTCCTTCACCCCATCGGTGGTGATCTGGATGGTGTCGGGATTACCCGCATTCACCAGATAGAGATTGTGCTCCCTGGCGAAGACAAAGGCCGTGCTATCGGGGGCGAAATTGCGGAAGTCACGTTCACGTCCGCCGCCTCTACGTCCACGGCCTCCCCGGTCGTCGTCCTCACTTCTGATCTCGCGCTCCTCGTCGGGAAGAATGGAGTCACGATCGATCTTCCCGAGGCTCTTCAGCGACTCAGCGGCCAGGTTCCATTCGTACCGCACCGAGTCAGTAGTGAAGCGAATCGCCTTGTGATCCTTCGTGAACGTAACAGTTCTGAACGGGAGCTTGTTCGGGTCCGCGGCGCGGTGGGACGTCATCGTGAGCGCCGCCGCCAGCTTCACATGATCGAAGAGCGGCCGCTTGGATTTCGTGGCTGGGTAGACGAGATAGAAATGGGATCCCGCCGCGTCCTCCCAGTTGTACCAGAGTGAGTCTGTTTTCCCGAGCCAGTGCGGCTCCACGGCATCGCTGTGGACGATGGGCCGCAACGCGGCGGTGCTGAATCGCTTTGCAAGCGTCCAGTTGGCCTCGGCGGGTAGGGCCTGCCCTTCGGCTGGCGTGCCCGCAGGCATGGGTGCCTGCGCGAGTACCGGCGCGGCGCCGAGGAGCAGCAGCGCGACACCCATGCCGTAGCTGGTGCGACAATCAGCTCTGCGACGACCTCTGGTCTTCTGGTGAACCATTGTCGACTCTCCGTCAGGAGGCGCCGGAGGAAGCACTGCTGAGACGAGCGCTTCGTGCCCGGACAACGGCACCTGCGTTGCACTTCACGATTTTTCGCTGCCCGGGACAGTGTCTGTACGGCCGTGATCGGTAGAGCGTTGAAGCGCCGCGCGGAACGACGGGGGCGGCTCTTTGGAGGGCCTGCGGCTTCAGTCGGATGCAAAGGGCCACCTCACCCGTGGCGGCTATGACTTGGCATCGACCAGACTCGTTGCTTGAAGCCTCGGGGTGAAGACCGCCATCAGCGTCTCTTCAGCCCTGGCGGCAACCGCGTGCCCAGGAGTGGCTCGATCATGCTTCGCGCTGGCCCCATCGGCGGGAGGACTGGCCATTGGATGGAACGGGCCAAGCCACGCTTGCAGACACGCCTACGTGGCTACCATGTCCCTTGGTGCAGCCCGCAGTCGTCTAGCATCACGACCGCATGCGGACCCGACGGATCTATGCGCCCCCATGGGACTTGGCCTGGTGGAGGACCATGGATATGTTCATTGATCGGTGACTAGAGGCGCACGTCGCACGTACAAAGTCCAGCAGGTCTGGACGTGGCGGAGCTCTTACGCGGCGACATGCCGACCCTGCTCCAGGACCCCCGACGGGCACCGGCTCCGAGCGACTACCGCGACGAGCCGTGGTTCAGTCTCCGGAGCGCGTCGTGCCACCAGGGTGTCGTCTTTACGGCTTCGTACGCCGCAGTACCGGAGCTCATGGGGATATGCTGCGCTGTCTTCGCTGGCGATCTCCGGAGAGCGCGTCGCCTCGTAGATGGGTCGGACGATAGCAAGCAGCAGTGACACGAGCACCATCATGGCGTACATCTCGACCGCGCAGCTCTTCGACCCACCGTTCGCGCGTTAGAGGGTGGCGCGAGCCAACGAGTGAGGGCTCTGTCGGTCCAGCGAATGTGCACGTCCTCGTGACGCCAGATTCTTCTTCGAGCCGGATGCGCTCGCAAACGCCCCGCTCAGTGGATGGGATGGTCCTCCGGGTCCCACTGGCCCACCGCTCTCTCCACGCCCTCGAGGTGCGCTCGCATACGTTCCACGCACAACTGGGCGTCGCGCTTCTCCAGCGCCTCGAGAATCTCGATATGCTCGTGATTGTCCCTCTCGCGCGAGCCGAAGATGCCCAGGATGATGCGTTGCTCCTCGGTGAAGAGATCCTGCAGTACGTCGAGTAGCTGCGCCAGCACCGTGTTCCCCGACGCGAGCGCGATCTGGCGATGGAACGCCATGTTGACCGAGTTGAGGAGATCGTCGTCGGTGAGGTTCTTGCTCGCGGTGTCGAGGAGACGCCGCATCTCGGCCAGATGCTCCGGCATGGCGTTGGTCGCGGCCAGCGACACGGACAGGGCCTCGAGCGGCTGGCGCGCCTGGATGAGATCGAGGAGAAGCTTTCTCGTGACCTTACCCGTGAAATCCGGGCTCGCGAGAACCAGCATCTCCTGGCTCCGGGTCACGTACACTCCCGACCCGTGCCGTATCTCCACGACCCCCGTCGTCTCCAACTTCTTCAGCGCCTCGCGGATCGTCGGGTGACCGACGCCGAAGCGGCGCGCCATCTCCATGATCGACGGAAGCCGGTCGCCATCCTGATACCCTCCGCTCTGGATGAGTCCCTTGATGCGGCGGGCCAGACGGTCCGAGAGGCTCTCCCGCACCAGCGGCGTGAACGTGAATGCATCCTTCACTCGGCGTCTCCCGGGATCTTCCGCGAAAGCTCCACTGCATTCGATTCGAACGATTGTATCACTCCATCCGGATACACGGATGGAATCTCGGATCGGGTGATCGACGGCGGTGAAACAATAACGACTGATCCACCATCCCGCGAACGGGCCGGCGAAGCGACCGGGCACCACACACCGCTCATACCGGTATGGCGGGAACGCGGTCGTCCTTCGGGTCGGCCCACGACTGATTGGGGACGAGCGGCGCCCACCCCGGCCGCAGTGGATCCTGGTCGTACGGATAGCCGCCGAGCCGCTTGAAGCTCTCGTGATACTCGGCTAGCCGGTCCCGGTCGAGCGTTACTCCCAGCCCCGGAGCAGTGGGCACGGCAATGGACCCGTCGCAGTACTCCAGCTTCCCACCGACGATGACATCGTCCATGAGGTGGTGATAGTGCGCGTCCGCCGCGAAGGTCAGGTTGGGAACCACGGCACCGAGGTGCAGCATGGTGGCGAGCTGAATCCCCAGCTCGCCCGATGAGTGCACCGCCACACCGAGCTGAAAGGCATCGCAGATCCCCGCCGCCTTGATGCACGGCCGGATCCCGCCCCAGAAGGTGGTGTCGAGCAGGATCACATCCACGGCCGTCGCGAGCACGTTGGCGGCGAGCTGCTCGAAGCCGACCACCACGGTGTTCGTGGCGAGCGGCATGCGCACCTTCTCACGCGCACGGCGCATCCCGTGCATACCGAACACCGGATCCTCGAGGTAGTCGTTGTTCAGATCCTCGATGTGCTGCGCGAACCAGATCGCCTGCTCCGTGGACCATACGCCGTTGGGGTCGAAGCGGAAGCTGTCGCCCGGGAGCGCCTCGGCGAGCGCGCGATAGCACTCGAGCTCGTAAGCCGGATCGAAGACGCCGCCCTTGAGCTTGTGCGTCCTGAAGCCGTAGCGCTCGCGTAGTGCTACGGCTTCGGCCACCAGCTGGTCGCAGGTGCGGACCTCGCCACTCCCGTCGATCGGGTTCGGATAGCGGAAGAAGAGATACGAAGCGAAGCGCACGCGGTCGCGGACCCTCCCGCCAAGGATATCGGAGACGGGCACACCCCACTTCTGCCCGAGGATGTCGAGGCAGGCGAACTCCACGGCCGCGAGAATCTGCGTCCGATTGTTGTACAGCGATGCAGTGGGGTTGGCGATGACGAAGCGCAGTTCCTCCAGACGCGTCGGATCGCGTCCGAGCAGATACGGCTTGAGCGAATTGAAGACGGCCACTGCGCTCTCGCCGCCGCCACCCATCTCGCCCAAGCCGACCAACCCCTCGTCGGTCTCTACCTCGACGATGGTACGAACGAAGCGCCCCCAGTGGCAGCCATTCGCGTGGCGAAGCGGCGACTCGAGAGGGATCGTAACGGGCGTGGCCCGCAAGTCGGTGATCTTCATGGGCAGCCAGGGCGCTCCAGTAAGCTCAGTGATAAGCTCATATTATTACTATTGATGTTTGTCACGCAGGGCGGTTCGGTCAAGGAGCACCTCATTCCACGGCGCGCTCAGCCGCGTTTTCGAGGCGAACGGGCTGTAGTCGCGGCACCAGCAGGTGGATGACTACCCACGCTGCCAGATATGCCACCCCGCAGATCGCGAAGATCACGGTGTAGTTGCTCCCGGTGGCCTCGAGGATCCGTCCGGTGGCTCGCTGGAAGAGCACCGCGCTCATTGCCCCGACAAAGCCTCCGATCCCCACCACCGATGCCACGGCCTGGCGCGGGAAGAGGTCGCTCGTGAGGGTGAAGAGGTTGCACGACCACCACTGATGCGCCGCCGCGGCCACGCTCACGATGGCCACGGCAACCCACACGCTCTGCGCATGCGCGGCGAACATCGTGGGCACGATGCACAGCGCCGCCACCAGCAGCGCCGCCTTGCGTCCGCGGTTCACCGACCAGCCGCGCGCTATCAGCGCGCCGGAGAACCAGCCACCCGCCACCGATCCGACATCGGCCAGCACGTAGATCACAATGAGCGGGAGCGCGAGGTGTGAGAGCTCTATTCCCCACCCCGCATCGAGAAACTTGGGGAGCCAGAAGAGATAGAAGAGCCAGATGGGATCGGTCATCGCCTTCCCCGCCGCGAACGCCCAGGTTTGCCGGTATCCCAGCAGACGGCGCCAGGGGATCTGCTCCGTGCTCTCCTCCGGGTCGCTCCGGATGTGCAACAGCTCCGCGCGAGACACGCGCGGGTGATCCTCGGGCGCGCGATACAGCACGAGCCAGCAGATGAGCCACACGAAACCGAACGCGCCGGTCGCGATGAACGCCCACTCCCACCCCCAGCGGATGGTGATCCACGGCACGATCAGCGGCGCCAGCACGGCGCCCACGTTGCTCCCCGCGTTGAAGATCCCGGTAGCGAATGCCCGCTCCTGCCTCGGGAACCACTCGGCCACGGTCTTGATGGCGCCGGGGAAGTTCCCCGATTCGCCGAACCCGAGGAGGGCGCGCGCCGCCGAGAAGCCGGCCACGGTGCGAGCGAAGGCGTGCCCGATCGCCGCCAGACTCCACGCGACGATGGAAATGGCGAAGCCGCGACGCACGCCGATGCGGTCCATCAACCGGCCTACACCCAGGAAGCCGATCCCGTAGGCCAGGCTGAACCACGAGACGATCTGGCCATACTGCACCTCGGTCCAGCCGAGCTCCCGCTGCAGCGTGGGAGCGAGGATCCCGATCACCTGCCGGTCGACGTAGTTGATCGTCGTCGCGGCGAAGAGGAGCGCACAGATCGTCCAGCGGAAGCTGGTGCGCCGCGTCTCGGACGGCGCCTCGACGGTCAGCTCTTCAACGCTGGACACGACCGCTCCCCTCCCCCTTCACGAGCGCTTCCACTTCCGCGACGCTCACGCGGTTGAAGTCGCCGGGGATCGAGTGTTTGAGACAGGAGGCGGCAACGGCGAACTCCAGCGCTCGGGCATCGTCGCGATAGGTGAGCAGACCGTAGATCAAGCCAGCCGCGAGCGAGTCGCCGCCGCCCACGCGGTCGACGATGTCGGTGATCTCGTGCCGCCGGCTCACCAGGAACTTCTCCCTGTCGTGCAGCACGGCCGACCAGCCGTTGCTGTCGGCGCTCCGGCTCTCACGCAGACTGATCACCTGCAGCTTCAGATTCGGGAACTCGCGCAGCACGCGCTTGGCGAGTGCCTCGTACCTGGCCGAATCGAGCTCGCCCGCGTCGACGTCGACGTCGAGCTCCACGCCGAGCGACTTCTGGCAGTCTTCCTCGTTGGCGATCCCCACGTCCACGTGGCGCACCAGCTCGCGCATTACCTCGCTGGCGCGCTTGCCGTATTTCCAGAGATTCTTCCGGTAGTTGTAGTCGCAGGAGACGGTGATGCCCAGCGCGTTCGCGCGCTGCACGGCCTCGAGCGAGAGCTCCGCGGCGGTCGCGCTGATGGCCGGCGTGATCCCGCTTACGTGAAACCAGTCGGCACCGGCGAAAATGGCGTCCCAGTCGAAGTCCCCCGGGCGAGCCTCGGCGATCGCCGAGTATGCGCGGTCGTACACCACCTTCGAGGGACGCTGGTTGGCACCGGTCTCGAGGTAGTAGATCCCCACACGCTCTCCACGACGGCGCACGTGACTCACGTCCACGCCGAAGCGGCGCAGTTCACCGATGCACGCATCGCCCACCGCGTTGGCCGGCAGCGTCGACACGAACGACGCGGTCATGCCGAAGCCGGCGAGTGATGCAGCTACGTTGGCCTCGGCGCCGCCGAAGGTTGCTTCGAGCAGCGGAGTCTGGAAAAGCCGCTCGTGCCCGGGCGATTTGAGACGGAGCATGATCTCGCCAAAAGTCACCACGCGCATCATGCCGCCCTCCCGTGTGTGCCGCGCGCGGCAAAGGCCGAGCGTGCGGCCTCGAGAGCCCGCTTCGATTCCGCCTCGATCCGATCGAACTGCTTCGCCGCGATCCACGACTTGGGTGCCATCCACGACCCGCCGCAGGCAACCACGTTACCGAGCGCGAGGTACGTGGCGAGGTTGCTGGCGTTCACACCGCCGGTGGGGATGAACTCCACACTGCCGAAGGGTGCGGAGGCAGCCTTCAGGTATGCCGCTCCGCCCATCGGTTCCGCGGGGAAGAGCTTGAGAACGGAAAGCCCCGCTTCCAACGCCTGGCATATCTCGGTAGGCGTGCACACGCCGGGGAAGACGGGAATGTCGTGCTTCTGGCAGTAGTCGATCACGCCCCGATCGAAGCCGGGTGACACCACGAAGCTCGCGCCAGCATGGCGAGCCACCGCTGCCTGGTGCTGCGTCAGCACCGTCCCGGCTCCCACCAGGATGTCGGGTCGCTCCTCCGCGATGCGACGCAGTGCATCCTCGGCAGCCGGGGTGCGGAAGGTGATCTCGGCGCATGGCAGACCGCCGGCGGCGAGGGCGGTCGCAAGCGGAAGGGCATCGGCTGCATCATCGATCACGATCACCGGCACGACACCAAGCGATCGGATGGTGTTCAGCGGGTCCATGTCAGACTCACTTGCTCGTTGGAGGTTCGAGAGAGAGGCGGCGCGGTATCCCGCCCGCGCGCAAGCGCGGAACCAGACGCAGTGCGCTGCTCGCGCCCGGATGCTTCCCAGAGCCCCTGCAGGTACATCGCGCCGAGCGCGCGGTCGTGGAGGCCGTAGCCCGGCCGACCCGTCTCGCCCCAGATCATGCGACCGTGATCGGGGCGCAGCGGACCGGCGAAGCCGATCTCGCGTAGTGCGTGGACCACTTCCAGCATGTTCACGCTTCCGAAGCGTGATAGGTGCGGGCTCTCCTCGAAGCAGCGCTGGCCGGTGACGCGCACGTTGCGGCAGTGTACGAAGTGGATCCGCGAGCCGAGGCGGCGGATGAGCGCGGGGAGATCGTTCGCCGGCGATGCGCCGAGCGATCCGGTGCAGAAGGTGATACCGTTGGCGGGCGTCTCGACGAGACGAAGGAGCCGCTCGAGCGCCGCGCCGTCGGTGATGATCCGCGGCAGCCCGAAAATGGGCCAGGGCGGATCGTCGGGGTGGATGGCCATGAGTACGCCGGCCTCGCGCGCCACGGGGATCACGCGCTCGAGGAAGTAAGCCAGGCTCTCCCAGAGACGCTCACCACTCACTCCGCGGTACGCGTGGACAAGTGCACGCAGCCCGGCCGCATCGTACGTCGTGCCCCATCCGGGGAGCGAGCCGCCGACATCCTCGCAGCCGCCGTCCACGAGATCGATGCGCCGGAGCGCGTCGTCATCGTACGCGAGCGCCGTCGAGCCATCCGGGAGCGGCGTGGCCAGCTCCGTGCGCATCCAGTCGAAGACCGGCATGAAGTTGTAGCAGACCACCGGGATGCCCAGCTCGCCCACGCGCTCGACGCTGCGACAGTAGTCGTCTATCAGGCGATCGCGCGTGGGAGCGCCGAGCTTGATGTCCTCGTGCACGGGGATACTCTCGATTGCCTCGAGCCGGAGGCCGGCGGCGTCGATGGTAGCGGCCAACCGCTCGAGCGCGTCGCGCGGCCACGCATCCCCCGCAGGCACATCGTGCAGCGCGCTGACTATCCCCCCGACGCCGGGGATCTGCCTGATCGCGCCGAGCGTCACCGCGTCGCCGGGTCCGAACCAGCGGAAGCTCAGCTTCATCGGCGCTCGCCGAGGCGGTAGGCATCCTTCGCCAGACCGTACGCCAGTGCGCCGGCCATCTCGCGCGCGTCCGCCATGTCGATCACGTGCCGCGTCACCAGGCCGGCGAGCCAGTTCGCATCCACGCGGCGTGAGAGATCGTGGCGCGCGGGGATGGAGCAGAAGGCGCGCGTGTCGTCGTTGAAGCCCGCGGTGTTGTAGATCCCGGCCGTCTCGGTGGTGCGCTCGCGGTAGCGCTTCATCCCCTCGATGCTGTCGTGGAACCACCAGGGCGGACCGAGGCGCATCGCGGGGTAGTGGCCGGCGAGCGGCGCGAGCTCGCGCGCGTACGTCGACTCGTCGAGGGTGAAAACGATGAGCCGCAGCCGCGGGTCGTTGCCGTGCGCGTCGAGCAGGGGGCGCAGGTTGCGGGTGTACTCCGTGACCACGGGGATGTCGCCGCCGAGGTCGGGGCCGAAGTCGGCCGCGAGCTGCCGGTCGTGATCGCGCAGTGCGCCCGCGTGGAGTTGCATCACCAGACCGTCATCCGCAGACATGCGCGCCATCTCGACGAGCATGTGCGCGGTGAACTCGTGCTGATCACGCGGAGTGGCCCTCCGGGCCAGCGCCCGCTCGAAGAGTGCGTTCACCTCATCGGGTCGCAGCCGGGTCGTATACGGATCCTCCACGCCGTGATCGGTCGCGGTGGCGCCCATGCTTCGGAAGAAGGCGCGCCGCTCTTCGATGGCCGCGATGAACGAGGCGTAGTCCGTCACGCGTACGCCGCTCGCGGCCTCGAGCGCTTCCAGCTCATCGACCCAGCGGAGCGCGGCTATCCGAAAGAGTGCGTCGGGACGGAAGGTGGGGATCACCCGCCCCGGCCAACCCGACTCGCGAATCGCCGCGTGGTGGGCGAGCGTGTCGGCTGCGGCATCGGTGGTGGCGAGTACTTCGATGTCGAAGCTTTCGAAAAGCGCGCGCGGCCGGAACTCCGGCGAGGCGAGCTTCTCGGCTATCTCATCGTAGATGGCCTGGGCGCTACTGCCGTCGAGCTTCCTGCGCACGCCGAAGAGCTCGTGGATCTCGTAAGCGAGCCATGCCGCGGTTGGCGTGCCGCGGAAGAGGTAATAGTGGTCGGCGAGGAGTTGCCAGATCTTCCGCGGGTCGGTCTCGGCGCCGGTGCCATCACGCCGCGGAATCCCCAGCCGCTCGAGAGGTATCCCCCTCGAGTAGAGCATCCGGAGCACGTAATGGTCGGGCGTGATGATCAGCGCCGTGGGCTCGGGGAAGGGCGCATCCTCGGCGAGGATCGCGGCGTCCACGTGGCCGTGCGGGCTGACGATCGGGAGGCGGCGGGTCCCGGCATAGAGCTCGCGCGCCACGCGCCGCACCTGCGGATCGGGATCGAAGTAGCGATCCTCGTGCAGCAACCCGGCGCCGCTCGCGCCACCTGCCGCGCTCTCAGACACCGCCGAAAGCGCTGAAGCCGCCGTCAATCGGGATCACCGCTCCAGTGACGAATGATGCGGCGTCGCTGCACAGCCAGCGCACTGCACCAACCAGCTCCTCCGGCTCGCCGAAGCGGCCCATCGGAGTGCGATCCACGATGGTGCGCGCGCGTGGCGTGTACTCGCCATTGGCATCTATCAGCACGTCGCGATTCTGCTTGGCGACGAAGAACCCGGGCGCGATCGCGTTGACGCGGATCGCGCCGCCATGCTTGCGCGCCAGCTCCACGGCGAGCCACATGGTGAAACGGTCGATTCCGGACTTCGCCACGGAGTAGCCGAGCACCCCGCTGATGGAGCGCATGGCCGCCATGGAGGAAATGTTGACGATCGAACCGGAGCGCCGCGCAGCCATGGCTTCGCCGAAGATGAGCGATGGGACGACCGTGCCGTGCAGGTTGAGACGGAGCACTTCGTCGAATGCGTCGAGCGGTACTTCGAACACGCTGCGGTCGTCGTTGCGAGCGCGGGTGACGTTGCCGCCCGCTGCGTTCACCAGAATGTCCACTCGTCCCCAGCGGTCGATGAGCTCTTCGCGGGCAGCGCGCACCTGCTGCTCATCCAGGACATCTGCCACCAGCGCCAGCGCCTCGCCGCCGCGGGCGCGGATCTCATCCGCCTTCTCTTCGGCGGCGTCGCGCCGCCGGCCGAGCACCGCCACCTTCGCTTTGGCCGTGGCGAGCCCGGTGGCGAGGCTGCCGCCGAGCACGCCATACCCGCCGGTTACGACGGCGACGCGGTCGTCGAGCGCAAATGGATTGGAGGTCATCTGGCGGAGGTCAGCGGTCAATCGTTCGGAACAGCGACAAGATATATGATGATCTTATGAGTATAGTGCAACAATCGCCTTTTGGCGAGACGAGCGCGGCTTCTAGCCCTTTCGCCTCACGTGGATCGCGTTGAGGATCGGCTCGCCCACGATCGGTGTGAAGGACACCTTCACACCTTCGCCCTCCGACGCACGCACCACGGCGGTCAGCTCGACGGCCCCACCTCGCCCCACCCGCTCCGCCAGGTCCAGCCGCGCGGCCACCGGAACGCCGTTCACGGACACGCTGAACACCCGCTTCCCGGCCAGCGTCTCCCGCGGCTCGGCGAAGAGCAGCTCCACCTCGTACTCGCCATCGGGGACGTCGAAGCGATAGCCACGGAGTCCCTCGCGATATGTGATGTAGAGGGGGACCTGAGCGGTACCGGTTATGATGACTCCGGTGCGCTGTGCCTTCCCACCCTCATGGCCAAAGCCGCCCGGCCCGTAGGGCTGATCGCCCATCCAGGCGGACCCGGTGCGGTCGGAAAACTGAGCATCGCTTCCCACGTTCACGCCGAGCTCCTGAAAGGGCGACGACGAGTCGGCGAGCACGGACGGATAGCTGGTGAAGCGAACGACCACGCGGTCGGAGTATGCCCTGCCATCTCGCTCGCCCCGCGCCTCCAGCACGTTGTTCCCTGGCGTGAACGGCACATCCCAGCTCGCCTTGCGCACGGCATCGGGTGACTTCTCGCCGAGCGAGCGGCCGTTTACGAACAGCTCGACACGGGGCAGGTTCGAGTACACATCCACCGGTTGTGTAGTAGTCGCGACATGCACCGTCATCGCCGGCGGCGTCGTCGGCGCCGGGCGTGCGGTCATCACCGATCGGGGGCCAGCAGCGGCTGCCCGCTCTGCCGAGCCAGCGGCGGGCGCGACTCCGCTCCGCTCCGCCCAGTCGTGGCTGGCCACGCGCACCACAGGCGCGTCGCTCCAGTTTGCAGCATACAGATAGTAGACGTCCTTGGGGCGCCGGTCCCAGGTGAGCATCCCCTTCTGGTTCCGGTTGGGGATGGAATATCCCTTATTGGGTTGCGAGAAGTCGAACTCGTTCCAGATCGCGGTGCCCGCCAGCCAGGGGCGGTCGGCGATCTGCCGCAGGTGACTCTCGTGAAAGAGGCGGGCCCAGTTACCGGTGAAGTCGAAACGTTCGGGCATCACCGAGTTGAGTCGCTCGTCGCTCCCGGCGCCGTACTCGCTCACGAACACCATCTGCTTCGGGTGCGTGCGATGCCGCTCGTCGAGGAGCGTGCCGAAGTCCGCGAACTCGCCGCTGTACCATCCCTTGTAGAGATTGATACCGAGCACGTCGGTGATGCCGGAGAGTCCCCAGCGATCGTAATCGTCGCTCTCGTGGATGGCCATCACCGTGAGCCGTGTGGAGTCCTCGGCGTGCGCCACGGCGTTCAACGTCTCCGCGAGCTCGCGCACCGAGCGCACGTACGCGCTGTCGGTATGCACGCGAACGCGGCTCCCCCGCCCGCGGAAGAGGAGCGGCTCGTTCATGATCCCCCAGAGGATCACGGACGGATGATCGTAGTGCTGACGGATCATGTCGCGCAGCATCGCCGAAGCGTTGGCGGTGAACTCCGGAGAGGGAGTGATGTAGTTCACCACCGGAATCTCCTCCCACACCAGCAGCCCCAGGCGATCCGCCGCTTCGAGGACGGCCGGGTCCTGCGGGTAGTGGGCGAGGCGCACGAAATTCGCGCCCATCTCCTTGATGAGACGCATGTCGGCCAAGTGCTGCGCGTTGGAGAGCGCGCTTCCCGCGCCCTCGAGGTCCTGGTGCCGGTTCGTGCCGCGCAACGTCAGCTTCTCGCCGTTGAGGAAGAAGCCGCGCGCGGGATCGAAGCGGAACCAGCGGAAGCCGAGTGGGTTCTCCACGCGGTCCACCAACGTCTCGCCATCGTACACCTCCGTCGTGACGGTGTAGAGGTACGGATCCGCCGGCGACCAGAGATGTGGAGAGCGCACGGGCGGCAGCGTCTGGCGAAAGTCCACCTTCGCGCCTGCCGCCGCGGTGAGCGCCGACGTGGCATGCGATACCCGAGCGCCCGCCGCGTCGGTGACGGTGTTCGTCACGCGCAGCCGCTTCGCCACCGGCGCGTCGTTCACCACCACGCCGCGCACTGCCACGTCGCCGCGCTCGCGCGAAACGCCGGGCGTAGAGACGAACACGCCCGGCGAAGCGTGATCGGTCAGCCCCAGGTGCACGGGATCGGTGGCTACGAGCCACGCGTCGCGGTAGAGACCACCGTAGAGCGCGTAGCCCACGGAGAGCGGCGGGATGGACGGGTCGTGAGCGTTGTCGACCATCACCGCGATGAGATTCTCGTTCGACTTTCCGTCGAACTGCAGGAGCGGCGTCACATCGAGAGCGAAGGCAGTGTAGCCGCCCCTGTGCTCACCCGCGAAGGCGCCGTTGACGTACACTACCGCGCGCTGGTTGGCGCCCTCGAAGTAGAGGAAGACGCGCTTGCCGCCGAGCGATTCGTCGAGCCGCAGGGTCCTGCGATACCATCCGATGCCGCGGCGATAGCCCGGTTCGTCGTCGAAGGGGTCGTGGGCGTTCCACGTGTGCGGGAGCGAGACGCTCTCCCACCCCTCATCCGAGATGGTGCGTGACCAGAGCAGGTCGCCGCCGCGAGGGAGAAACTTCCACCCATCGTTGATGGAGTAGCGGACGCGCGGTTCGGCGCGAGCGTCGCTGCCGCGGAGTGCGTGCGTCGAGAACGGTGGCCCGAGCAGCGCGCGTGCGGCCGGCGGCGGCGGCTCGAGCGGGGCGGGCATCGGCGCCGGCGCCGGGCGCGATACACCCATCGCGCCCAACGTGCTCACCAGCAGGAGGAGCATCATCAGCACCCGGTGGCCGGGCAGGAAGTCACGTGGAACACGCGGGCGCCGTAGCTGCCGTCGGAGAGCTTCGGCTGGTGCGAGTGGATCACCCAGCCGTAGACCCAGGGCCCGTCGCTCGACGCGCGAGTCTTCCCGTAGATCGCGGTCACGCGGCCCACCACGGTGGATGTACCGTAGCCGTAGGCCACGCTGTTGATGCTGTTGATGGCGCAGCGGTGGAAGACCTGGCCTTCCTTGATGATCGACCGTACCATGCCGCCACCCGGACTCGTGGTGACGCCGTCACCCTTGGTGAGCCAGCTCCAGAGGAGATATGCGTAGTGCTCCGTACCCTCGGCCTGTTCCGGCCCGGCGTCAGCGTACTTGTTGTAGCGGGAGCTCGTCTGGTTAGGCTTGTACTGCCAGGTGGCGGGAAGCTCGTCGGGGCTCCCCTGCGGGATGATGTGCATGTAGTAGTCGAAGTCGCCCGAGGCAGCGCATCCGCGGCCGTTGCGCTTGTTCCAGTCCCAGGAGTTGGTGCCGGGGATCGCGCTCGGAGCGCCGTACTCCGGAGGATTGCTGGTGGAGACGAGCGGGGACGGCGCGGTACCACTCGCCAGATCGCCGATCCAGATGTGGCCATAGGGCACGCTCGAGTGGGAATAGCCCTGGCCACCCTTGTGGAGATACACCCTCCCGTTCGCGGTCTGGAGGATCTCCTTGGCATCCAGACGAACCTCGCCGGGGTTGCAGTGGCCTGTTTCGATGTCGTACGGCTTCTTGTAGGTCAGCGTGTCGTAGACCAGGTACTCGCCATTCGTGCTCACGAGGCTCATATCCTCGTAACGCATCGGTGCCGTCGGGTTCTTCAGCGTGGCGCAGCCGAAGTAGTTGTCGTTGGGATAATTCCAGTCGTCGGCGTCGTCGTAGGTCGCGGTAATCGCCGCGCTACTGTCCACTGGTGGCTCCACGTGTGGCGGCGGCGCGGCCGGCTCGGAAGCGCCATCCGAGCACGCTGTCAGGAGGCCAGCACCGATGCTGCCGGCGCCGATCAAGATCGCCAGAAGGTGGATTCGCATTCGATCCTCTGCGGGACTGCGGGTTGTACGACGAGAACATGCCGCTGGGGGATGGAGTCACTCTCCTTCCTCGGACGGCGAGGACGAATCATCGGGTGCCCCCATCCTGCAGGCGCCACGCGGCCGCCTGCTCCCGCGCGCGCCGCTGCAGCTCCACGCGCGGCATGGGACGCGGGCTGGCGTAGTGGAGGCTCGCGAAGCGCGTGGTACCCGGGAGCGGGAACTTTGCGATGAGAGTGATCGTCGCGCCGCGCGGGTAGACGAGGTTGACGCGCGTGTCGCGGTTTTCCTCGAACGACTCGGCGACCTCGAGATCCTGGTAGCCCGCGATGGGCCAGCTAGCGACGGCGTAGCCGGTGCGCGGAGAGTGCAGCACGCGCCACTCACGACCGCCGTGCTCCTCCGCGCGCTCGCCGGTGCGAAGGCCGAGCACATGGGAGCCCTCGAGAAGATCGATATCCATCCCGCGCAGCGATTCGGGATCGAGAAGCGTGTGGACCCGCCCCTCCAGCTCCCCCGCCAGCCGCACGCGGCTCTCGACCTCTATCCTGCGCCCGGCCAGCTCGGTGAACCAGCGGGTAAGCACGCCGTCGTCGAGCAGCTCGCCGTCGATCACGCCGACGCGGCCGGCCATCTCGCCCGTGGCGCGATCGCGGAAGACCAGCGCGCCATCCCACGGCACGCGCTTCTCGGCCTGGATGATGTCGAAGGGAAAGTGCGAGGAGTAGACGAACTTGGTGTAGTGATCGCGGTAGCGCCACGACTTGTGCACGCCGCGCGCCTGGATCCAGCGCAGCTCGCCGGTGGCCTTCGTGCCGAGCACCATCATCCGCGGACCTTCGAAGCGCGCGGTGAAATCGCCGCGCTCCACCGGGAGCGGCTCCTCGGGAGCGGTCCAGAAGGGATCGGACGCGGGGATGGAGTACATCAACATCCCCAGCGTGACCCAGTACGGGCTGCCGTTGTCGATGTAGAAATCGCGCACGGCGGGAGCGCCTTCGGCGGAGAAGGTCTCGCGGAGTTTCCCGGCCGAATCGTCGAAGGCGCCGAGCTTCCAGTGGTACGCCAGACTGGTGCGGACGATGCGCCTGAGCAGCCCGGGCGAGTGGGGCCAGATACCCTGTCGATATCCCAGCAGAAGCGGCGAGAGCGCGGCCCATCGGTAGAGGAGCGATCGTCCGAACCATGGCTGGCTTCCGTCGGGCGAGTAGAAGCAGGGTGCTTTCTCGAGGAAGAGCCGTGCGCGCTCCCTGAACTTCGCCGACCATTCCGGATAGCGCTCTCCGATGATCGCACTCCAGATGAGCGGGAAGTTGCCGAACGTCCAGAAGTTGTAGAAGTCGTAGATGGCGAGGGTGGGCGAGTCGCTGTACCAGCCATCCTGGCCGGGGACGAAAAGCGCGTCGAGCGCCTCGAGGTCGGCGAGCATCCACGCCTCGTCGCCGTGGAGCTCCGGCCATCGCTCGGAGAGCCGCATGCGCACCGACTGGTTGATGCAGTGAAACCAGGCGTGGTTGTTGTCGCGCTCCGGGACGCTGTTGCAGCTCGCCAGCCAATCCTGCACGTTGCCGCGCTCGCGGGAGGTGAGGCGATCGAGTACCAGCTCACGCATGCGCCAGAGTGCATCGGCCACGAGCGCGGCCTCAACCGAGCGCTGAGTCTTCTTGTCGGCCGGCGGCTTCCCCCAGAAGTGCGGGAAGTCGGGGTCGAAGGAATTCCGGAAGATGGCCACTGCCACATCGCGGAGATCGACCCGTTCCCCATCGACGTTCAGCACGGCAGGCTTCGCGGCGGCGAGCCACTCGCTCAGGAGCGGGAGGATGCGCGCCACGGAGACGTACGTCTTGCCGGACGGCGTCACGCAGCTCGGCACCAGAGTGCCTCCCTCGTAATCACACACGGCGTAGCCCGCGGCGGTGCGCTGCGCGTTGCGCACGAAGCCCCGCAGCAGATCGAGCGCGTAGCCGTCGAAGAGGTCGTTGCGCAGCGGGCGCTCTCCAAGCGCCCGCAGCGAAGGCGGAGCTACGATCGTCCCGGCCATGGCCGCAGTGGCGATCTTCAGAAACTCGCGGCGCTGAACCATGCCGCTCACCGACGCATGTGGAAGATCTCGGGGCCGTAGCCGCCACCGGGCAGCTTGTGACGGTGCGAGAAGACCGCCCAGCCGTATACCCAGGGCGCGTCGTCGGAGGAGCGCGTCTTTCCGTAGACCGCTGTGACACGTCCGATCTCCGTCGCGCTGCCGGGCGCGTACGCGATGCCATCTATCGGCTCCACCGCACAGCGCAGGAAAGGCTGACCATCGCGCAGGAGCGCGCGAACCATCCCGCCTCCCCCGCTCTTCGTCACGCCGTCGCCACGGAGCATCCAGCTCCAGACGAGATACGCGTAGTGCGCAGTCCCGGCGCCCTGCTCCGGTCCGGCATCCGCGTACTTGGCGTAGCGCGCGCCGGTCTCGTTCGGCTTGTACTGCCAATCATCGGGAAGCGCGTCGGGGCTTCCCTGCCGTTCGATCGCTATCCTGTAGTCCTGGCCAGGAGCCGGCTCGCAGCCGCGGCCATTGCGGTGCTCCGAATCCCAACCGCCACCGCGCGCCGCACTGGGCGCGCCCCATTCCGGCGGAAGCGAGAGCGGCCGCTGCGTGATCGCATCGGCACCGGCTATGTCGGATGCCGCTATGTGGCCGTACGGTACCCGGGAGTCCGAGTATCCCTGTCCGCCCTTGTGAAAGTGAAGCAGCCCGCGGCTCGTGAGGAGCGCTTCGTGCGCATCGAGCCGGATCTCCCCGGGCTTGCAGGACATCCTGTCGGTGGCACTACCGCCACCGGGCGCACCCTGGTAGCTGGCTGCGCTGGAGCGCACCACGTACTCGCCCGGCGCACCCACGGGGCGGCCATCCTGGAAGAGGAGCGGGGTGGAGCCGGTCTTCAGAACGACGCAACGAAAGAAGTTCCGGTTCGGGTAGTTCCAGAGATCGGCGCTCTCCAGCGTCGCCGCGTCGGCGCGCGAGCTCGGGCGCGCTGCTCCGCGCGACTGCGTGATGCGCGCGGTTGGCGCGTCGCTCGCCACGACCAATGCGGTCGTGGCGAGCGAGCTCGGCGCGCCAGCACGGCACGAGATCGCTGCTAATAGAAGGAACAGGGAGACTGCCAGGCGGGAGCCTGAGCGATCATGCATGGATCGAAGACCTCTGGGCTGGAAACCGCGAGAAGCGAGCAACACGGTGGCGAGCTACGCCCGCCACCGCGCTGCGATCAATAGTCGGGGTTCTGGTCCATCTTGTGACCGATGTTCGCGTTGATCACGTCCTGCGGGATGGGGAAGAGCGTGTCGCGCGGCGTGATGTGCGGCGCCGTCAGCGGGTTGTGCGCCTTGGTGCGTTCGATCCACTTGTGCGTGCGCAGCAGCGTGTAGCGCCGGTGCTCCTCCGCCAGGAGCTCGCGCGAGCGCTCATCAAGGATGAAATCCAGCGTCACATCGCTCGCCTCGATCAGCGAAGCGTGCGCGCGGGCCCGCAGTATGTTGAGCGTCGCCGCGGCGTCGCCCGGGTGCTCCTGCTTCAACTGCGCCTCGGCGAGGAGCAGGTACGTCTCCGCCAGCCGCAGGTATGGCTGGTCGTTGTACTGATAGCCGCCCGACGGATCCACGTCGTTGATCCAGTCCCACTTCATGGTGCTCGGCCAGAGCGGGTCGTTCCCCGTCTCCTGGTCCCACTTCAGGTAGAGCGTGTCCCCAAGGCTCGTGCCTTTGGGCAGGTTGGCCGGGTTGTTGTAGATGAGGAACTTCCGCAGCGCGAACTCGGACCCGCGATCGTCACCCGGCTCGTACAGCTCGATGGCCCACCTGGTTGGCGAGAGCCGTCCGATCCCGCGCCCGCCATACCCATCCTGCGTGATGTCGATCCCCTTCAACGTGTAGTAGCGGTTCACCCACTCGCGCCGCATGATGTTGTAGCCGCCGCCCTCGAGATCGCGATCGAGCTGGAAGCTCCAGAGAACTTCCGTGTTCCCTTGGCTCCGGTTGGAGTTGCCATCGAGGAACTGATCCATGAACGGAACGCCGGGCTGTGAGGCACGCACTCCGTAACGTTCGGTGATGAGGTGATACAACCCGCTGTTTATCACCTCGTTCGCCTTGATCTCGGCGTCTCGCGGCCGATCCATCGCCAGATAAAGCTCGGCCAGATAGTGCTGAGCGACGGCCTTCACCAGCTTGCCGTCCATGGGCGACGTGGGCGGAAGGTGCTCCTCGGCGAAGAGGAGATCCTGCTCCATCTGCTTCCACACGTCGGCCTTCGGAGCGCGCACCCAGTCGGTGCGGATGTTGTCGCCGGAGGACTCCTCCAGATTCAACGGGACGTCGCCCCACAGATAGGTGAGGTGACGGTATGCCCAGGCGCGGATGAGACGCGCCTCGGCTACCACCCGGTCACGGTTCTCGTCCGTCCAGTTGATGTCCGGGTTGGCCGCGCGGTTGATTATCGTGTTCGCTGCGTTGATCGTCCCGTAGAGCCACGTCCACATCCAGAGGTAGTTCTCGTAGAGCGGATTGTTGAAGGAGCCCAGCTCCTGCGGGGTCCGCGATGAGATGAGGAGATAGTTGCCCCAGCCGTTGTCGACTCCCACCGACCACATCATCCCCACGAGATTGTCACCGCTACCCTGCAAGCCGTTCCGCTCCTCGCGCACCTGGGCGTAGAGCGCGTTCAGCCCTGCTTCGAAACCCGCCGGGTTGTTGTACAGGTTGTCGGCCACGATGATGTCCTTCGGAGCCTCGGTGAGCATGTCCTCACCGCAGGCTGCCACTCCCAGACTCGCCAGAGCCATCAGGCAGAGCCGGACCACGCGGGTGGTCACGTTCGGTCTCGTCATTGCAGGATCCTTTCGGATTGTTTAGAAGCGCACGTTGATGCCGCCGACGAACGTCCGCTGCAGCGGAGTCGACAGCTGAGAGCCCAGCTCCGGATCGAGACCCGTCCAGCTCGCGTGGGTCCAGAGATTGTGTCCGGTCGCGTACAACCGAAGCGAGCCGAGGCCCAGGCGCTCGGCGAAGGACTGCGACACATCGTAGCTGAGGGTCACGTCCTTGAGCCGGATGAAGCTCGCGTCCTCGAAGAAACCCACCGGGAGTCCGAGGTTGGTGGCCGGCCGGTTGGCGGGGTAGCTGTTCACCGGATCCTCCGGCGTCCAGTAGCGCTTAGTGATGGTGTTGTAGCGGCCGTCGTCGCCCATGTTGTCACTGAGCAGGCCGTTCTGCCGTGTCACTCCCTGCACGGTGTACAGGAAGGCGCGCAGCGACAGAGCACCGTACTGGAAGGTGGTCCCCAGCCCTGCAGTGTACGACGGGTTCACTCTGCCGATGAACGTGCGATCCAGCGGGTCGATGGTCCCGTTGCCATCGACGTCGCGCACGCGAATGTCGCCGGGCTTCGCGGTCGGTTGCGCGGAGTTGGCGATATCGTCGCCCTCCTGCCAGATACCGTCGAAGAGGTATCCGTAGTTGACGTCTATCGGCTTGCCGATGAACCACTGGTTCACGATGTCATCTTCGCCGTTCCCATAAAGGTCGACGATCTCGTTCCGGTCAGCCGCTATGTTGAAGTCGGTCCGCCAGGAGAAGCGCGGCGTCTTGATGTTGAGCGTGGAGATGCTGAGCTCCACTCCGTGATTGGACGTCGCTCCGATGTTCTCCGTGATCACGCCGATGCCGTGCGTTGGCGAGATGGTGCGGTCGAGGAGCAGGTCGTTTGTTCTCGACCTGTAGACGTCCAGGCTTCCCGTGATGCGGTCGGAGAGGAAACCGAAGTCCACGCCGAAGTTCGTGGAGGTGGTCGTCTCCCACTTGAGGTCCGGATTGCCGAGCGAGGACGGCAGGAACCCGGGAAGCGATGTACCTCCTTCCACATAGGAGAAGTCTTCGAGCCGTGCGAGCGTGCGGTACGGAGGGATGGCCTGGTTTCCGTTCTTACCATACGAGACGCGCAGCTTGAGCTGGTTGAACGTGTCGTGCCAGGGCCAGAACGACTCCTCGGCCACGTTCCAGCCCACCGCCGCCGACGGGAAGACGCCGTACTTGTGATTGCTGCCGAAGCCGGAGTAGCCGTCGCGTCTCACGGTGAGCGTGAGCAGGTAGCGGCTGGCGTAGCCGTAGTTGAGGCGCGCCATCTGGGAGACGAGCTTCGACTCGGTGATCCGTGTAGTCGGGTTCAGCTCGCGCGCGAGGTTGGGCTGGAAGTAGGTGAGCACGTCGTTGGGGAAACCCGCGGCCGTGAGGCTTCGTGACTCCTGCGAGTGTTCCGCCACGCTGTAGAGCGTCGTGATGTCGAACGAGTGGTGGCCCAGGGTGCGGGTGTAACGGAGCAGGTTCTCGATGGTCCAGTCGGAGCGGGCCGAGTTGCTGGTGGTGGCGCGCCCGCCTGCAGCGAAGCCCGTCCTCGTGTTGCGGCCGTAGTAGCGCCCGACCTCGCCGGCGGAATAGTCGAGTCCCGCGTTCAACCTGTACGAGAGTCCCTCCACGAAGGGGAGCGCCACCTCGGCGTAATTGCTCGTGAAGAGCCGGCGGGTCACATCGCGATCGGTGACCAGTAGCCCCTGAAGCGGGTTCGCGAAGAAGGCGTCCTCGGGCCAGGGATAGACCGCCTGCGACCCGTCATCCTCGAATGCATTGGTGAGCGGGTTCATGCGGAAGGCGTACTCGAAGTCGGCAGGGATGCCGCCGCGATCGGTGTAGGTGAACTGCGTGTTGGTTCCGATGTCGAGCCATTCGCCGAGCCGCTGGCCGAGGCCGATCCCCATGGTGTAGCGGTCGAAGTCGTCGTTGCGCGCGATGCCGCGGACGTTCAGATCGGAGCCCGAGAACCGGTAGCGCGTGCCTCCCGAGCTGCCAGCGACCGACAGGTTGTGCTGCTGCTGCATGCCCGTGCGGGTGGCGAGGTCCATCCAGTCCACGGAGCGCCCCGCCTCCAGGTTCGCGAGCTCAGTCGCCGTGAAGTTCGCATCGCAATTCTCGCCGCCCGACACGCGCTGGCACTTCACGGCCGCGAACTCCTCTCCGCTCATGATGCGCGGGATGTGTGCGATCTGCTGGATGCCCGCGTAACCAGAATAGGAGACGTGCGGCTTCCCGTCGCCCTGCTTCGACGTTATGAGGATCACCCCGTTGGCGCCGCGCGAGCCGTAGATCGCCGCCGCCGACGCGTCCTTGAGAACATCTATGGACGCGATGTCGTTCTGGTTGATCTCCGAGAGCGACCCATTGTAGGGAATCCCGTCGAGCACGACGAGAGGGGAAGTATTGGCGGTGATCGAGTGACGGCCGCGCACCATCAGCGAGAGATCGGGCTCGGCACCGGCGCCGGTGGTGCGGACGCTCACGCCCGGCATGGCGCCCTGCAGAGCCTCGACCACGCTCGTGTTGGGAACCTCGTCGAGCCTCTCCATGTCGATGGAGGCTACCGAACCGGTCACGTCGCTCCGCTTCTGCGTACCGTAGCCCACCACCACTACCTCGCTGAGCGTCGCAGCCGTGCTGGCGAGCCGGATCTCCAGCGTGGTGCGAGCGCCCACCGCGATCTCGCGGCGTGCGTAGCCGATGCGCGCGACCACGAGCGTGTCGTCCGCACCGCCGAGCCGGAGCACGAACGCGCCCCGCGCATCGGTCTGAGTACCGATGGACGCTCCCTTCACGGACACCGTGGCGGACGGGATGGGCTCGGATGTGACCGAATCCAGCACAGTGCCCTGCACTACCACCTGCTGGGCGCGCACCTTCGAGTGCGCCCCATCGATCGCAAACAGTGCCATGACGGACAGACAGAGGCACCGAATCGTTGATCCCCGCATGCTGTTTCCCGGGTGGGTGACGATGGTGATCGGAGCGCCTGAGCACCCCGGCTGATTGCAGTTGAAGCGACGTGCAGAAACGACCCGGGCCCGCAACACCACATATCGGTGTTGCGGGCCCGGCCCCTACGGTGGATCGATCACGTTGCCGCCCGCGCGATTCCCCAGTGCGGCGCCCTTCTCCATACCGGCGATGCCGATGACGGCGTCTTTCGCGTTCGGCCAGAAGCGGAGCTCCAGCTCCACCACCGCCGCCTGGACATCCTTCGCATTGGCGCCGGCGAGCACGAGCCACTCGCGGCCGTCGTCGCGATGGAGAGCGATGGTTCCGCGTCCGGCCTCGACGGCGATACCGGTTCTCGCCACGAGTGCGCTCGTCGCCGGTGTACCCACCAGGAGCACGGTGCCGCGGCGCGCGAGCGAGTCCGGCAGATCCTTCTCGCTCGACACTCGCACCGCACGACCGGTCGCCGCCTGCAGGGTACTGCCGAGCTGGTACGCATGCTCGAGCTCCAACGCCGGACTCTTCTCGCCGAAGACCACGGTGAGCGGACGCTCCCACTTCACCATGTTCACCACTCCGAGTCCCTGCGCGTACTTCACGCGATCGCCGAGCACGCTGCTGTCGGCGAAGCGTGGCACTCCCTCGTTCGACGCCACTCCCCAGCCGATCGACCGGTCGGCTCCGGAGCGCACGACCACGAAGTGATGGTACGTGCCCGGCGGCGCATCGGCTGCGAGCTCCAGCGCCACACGCCCCTCCCCCGTCTGCCCCGCAGCCAGCGTGATGCGCCGCGGAGTAATGAGCCGTGTCTGCGTGCCATCGAACGCGATCGGCTCGAGCTCGACCTCCGCGGCGGCGCCGGTATTGTTGGTGATGCTGAACTCGGCCGTCGCGGCGCCGCTAACGAAGCGTACTTCTCCCACGTGCACCGGCAGCCGCCGCGTGGGCGCGTCGGGGCGCTCGTACTCGCGCATCAGCTTCATCGCCTCGAACGCCTCGGGCTTGGGCCGGCGATCGAGGCCGAGCGGCTCGTAGTGCCTGCTGCTGGTGCCGGCGACGCTCGGATTGAACGCCAGATCCTCGTGGAACTGGAAGTGCAACACCTCGGGAAGCGCGCGCGGCTGGAGCACGGCCCGGTAGATCGCACCGAACTCCTCGCCCCGCTTCTCGGGCGAGAACCGCGTCAGATCCTTCCAGTTGAACTCACCCAGCGTCGTCGCCTTGCCGAGCTCCGATGCATAGCCGGCGGTGCCGAGCATGTGCGAGCTGAAACTCTCCTTCCACCCCGGGCCATGCTTGTACGCGTGCAGGCCGACACGGTCGAAGGGAACGCCAAGCGCGCGCAGCCGCTCGAACATGCTGTTGTTCCCAGCGCCGGTGAGGAATACCTGCGCATCGGGCGCCGCACGCTTCGCGGCCTCGTACAGCGCGATCCACCGCGCAGGATCGTCCGGACTGATCCCGGGGATGAGCACCTCGTTCTCCAGCTCGACGCGCGTCACGATGTCGCCGTAGCGATCGAGCACGGCCGAGACCCACTCAGGCGGCCCTTCCGTATCGACCATCCACTTCAGGCCGAGCGCGCGCGACTCATTCGCGAAGAAGTCCAGGAAGGCGAAAGCATCGGCGCGGTCGAGCGTCTGCAGCAACTCCATGTGGTGCAGCCGCACCACGTCGAAGCCCATCGCGCGGATGATGTGCAGATCGGTGCGCATCCGCGGCACGAACTTCCTCCACTCCTTCCACATCACCGGCGAGGTGGCCCAGAAGCCCTCCGTCGTGACACCGGGCACCCGGTAGAAATCGAAGTTCTCGGTGAACGTGGAGTACGGGAAATAGCTCATCCCGAACGTCGTGTACCGCGCACCGATGTCGGCGCGTGCCACCGAGCCGTCGCGCGAGGTGAGCCGTGCGCCAGCGAAGGCGCGGAGCTGAATCTCCTCCCAGCGCTCCGGCGGGGCGCTGTCGGCCGCCAGCCGCCAGCGGAGCGCCACGGTATCGCCCTGGCCCGGCGCCGCGTACGGCACCACGGCCATGAAGCCTCGCTTCGGCTGGTGCGTGTTGGGCCCCGAGATCTCTGAAACGAGGTACGTGGTGTCGCCCGCCTGATGCGCGAGCTCCCACACGTAGAAGTGGCTCGCTTCCGCCCAGGTGCTGTCGTGCTTCACCGATGGAACCGGCGTGAAGCCGTTGACGGAGAGAAGCGTCACCGGTCCGCTCCGCCACCGTAGCCAGTCCACCCCGTGCACGTAACGGAAGTCGCCATCCCACTCGGCGGGCCACGTCGCGCCATCGAGCTCACGGCCGTTGTAGCGCATCCGCGTGGTGCGTGGCGCGTGTTTCGTCGTACCGCTCGCCGCAGTGCCCACTGCTCCATTTGCGAGATGACCACCCGCGTCGCGCGGCGCCCCGTTCACTACACGTCGCACGAGAGCCACGTAGGCCGGTGCGCCGCTCGTCGCCTCGCTGCGTACGACCGAGACGCGGACGTCCAACCAACCCTCCGTGTACGGACGCGCGCTTACCATGACGTCGTAGCCCGCATCCCGGCCGACGCCGCGGAGCACGCCGGTGGAGTCGCTCGTCCAGGTGAGCGGGGTCGGCTCGAAGGCGCGGACCGCATCCTCCGTGGTAGCCGCTTCGCCCGGGATGACCACAAGGCCGAAAGCCACATCGGCCAGCGAGCGCGCTCGCCAGCTCAGCGCGAGCGACGACGCCGCTGGCGTCGCGGCGAACGGACCGTCCTGCGCGAACGGGTTCGCACGCGGGGCGTCATCGCGGGAGAGCGTGACTTCGGAGTGTGCGGGAAGGGAGAGGAAGGCGCGGGCCCGGCCATCAAGGACATCTGCGACCGCGTCGGAGCCGGAGTAGCTACCGTCGGCGAGGTCGACCACGAGCTCCACCGGGCCGCGGTAGTCGGTCTCGTGATTGTTGCTGACTACGAGCGTGGAGGGAAGCCGGCCCTGCGGCGCCGAGCAGGCGGCCAGCGTGACCGCGAGTACGAGACTCGCGCCGAGCATCGGCAGCGGATTGGCGCCGCATAGGCCGCGCACTCCCCTCGTACACCTCATTCCGCCGGCTCCTCCGAGGGCTCCCAGCGACAGAGGATGTCGCGCACACGCTCGAGGTGTACCCGCATTCGCGCCACGGCCAGCTCGGCGTCGCGTGCGCGGAGCGCCTCGTAGATCTCCACGTGCTCGTGGTGGTCGTCATCTCGCCGGCCGTGGATGCTGAGAATGAGTCGCTGCTCCTGCCGGAAGATGTTGGTGAGTACCTCGAGGACCTGGTGCACGACCGTATTCCCCGAGGCGAGCGCGATCTGGCGGTGAAAGGAGAGGTTCACCTGGTTGAGCAACTCCGCGTCATCCAGGCTGCGACCGGCTTCATCGAGGAGCGCGCGCATCTCGTCGAGGTGCTCCTCGCTGGCGTGCCGGGCGGCGAGCGCCGCGCTCTGCAGCTCGATCGGGATGCGTGCCTCGATGAGGTCGACGAGCAGCTTGCGGGTCGGCGTGGCGTCGAGGATGGGGTTGCTGATGAGGAGGGAGTCCGGCGAGCGGCCCACATAGACTCCGGAGCCGTGGCGGATCTCCACGACCCCTACCGTTTCCAGCTTCCTGAGCGCCTCGCGGAGCGTGGGTGCGCCGACGCCGAGCTGCCGTGCCATCCGGGAGATGGGCGGGAGCCGCGCGCCGACCTCATGCCCCCCATCATGGATGAGCTTGGTAATCCGCTGGGCGATGTCGTTCGACAGGCTGTGCCGCAGAATGGGCTCGGCGACGCGATCCATGGCGTGTGGAAGGAGTCCGTAGCTCTTACTCAGCAATTCATCAAATGACTTGCTGGGCAGAAAGTAGGACTTATGCTCGAGCCTGTCAAGAAGCCAACTGGATCTCGGGGCAACTACCACCCGGGCACGACTGGCGGCTCTCTGTGCGGACGGAGCGGCGTGGCATGTGGAGCTCGCTGGACATGGTGGCACGGGTACGACTCGACATGCCTGCCCGGCCATTGGTTGCTATGACAACTACTGCCACGACAGCTCTCGTGGATCGCGCGCGCAAGCCCCCCGCACGCCCCGGTTACGGCTGGCGCCCGGTCCGAGCGGCCACCCGCAGCCGCACCTGCGTCCCCCACGGATCGCGCGTCACCACGTCGCCACCGTCGCGCTCCGCGGGATGGCCGCTCTGCTCGAGACTTTCTGCCGCGCGTTGCACGCTCGCGGCGTCCGGGAGCTCGATGGTCCACTCGGCGAGCCGCGCATCGCCCTCGCCGGCTGGGCGCGCGCCGGCGCCCGCCCAGGTGTTCGCGCCGAGGTGGTGATGGTAGCCTCCGGCACTCAGGAACAGCGCGCCAGGATAGCTCCAGACAGTGCGATCGAAGCCGAGCGCGTCGGAATAGAAAGCCGCCGCGCGCTCGATGTCGCCCACGTGCAGATGCACGTGCCCCATCACCGTACCGGCGGGCATCCCGTCCCACTGCTCTTCGCCGGCCGCTCGGACGAGATCCGCCACGTCCACTGGGTCGGTGGCCATCATCAACTCGCGTCCCACGCGCCGCCACGTGCTGCGCGGCCGGTCGGCGTAGACCTCGATCCCCAGGTTGTCGGGGTCCTGGAGGTAGAACGCCTCACTCACCAGGTGGTCGCCGGCCCCCGCTCTGGCACCGGTGTCGGCGAGGTGGCGCACGAAGCGTCCGAGCGAGGCCCGGTCGGGGAGCAGGATGGCGAAGTGGTACAGCCCGAGAAGCCCACGCTTCGGCGCGGGCCGCGCACTGCGCCGCTCGCGCAACTCCACGAGCGGTGTATCGACGCCGTTCGCCGCGTCTCTCTGGGTGGCAAGCACCGCACGCCCCGCGTCCCGCTCCACCACGCGCAGCCCGAGAGTGCGCGTGTAGAAGTCCAGCGAGCGCGCGAGGTCGGAGATCTCGAGCCGGACCGGACCAAGCCGGGTCGCCTCGGGCAGCCGGGTGCCGTGTGGCGCCTCGCCGTAGCTCCCCGGCGTAGCCGGCTGGGCTCCCGCGGCGCCGCCGAAGATGTCGTTACTGGTCACGCCCATGGAATCCTCCTCATGAAGATGGTGATGTGCCCCGCTGGTTGCAGCGCCGCTCAGGCGGCGCGACGAACCGGCTGCACCTCGCTGCTCTCCAATGCGCCGCGGCCGAAGAGACGCGCATCCAGCGACAAGCGGCCCGCGCCCGTAATGGCGAGGGTCGCGGCTGCACCGAGGAGCGCAAGCACGAACTCGTAGCCGTTCGGCAGGAAGAAGCCGGCCGGCAGGTGCACCAGGAGCAGAGCGCCGACCATGTTCGCGGCGAGCAGGAGCGCGGCGGGCCGCGTGAAGATGCCAGCGATCAGAGCGAGGCCGCCGAAGAACTCGAGGAGCGCGACAGCGGGCCCGACGAGCCCGGCGAACGGCACGCCCATGCCGGCGAAAGCACCGGCGACGCCGTCGAAACCGAAGACGAAGAGCTTCTGCCCACCGTGCACGGCGAAGATGAGGCCCGTGACGACGCGCAGGATTCCAAGGCCCATATCGAGCTGACGGCCAGAGGCGGGAGCGGCGAGACGATTCGTGATGCGCATGATGATCTCCTTGTTGTCGAGCGAAGGCTCGGTAGTTAGGTGTGACGCCGAATGGTGTGATAACACGTTTCTGGACAAAAAAAATCAGTCGGGGTGCCGCACGCGCGTCAGCAGCTTCACGAGAGTGCGAAGCTCCGCATCCTTCAGGTGGCCGAACCGACGCTCGTGCTCCTCGGCCACCGGGCCGTCGAGCGCATCGACCAGCTCCCGCCCACGGTCGGTGAGGTGAGTGGTCACGAGGCGACGGTCGGCCGCGTCGCGCTCGCGGGTGACGAGCCCCGCATCCTCCATCCGGTCGAGCAGGCGCGTCACATCGGGCATGCGCGTCAACAGCCGGTCGCGGATCTCGTTGCGGCAGAGCCCCTTAGCTCCGGCGCCACGCAGGATGCGAAGCACGTTGTATTGGGTGGCGCTGACTCCGTGCGGCTTGAGCACGCGGTCGATCCCCTCCTGCAGCACCGCATCGGTACGGCTGAGGTTGAGATGAGCCTCCTCGGCCAGGCTGGCGAAAGGCTTCCGCTGGTGGAGCTCGTCGAGCAGCGTGTTTGGCATGAGCGCAATATATGTGTCATAACACCGAGTGTCAAGACACACCTCTATCCTTCCGGCGAGGGGCCTCGAGAGCGGCCGGGCCGCCGGCTCATGCGTCCGACACCTCGATGCTCACTTCGCCCCCTCGTTCGTTGCGACGCAGTCAGCGTTCCGCGGCGACGAGTCCGGTCGAAGCGGACGAGCGAGTCCGAATGTGCGCGGGCGCCACTCGCCGCTCGACCAGCGCCAGCGCCCCGTCCACCAGCAGCGCGAGCGCCGCTGCCGGGAGCGCGCCCGAGAGAATCTGCCGTGTGTCGGCGAGCGCGAGCCCGGTGACGATGGGCTCTCCGAGGCCGCCCGCGCCAATGAACGCGGCGAGCGTCGCCGCGCCCACGGTGATGACGGCCGCGGTCCGCACGCCCGCCATGATGACCGGCGCGGCGAGCGGCAACCGAACCTGGAAGAGGCGCTGGGCCGGGGTCATCCCGAGCGCCTCGGCCGCCTCCACCGCCGCAGGATCTGCATCGCGAACGCCGGTATAAGTGCCACGCGCGATGGGATAGAGCGCATAGAGCCAGAGCGCGACGAGTGCGGGGACCACGCCGACGCCGAGCAGCGGCACCATGAAGGCGAGCAGCGCGATGCTCGGGATGGTCTGAAGGACGCCGAGCCCTCCGAGCGCCGGCCCGGAAGCACGCCGCGCGCGCTCGAGCGCGAGGCCGAGTGGCAGCGCTACGAGCGTCGCCGCACCCAGCGCGAGCGCGACGAGCCAGAGGTGGCGCATCGTGAGCGCCAGGATGATCGCGCGGCGGCCCCATAGGTATTCGGCGAACGACTGTCCACCGTCGACGGCTCGATCTGCCGCCGCGCGCGCGGCATGACTGTTCTCTACCAGCCCGAGCCGCTCGAGCGCCGATGCAGCCACGGCGCGCGCACTCTCGCCGTCCACCTCCACGCGCCTGTTGAGCGTGCGCATGGTCTCCACGTCTAGCTTTCCGCTCAGCAGCGTGAGTGCCGACACGACATCGCCACGCTCGGCGGTGCGTGGGCCGAGGAGCGCGGCGGCCTGGTACGGCGGGAAGAAGTGGCGATCGTCGGCGAGAACCACGAAGTCGTAGCGCGCGAGCAGCCCGTCGGTCGAGTAACCGTCCACCACATCCACCGAGCCGCTCGCGAGCGCCTGGTACTTTAGCGCCGCAAGCAGCGGCTTGATCGTGCGCGGGCGGATCCCCGCGCCGTAGGCCTGCACGAGCCCCGCGAGTCCATCCTGCCGGCCGATGAAGTCGGGAGTAAAACCGGCGGTGAGGTGTGTACCCTCGCGCGCGAGGTCGCTCAGAGTGTGAAGGTCGTAGCGATCGGCGGTCTCACGGCGCACGGCGATGGCGTACGTGTTCTCGAAGCCCAGTGGCGGCAGCCAGCGCATCCCCCAGCGCGCCTGGAAGGAGCTGTCGACGTGCGCGTACACGCGGCGCGCATCGGCGAGTGCCTCTCGAGGCAGCGTGTCGTGCAGGATCGCGAGGAGCCCCGTGCCGGTGTACTCCGGGTAGACGTCGACCGCACCCGAGCGCAGAGCACCGATGAGGATCTCCGTGCTCCCGAGCCCCGGCTTCCGCTCGACGGGAATGCCGCGCGACTCGAGGAGTTGCGCGAACAGCTCGGCGAGGATGAACGACTCGCCGAACGGCTTCGAGGCGACGACCACCGGCGGGTTCACCCGCTGCTCCTGCGCGCTCACGACTCGGGCGCAGGTCGAGGCGAACAGCACGGCGCACAGCGCGACGGTGCCGTTCCTGGCGCGACGCATCACGCGTGCTCCCTCCGCCTCGCGCCCGCGAGCGCGCGATCGAGAAGCGAGGCTACATAGGGCGTCTCCGGCTCGGCGAGCATCGCGTCGAGAGTGCCACGCTGCTCGATTCGGCCGGCGCGCATCACCACCAGCTCGTCGGCGAGGAACTCCGCCTCGAGCAGGTCGTGAGTGACGAGCAGCGTCGTCACGCCGAGCTCGCGCTGCAGTCGGGCGCAGAGGGCACGCACTTCCGAACGGCTCACGGCGTCGAGAGCACCGAAGGGCTCGTCCATCAACAGCACGCCCGGTTGAGCCGCGATGGCTCGCGCGAGCGCGACGCGCTGCCGCTGGCCGCCGGAGAGCTCGTGCGGGAATCGCTTCGCGTACCCGGCGGCGGGAAGTCCGACGAGATCGAGCGCGGTTCGTGCCGCCGCGGCGGCGTCAGCGTGGCCGAGGAGCGTCGGCACCAGCGCCGCGTTGCGGAGCACCGTCCAGTGCGGGAGGAGTCCGCCCTGCTGCGGTACGTAGCCGATGCGACGTCGCAGCTCCGCCGGCGGCTCGCGCAGAACGTCGATCCCACCCACCATCACCGTACCAGCCGATGGGGTGACCATGCGGTTGAAGCAGCGGAGGAGCGTGGTCTTCCCCGCCCCGCTCTCGCCCACGAGCGCGACGCACCGGCCGCTCGGCACGTGGAGGCTCGCCTGGTCGACGGCGATGACACCACCGAAGACGACACGCACGTCGCGGGCGTCGAGCGAGGCGGCTGCACCAATGGGGATGGGCATGGTCGAGTAACTATACTCGCACGCACTAGGCGTGGGAGCACCACGTCATCCCGATCGTCATCCCACGCAGCGCATCCGCAAGGGTGGGGGCGCCGATCATCGATTGGAGTAGAACAACTCTCCGCCCGGAGTCGTGACGCCATGCGTCACCCCTACGAAGCCGACATGGCCGCCGGCGCGAGTGGAGTGGATCGCCTGCATCATGGACTCCTGCGTGCCCACCGCCCCGATCACCGAGTGCGCTCCCAGTCCCCCGAGCTGAACGCCGCGCTACGGCACACCAGGCGTTACGGTCGCTTCGGGCGCCGCTCCTCGACTATCGTCGCCACTTCCCGATCCATCGGGCGCTCGGAGGCTCTCAGCCCCTCGACCACGCCGTCGATATCCTCCTGCGTCCGGTTCTGGCTCATCTTCCACCGGCCCTCCAGTCGCGTGACCTCGAGCTCGACGCCGACGATCGCGCCGAGCTTCCGGGCCACGTAGTCTGCCGGCGCGTCCGACACCGCCCACGGGTCCGGCCGTGCGGCTTCGCTCTGGTCGGTCAGGCGCGCGACGTGGGCGAGGAGCCATTCCGGGTCATCGTGCAGGCGGAGTGTGCCATAGACGTGGACGGCTATGTAGTTCCAGGTTGGCACCTCGCGACCGTGCACCGTCTTCCCCGGATACCATGTGGGCGTGATGTAGGCATCGGGCCCGGTGAAGATCACCAGCGACTCCCGCGGTGGCGCTCCGGGCGCCTGCGCCGCGGCCGCGCGCACCAGCTCGTGGTGTGCGTTGGCGCGCGCTACGTGGCCCTCGATCGTGCCGTGTGGACCCCGGGTGGAATCGTAGACCAGGGGAAGGTGTGTCGCCCAGAGCTCGCCCGTCGGGCCAGCACTCACGAGCACGGCGAGTGGATGCGCGCGGATGAAGGCCGCGAGCACTTCCGGCCGCTCTTCGATATTCGTTCGCGGGATGTACATGGGTGGGTTTCCTGGAGCTCGACTACCGAAGCAGTGCAGACCGCGCCGGCGGGGCGGCCGTCGGAAGCTCGCCGTGCTCCTCATTGCATCTGCAATGTCTCGATAGTGCGCTGCTCATTGGATCACGGCGTACGCCCGCACCGGGAACGTTCCCATCCCTCTGACCTTGACGGGGACGGCCGAGAAGCGAAAGCCCGTGATCGGCAACGCCTCGAGCCCACGGAGATGCTCCACGATCGGGATCTCCGCACCGAGGAGCGTAGTGTGCACCGGGCGCCGAGCGTCGTCCGTGTCATCGATGTTCAGCGAGTCTATCCCCACCAGTACGGCGCCGGCATCACGCAGGTAGAGCGCCGCATCTTCCGTGAGGAAGGGATGCCCTTCGAAGTAGCGATCCGTGCGCCAGTGCGCCGCCCATCCGGTATGGATCAGGACGGCCTTCCCTCGCACTTCCGTAGCGGCAATCGCAGAGCGCGCGATCGCGCGTCCCTCCCCCTCCCCCTCCCCCTCCATGCCGGTCACTCTCACGACGACCCCGGGTAGCTCCGTCAACCGGGAGAGTTCCAGCTCGGAGAGATCCTTGCCGTCGGCGAAACGATGGAACGGACTGTCCAGATAGGTGCCGGTATTGCCCACCATCTCGATGCGACCGATCTGGAACTCGGTGCCCGGCGCATAGTGCGCGCGAGAGTCCGCGCGGCTCAGGAAGTCGCAGACTATGGGCGCGGGCAGTCCCCGATAGGTGATCATCCCCGCTTCGATGGTATGACTGAGATCGACCAGCTCGTGTGCGGCAGCCACCTCGCCGTTCGGCGCGAGGAGCGACGATGCGGAGCGCACAGGTGACCCCGTTCGCTTGTGCGGCTCGTCGATGATCGCCTTGTTCAGAATGCGAACCGAGCCGGCCATGAGGAGCCGCAGGTCGCGCACTATGTAGTCGGCCAGCTCCTGGTCAGCGATCCCGTCGCCCTCGATGTCCAGTCGAAAATCCTGGCCCTGGAGACCGCCGCCGTTGAGAAACTCTACCTCGAAGTCGAATTGCACGCGCTTGTCCATTCGCCTCCTGCGCATCGTGACGGGAACATGAGCAACGTGAGCGGCTCTTCCGAATCGACGCCGTAACGTGCTGTGCCATCGCTCCACCAATGCGTCCGGACTTTCGGCGGTTCCTGCTGCCGCGGGACCGCGAGAGCTGGTGCGCGGCGCCCGCTTCGCCCTCCGAGGAATCGCGATCGTACCGTAGGCGCCCGATCCCGCTCACGATGCGGGCGGCGCCGAGACGAGCCTGAGGCCCACGATACCCGCGACGATCAGCGCGATGCAGAAGAGGCGGGCCGCGGTTGCCGGTTCGCGGAAGAGGATGATCCCCAGTACGACAGTGCCTACCGTGCCGATCCCGGTCCACACCGCGTATCCGGTCCCGACGGGGAGCGTGCGAAGCGCGACGCCGAGGAGGCCCATGCTCACCACTACCGATATCAGCGTCCCGACGGTTGGCCAGAGGCGGGTGAAGCCTTCGGTGTACTTGAGCCCGATGGCCCAGCCGACCTCGAACAATCCCGCGACGAAGAGAACGACCCAGGCCATGTCCGCCTCCACGGAAGTCGTAGGGTCGTCCCTACGTCCTGATCGAAGGCCGGAAGTCGTCTCCCGGCAGTGTGAGACGTCGAAAACTACGATCCCTCTGTAGAGGAGTCTACGCGATCCGGCGGAGGGTGACGAGCAGCCGTTCACCGCGATGACCGGGCTGCGGATCGGGTCCAGCCCGGACTGTCCGCTTGCCAAGCTGTGCTATTGTGCCAATATTATCACAAGGATTGGCACAATAGCCGAAGCACATGCTAGCCATGGGGATGAATGCCCGCGAAGACCCAATCCCGCCGCAGTCGTGGCCAGCGAAGCGAGCTGGTCAGGAGCGCCTTCGAGCGCGTGCGCGACCTCATCGTGACGGGAGCGCTGGCGCCCGGCGCGCCGATCATTGAAACGGAGACCGCCGTGCTGCTCGACGTCCCCCGTTCGTATCTGCGCATCGCGCTACAGCGGCTCCAGGAGCTGGGCTTCGTCGAAAACACCGCGCGCGGCCGGTACTCCCGCACCCGCGTCGCGGCCCTGACCCTCCAGGATGGGCTCGATCTCTTCCACCTCGTTGGGGCGATCGAGGGAGTCGCGGTGCGAGCCGCAGCCGCGCTGCCATCCGAGGAGCGAGCACAACTCACCGCTGAGCTCTCCCGAATCAACGCCGAGCTGCTCACGGCATCGCGGGAAAAGCCTCCTCGGTACAACCGCACGAACGACCTCGATCTCGAGTTTCATCAGCTCTACGTCGACCGGGCCGCAGGGCCGCGAGTGAAGGCTTTCTACAACGGCGTCAAACCGCAGGCAGATCGCTACGAGCGCTTCTACACCAATGCCACGATGGACCAGACCGCCGTTTCAGTGGCCGAGCACGAGGCGATCATCCGCGCCCTCGAGAGCGGCGATGCTGATGCGGCGGAACACGCCACCCAGGTGAACTGGCGGAATGCGGCGGAACGTCTGCGCCGCATCATCACCGAGGCCGGCGAGCGTGGACGACTCCAGGGTCTGACCTGAGCCCTGCTCGCGGGCCGGCGGCAAAGCTACCGGAGTCGCGCGCAACGATTCACCGATCGAGGAATCCCGCCGCCTGCACGACGGCGGTGCACACACACACGACAGTGCGGACCCGGGCACGCGATGACGGGCGTCTGCTTCGACTACCGACCGATGGCTCACCACCCTCAGCGAAGGATTCTGACCATGCTCGTGCGGTACCTCGGTGGAATGCGTGCCCGCCTGCTCGTGCTCGCTCCGATCCTCCTCGCGATCACCAGCGCCCAGGCAATCGGGCAGCAGCAGCGCGGGCAGTCCGATACTCGGCTCACGGCGCGGGTGGACTCGCTGTTCATGCCGTGGGACCGGACGGATTCCCCCGGCTGCGCGGTCGCCGTGTACAGAGGCTCGGAGATCATCCACGCCCGCGGCTACGGCATGGCGAGCCTCGAGCACGGGATCGCGATCACCCCGCAGACGGTGTTCGACATCGGTTCGACGTCGAAGCAGTTCGCGGCGATGAGCATCGTGCTGCTCGCCGAGAAGGGCGTGCTCTCCCTGGATGACGACGTGCGCCGCTTCGTGCCGGAGCTCCCCGACTACGGAAGCCGCATCACCATCCGCCATCTCCTCACTCATACCAGCGGGCTGCGCGACTACCTCACGCTCTGGTCGCTCGCCGGATTCGACGATGCCGACTTCACGACCGGCGCCGAGGCGCTCGACCTGATCGTACGGCAACGGGCGCTCAACTTCCGGCCCGGCGAGCAGTATCTGTACAGCAACTCGGGCTTCTTCCTCCTCTCGGTCATCGTAGAGCGGGCGAGCGGGAAATCGCTCGCGGCGTATGCGCATGAGCACATCTTCGCACCGCTCGGAATGCGTCACACGCGCTTCAACAACGACCATACCGCGATCATAGCGAATCGGGCCACGGGATATTCGCCGCGCTCGGATGGCGGCTTCGCGGTCGACATGTCGAACTACGAGCAGACCGGCGACGGCGCGGTGAACACCTCGGTGGAAGACCTGCTGCGCTGGGACGAGAACTTCTACACGGCGCAGGTGGGGGGTAGACGAGCGCTCGAGGCGATGCAGACGACCGCGGTTCTGAACGATGGCAGCCGCCTCACCTACGCGCTCGGTCTGCGTATCGAGCCCTATCGCGGACTTCCCACGGTCAGCCATGGCGGCTCGTGGGTCGGCTACCGGGCGGAGCTCCTGCGCTTCCCCGAGCAGCGCTTCTCCGTCGCCTGCCTGTGCAACAGGAGCGATGCGAATCCGTCGCGCCTGGCGCGCCGCGTAGCCGACATCTACCTCGCCGACCAGCTCGGGCCAGCGGAGGAAGAAAGCCGGTCGGAGACGGCCGAGCCGGCGGGCACGGTGGCACCGACTCTCGATGCGGCCATGCTCGCCCGCTACGCCGGAACGTACGACAGCGATGAGATCGGGGCGACGTACACCGTCGCGGTCGAGGGAGGGAGACTCGTGCTGCACCGCAGGCGCGCGAAGCCGGTCGACCTCGTACCCACCGGCACCGATGCCTTCACCGCTGATGGATTGCGCTTCGCCTTCCAGCGACGCGGCGGCCGCGTCGTGGGCATGACGGTGGACGCCGGACGTACGCGTGGGCTCCTCTTCGGCAGACGGGCCAGATGAGGCGTCCTCGATTCCCGATGTGACCTCGTCGGATCGCCGCACCATCGAGCGGCACCGACGAGCAGGGCGCACTCTCACGCCCAGCTTCTCACCCCCAACCTGCCGCCCGCCGGCAGCACGCTCTACCCCGACCAGGTGCACCGCTCTGCCTGGAGGGTGACACGGTTTCCCAGTTTCTCCTGGACGAGCGGATCACACGGATCGCGCTCGCCCATTCGGTTCCCCACGGACGGGAGGCTCGTAGATGAGAATCGCAGGTTACGCATGGCTCACGGCGCTCTGGGTCGGGTTGCTGCTGCTCCCCGGCACACCACGCACCGCGGCCGCACAAGGGACGGTAGTCATCCGAGGCGCCGTCACCGACTCGGCGTCACAACAACCGGTCGTCGGCGCGCAGGTCCAGGTGGTCGGGACGACGCGCGGTACGCTCACCGACTCCGATGGCCGATACACGTTCAGCGGAATTCCCGCCGGCGCCATCCATCTGCGTGCGCAGCGGATCGGCTTCGCACCGGCGGAGCGCAGGCTGGACGCCGCCGCCGGCGACACGATCGTGGCCGACTTCCGGCTCTCCGCGGTGGCCACGACACTCGGCGAGATCGTGGTGGTGGGCTACGGCACCAGCCGCCGGGCCGATGTCACGAGTGCCGTCGCCACGGTGAGCGGAGCGGAGATCGCCAACGCACCGATCGCCGGCGTGGACGGAGCGCTGCAGGGCAAGGCGCCCGGTGTGCAGGTGCTCCAGAACGCAGGCAACCCCGGCAACGCGATCACCGTGCGCGTCCGCGGTGCGTCGTCGCTCTCCGCCGGCAACCAGCCGCTCTGGGTGGTGGACGGGGTTCCCATCCAGTCCGAGGACTTCTCCCAGTTGGACATGGGAGGACAGACGCTCACGGGAGTGACGGGCCTCAACCCCGACGAGATAGAGTCCATCACGGTGTTGAAGGACGCGGCGGCAGCGGCGATCTACGGATCACGCGCATCCAACGGCGTGGTCATGATCACGACGAAGCGCGGCCAGGCCGGCAAGGCGAGCTTCAACGTCAGCGCCTACACGGGGTGGCAGAAGGTTTCCAAGACGGTCCCCATGCTGAACGCCGAGCAGTACGTGGAGTTCATGGGTGAGGCCTTCAGGAATGATGGCTACGACCCCGACGAGTGGGGGTACACGCCGGGCGTCAACGACCAGTTCTACACCGACTGGCAGTCGGAGATCTACAGGACGGCTCCGATTCGCGATGTCAGCCTGGGCATCGGCGGCGGGAGCGATCGGCTCCGCTACCACCTCTCCGGCTCGTACTTCGACCAGAAGGGGATCGTGATCGGCTCGGCGTACAACCGCGCCTCCACGCGCTTGAACATGGACTTCGACCCGACCAGCCGGCTGTCGCTCAAGTCGTCGATCGCACTCTCGCGGGAGAGGAACTCCCGGGTCTTCAGTGACAACACCACATCGGGGCCGGTGACCAATGCGCTGGGCAACCCGCCGAACGTCCCGCTGCGACGCGCGGATGACGGTGCCTACACCGGCACCGGCGACGGCCTGGAATACCCCAACAGCGTCGCGCTCGCCGAGTACAACAACTCGCCGGCGATCAGCGACCGGGCGCTGGGGAGCGTGGAGGCGCAGTTCGCCATCACGGATGGCCTCACGCTCCATGGGCGTGTGGGGGCCGACCTGATGAACCTGCGCGAGCTGCAGTGGCAGTCGCCGCTCGTCGAGGGGCACTACGCATCGGGTGCCGGAGGCGTGGCGAAGTCGGGTTACAGCATGGGTAATCGCTACGTACTCGAGAGCTTCCTCACGTACGAGAAGTCGATCGCCGATGAGCACCGGCTCACGCTCACCGGCGGCACCAGCGCAGAGTGGAACAAGTGGGAGTACAACTTCATCCGGGGCGAGGGCTTCAGCAGCGACCAGTTCCGCTACGTCGGCAACGCCGCCAACGTGACGGAGTTCGATGGTGGCAGCACCGGCAACAACCTCGCCTCGTTCTTCAGCCGCGCGAACTACTCGCTCCGTGACCGCTACTTCCTCACCGCCAGTCTCCGTACCGATGGCTCGTCGCGCTTCAGCGAGAACCATCGATATGCCGTCTTCCCCGCCGCATCGGTCGGCTGGCTGATCAGCGATGAGCCCTTCCTCGGAGACTTCGGGCGGCGGTTGGGCAGCCTGAAGCTTCGCGCCAGCTACGGCTTCAGCGGCAACCAGGGGATCTCCGACTACTTCGCATCCCTCGGCGCGTTCGGGAGCGGCAACTACGGCAGTCTCCCCGGCACCGCTCCGAAGCGTCTGTCGAACCCCGACCTCAAGTGGGAGAGCACCCGCGAGTTCGATGTCGGCTTCGACTGGGAGCTCTTCGACGGCCGCCTCGGCATCATCGCCGACTACTACCACAAGAAGACGTCCGATCTGCTCGTCTCGCGTCCGATCCCATCGATGACCGGCTACTCGTCCATCTGGGACAACATCGGCGGCATCGAGAACCGTGGCTTCGAGCTCGCGCTCTCGACGGTCAACATCCGCTCCGCCGCGGGCGATGGCTTCGAGTGGCGCACGGAGTTCAACGTCGCCCACAACAAGAACAAGGTGACGGGGCTCTACAACGGCGAGCCATTCACGTCCGGCAGATCCGGGATCAATCGCGTGGAGGTGGGTCAGCCGCTAGGCGCCTTCTACGCCTTCAAGTTCCTGGGCGTCGACCCGGAGACCGGCGACGCGATGTTCTTCGACCGGGACGGCGACGGCGAGATCACCGCGGAAGACCGGATGATCGTCGGCAGCCCCCACCCGAAATACTTCGGCGGCCTGACGAACACGTTCTCGTTCAAGGGTGTGCAGTTGCGCGGCTTCCTCCAGTTCAACCAGGGCAACCAGATCTACAACGCCCTGTACCTGTACGCCAACGACGGCGGCTACTACTACGACAACAAGCTGGCGTCGGTCATGAATCGCTGGCAGAAGCCGGGCGACATCACCAACGTGCCGCGGGCGAGCGCCGATGACGAGTCGGGCTCGCGAATGGTCTCCTCGCGCTCGATCGAGGATGGATCGTACGTCCGCCTCCAGGAGCTCACGCTGGGATACACGCTCCCCGCGCGCATCTCCGGCGCGGCCGGCGCTCGGAACACCCAGATCTACATCTCGGGGCGTAACCTCCACACCTGGACCAAGTACTCCGGCTACAACCCCGATGTGAACAGCGCCGGCGGAAACGCCAACATCTCACTCGGCACCGACTTCTACGCCTACCCGCTCGCACGCTCGTGGATGATCGGGATCAAGAGCGACTGGTGAGCCACCCATGACCCGAGGCGAAAGGCAGACACCGATGACTAGACATCTGAACATCCGCGCCTGCATGCCAGTACTGCTGGCGATGCTCGCCGCCGGCTGCGGATCGATTCTGGACGTGAAGCCGACGAACGAGATCGCCAGCGGCAGGGCGATAGTCGACGGGCCCAGCGCGCGTGCCGCGCTGCACGGCGCGTACGACGCGCTACAGAGTCTCTCGTACTATGGAGAGGACTTCGTGATCTACGGAGACCTCTCGGCCGATAACGTGTCGCACACGGGGACATACAGCACGTACGCCGATGCTGGCGCGAACAGGCTGAAGTCCACTCACGGCGACATCGCGCTCATGTGGGAGGCTATATACGACGGCATCAACCGGACGAACGAGATCATCGCCAAGGTGCCCCCCGTCCCCCTCCTCAGCGATACGGAGCGCGACCAGATCATCGGCGAGGCGCACTTCCTCCGGGCGCTGCACTACCACAATCTCGTGAAGCTGTGGGGCGACGTACCGATCGTCACGGAGCCGGTTACGAACATTGACGAGGCATCGAAGATAGAGCGCGCCAGCACGGCTGCCGTCTACAACCAGATCAACGCCGATCTGACGCAGGCCGAGCAGCTCATCACCGATGAGAGCAACACGCGGCAGGGGACGGTCGGCGCCGTGAAGGCTCTGCAGGCCCGCGTGCGGCTCTACCAGAAGGATTGGGAGGGAGCGGAACGCGCCGCCGACTCGGTCGCGGCCATGGGTTACACGCTCGCTCCGGAGTACGCTAACCTGTTCACCGCGAACGGTTCGGACACCCCGGAAGACATCTTCCGCGTCATCTTCACGGCCGAAGATGCCACCTACCTCGGCTACCTCTACCTCGCGAAGGGGAGCCCGTGGGGCGGACGCCGCGAGATCGCCCCGCTCCCCGATCTGATAGACAGCTATGAGGCAGGCGATGCTCGCAAGGCGTGGTCGATAAGCTACGATGGATCCGGCCGTGCCTTCGGGTCGAAGTACCCCACCTCGCTGGGCGCGGAGCATCCCCACGTCATCCGCTTCGCCGAAGTGATCCTGATCAGGGCCGAGGCACTGGCGCGCCAGGGAAAGCTGGAGGACGCAGTGGACGAGTACAACAAGCTTCGCGTGCGGGCGCATATCGACCCGCACATCTTCGGCACCGACGTCAACACGCAGGCCGAGGTGGTCGACGCGATCCTCCAGGAGCGGCGTGTGGAGCTCGCCTTCGAGGGCGACCGCTGGTCGGATCTCAACCGCAACGGCCTCACCGTCGCTACACTCGGGCTTCCCGAAGAACGCGCGTACCAGGTCCTCTACCCGATTCCGCAGCGTGAGAGGGACGTATCGAAACTCTCGCAGAACCCGGGCTACTGAGTAGTGACAGCCAGACGACGCCCCGCCGGAGCTCCGGCGGGGCGTCGTTTTTTTCGACGCGGGAGATCGGATGCATCATCCAGCAGCCGTCGGTGTGACGCGCGCCTCAGTGGGAGTGCCGCCGTAGCGTCTCCGGCATGCGGAGCATCACGCCGAGTCCTGACGCGGCAGTCAACGCTGCCACGACACCGATGGCGACGCCGATCCCGAACAGATCCGCGAGCGCTCCCGCCACCACTGCGCCTACCGCGTAGCCGAGGTCGCGCCAGAGGCGATAGACCCCTACCGCGGAGCCGCGCCAGCCCGGGTGCGCCGCGTCGCCGACGGCTGCAAGAAGTGTCGGGTAGACCATCGCCGTCCCCACGCCGAGCGCGGCGCCGGCGGCGAGCCACGGCTCGAAGCCGTGCCACACGACCATCGAGGCGAGTGCCGCGGCCTGCAGGAGCATCCCGCCGGCTATGAGCCGCTTCCTTCCCCAGCGGTCGCTGAGCGCGCCGGTCCCGAGTTGCACGAAGCCCCAGGTGGCCGGGTAGATGAAGGCGAGCACGCCGATCTGTCGCAGCGATAGTCCCGCGGCGGCGAAGAAGAGCGGGAAGAGGCCCCACGCGAGTCCGTCGTTCAGGTTGTTGACCAGACCGGCCTGGCTCGCGCTGGCGAGCGCCGGATCGCGCCACGTTCCGCGCGCGAGGAGCTCGCGCATACTCGGTGACGCTTCCGAAGCACCAGCCGCTGCCGCGCCGACTCGCACCGCATCCGTCTCGTCTGGCGCGTGCGATCGCGCCTCGGCGTGCGCGTGTCCCGTCGTATCGCGCGCGAAGAGCACGCTCAGCGCGAGCCCCGACGCGGCGAATGCGATCCCGAGGTAGAAGGGCTCCGGCCTCAGGCCGTAGCGACTCGCGATGATTCCCGTAGCGAGCGCGCTGAGCGCAACGGCGAGGTAGCCCGAGAACTCGTTGAGTCCCATCGCGAGCCCTCGTTGCCTGGGACCCACGAGGTCGATCTTCATGATCACCGTCATGGACCACGCGAGCCCCTGGTTGATGCCGAGAAGCACGTTGGCGAAGATGATCCACCCCCAGCTCGGGGCCCAGATGACGATGAGCGGCACGGGGAGCGCGAAGAGCCAGCCGGCAACGAGGACCTGCTTGCGTCCGTAGCGGTCGCCGAGCCGACCCGCGGCGAAATTGGCGAGCGCCTTCACGACGCCGAAGGTCGCGATGAACGAGAGCGCTGCGGTGCGCGAGACGAGGCCGAACTCGCGCTCTCCGAGGAGCGGGAGTACCGTTCGCTCGAGCCCGACCATCGCGCCGACGAAGGCGTTGATGAGGACGAGGAGCGCGAATTGCCGCCAGTTCTCGCGCAGGCCGAGCGTCGGTGTCCGGCCTCCCCGCGTGGAGCGCGACCGTGCCAGCGCGGCGCTCACACCGCCTCGTCTCTGGCCAGGCCCACTTCCCACGGCGCTATCCCCCTCTGCCGGAGCGCGATCTCGACACCGGTGACGCACGCGCTCAGCCACACAGCGCCGGCCGCGAAGCCGCCGATCACGTCACTCAGGTAGTGCACCCCGAGGTAGAGTCGCGTGAGGCCGATGGCCACGATGAGCGCAATGGTCGTAGCGGCCGTGACCGCCGCGTGTCTGCGCGCCGGCGGCCAGAACGCCACTAGCAGGTAGCCGAACATGCCGTACGCGATGAGCGATCCGATGGCGTGTCCACTCGGGAAGCTGAAGCTGATGCCCAATGGGGTAGCATGTAGAAACTCCACTGCTCCCGGCGGCCGCGGACGCTGGATGAGCCGCTTGACCCCCTCGGAAAGCAGGAACCCACCCACGTTCGCCGACAGCCACCCCGCGAGCGGGATCCAGCGGCGGCGCAACGCCAGCCAGAACGCCACGATCACCATGAGCACCCCGACCGCGGCCGGCGAGCCAATCTCCGTTACCAGGAGCGCCACGCGGTCCAGCACCGGCGATGAGTGCGAGCGGAACCAGTACGCGAGCTGCATGTCCACGAGCGTGAGCGGGTCGTGATGGATGACATCTTCGGTCACGCCCGCGAAGAGCCAGAGCGCCGCGGCGCTGACAACGAAGCCGATGGTGAGATGCAGCCCCAGATACTCGCCGCGGCTGAAGCGCGCGGCCACGAACGCCCAGGTGCGTGGGTATTGCGCGCGGATCCGGGCGAAGCGCGTCGCACTGGTGATGCCGCACCACCCCGCGCGGAGCCGCTCGCTCACACGCTCCTCGTGTCCGCGGAACCAGCGCAGTCCTAAGAGGACGACGACGCCGAGCGCGAGGAGCAGCACGAGGCCGAGACTCAACTGCCCCACGTACTTCTCCAGCCTGGGCAGGTTACGGCCGAACAGATATCCGAGCGCTCCGAAGATCGCGGACCACGTCACGCCACCGAGCGCGTTCCAAAGCATGAACCTTCGGTAGCTCATGCGGCTCACTCCAGCGAGCGCCGCGGCCCAACTTCGAAGCAACGTCACGAAGCGGGCGATGAAGACCGTCTTCGCCCCGTGCAGCGCGAAGAAACCGCGCGCCCGATCGAGCTTCTCGTCGTCCAGCCCGAAGCGGGCGCCGTAGCGCCGTACGAGCGCGATCCCGCCCTTCCTGCCGATCCAGTAGCCCGCGTTGTCGCCCAGGATCGCGCCCGCGGCCGCGGCCAGGATGACGAGCTCCAGGCTCATCCTGCCAAGCGCGGCGAATGCGGCCGCGGTCACGAGCGATGTCTCTCCGGGGAGCGGGATGCCGAAGCTCTCGACCGCTACCAGAGCGAACACGATGTAATAGCCGTAGTGGGCGATGAGCGTGGTGAGGGTATCGTGCATGGTAACTCGGCGCGCGCGAATCAGTTCTGCAGCTCGTCCGCCACCGCCCGAAAGCGTCCGTAGCGGTGCGCGAGCACTGGGAGAGTGCCGCAAAAGTCAGCTGCGAGGAGCGAGACCGACCGGACTTTCCACCCCTCCTCCCGCCAGGCGGGATCGAGTGGAGCGCTCGACTAGCGGCCCGAGGCGCCGCGCTCGCGCTGCCGCGCGACTCGCGCTTCCAGCTCCGCCAGGGGATCAGACTCCTTCAGCCGCTCGACGTCGCGATGCTCGAGCTCGTACTCGCTCCCGCCCGACACTCGCTCCCCGCGTTGCGCGAGCCACATCGTGGCGGCCGCGGTGGCACCACCGAAGCCCGTACCGATGACGATGTCGTCGAGGATGTCCCGCAGCGCGGGGAGTCCGTCGCCGGAAAGCACGTTGGCGGATACCAGGAACGCGCCCACGAACGAGCCTCCAACGATTGCGCCCCCGATGCCGAAGCGCAGCCAGTTGATCTCCGACAGTCGTCGTCCGCGGTAGAAGGTGCCGATGAACGCGGAGAAGGCTCCGCCGGTGATGCCACCCATGACCCCTACCCGGATACTCATCCCGATGGCATCCAGCAGAGAGACATCAGCGGGGCCGACACCGGTGAGGTTAGCTACGCCGAAGACACCCATTCCCAGCAGGAACCAGGCGGCGCCCCACACGACGGCGTTCTTCGCGGCGCCGGTCACGCGCCTGATGATGCTCGCGATGTTCGTCACTTCCGCTCCGCGCGCCGGAACAACGACGCCGACCCGGCGAAGAGAACGATGAACATGCCATTGAGGCCCACGAGCTCCAGCGGCGGACTCGCGGGATAGCCCAGGCCGAGGATCACCGCGATCGCGGCGATCGCGAGGCCGGTGGCGAATCGGTAGGCGTTCCCGTCCTTCTTCATCGTTTCCTCCGACAGTGGTTCAGAGATCGTCTCCCCGGCTGCTGCTGCGGGCGTGGCAGAGCTGGCAAGTACTTTACATTATAAAGTTAGTGGGCGCAAGGAGGGTTCTCGCCACGCGTGGCCTTCCCTTGGGAGGGGAAGCGTCAGGCAGGGCCACGGTCACTCGCTCGTGAGCGCGCGCAGCCGGCTGGCGTAGCTCGCTTCCGCGGCACGATCGCCTGCGGCGGACGCCGCCCGCCGCGCGCCGTCGAGCGTGTGGTATCGGTTCGGCTCCCTGAGGAGCGCGGCGCGATACTCGGCGAGCGCCTCAGCGGGCCGCCCGAGATCGAGGAGCATGTCGCCGAGCAGCTCGCGCGCGGGCGCCAGCGGCCCCGGGGTAACCGCGGACTTCTCGGTCGCGTCCTCGCGCCTGGCGGCCTCGCGCATCGTGGCGAGCGCGGCATCGGCGCGACCGTTCGCTCGCTCGAGCCACGCCATTGCGTCGAGCCGCTGGATGGCCACCTGCTCCGCCCAGTACCCCTCGCCGGCCTTTCGCAGACGGCTCTCGATCGAGGCCAGCGAGTCGATCGATGCGCGCGCAACGGCAGAGTCGCCGGTGTGCGACGCACCCAACGCGCGAGCGAAGTAGGTCATCGCGTCCGTCCATCCGAACTTCGTCGCGCGCGGCTCCAGCCGGGCCGCGGCCTCCCAGTCGCGACGCTCGAGCGTGTAGCGCGCGGGGATCGCCGCGAGCGCGAACAACCCCGCCGAACCCGGCGCGGCACCGGTGACTGCATTCGGATCGAACCGCGCGGCGAGCGCGGGGAGCGAGTCGAGCACCGCGCGCGCTTCGTCGACGCGGCGCATCTGGAGGAGCGCGTACACGACGTAGTCCGACGCGTGCAGCATTTCCGCGATCGACCCGGCGCTCGAAGCGGCGGCGATGGAGCGACGATTCGTCTCCACCGACGCGCTCCATTCACCGACTCGGGTGAAGGTGTGCGACGGCATATGCAGCGCGTGCGCCGCGGCGGGAGCGATGAGCGCGTAGCGCCGCGCAGCCGCTTCGGCCTTCGGCGCCAGCTCCGGGTAGTCGTAGGCGTGGATGATGTAGTGCGCGAGGCCTGGATGGTTCGGCTGCGCCTTCCAGAGCGCCTCGAGTGTCGCGCCCGCGCTCAGCTGCCGCGCGTACGTCTTGTCCGTGGGCGACGCGGAGGCGACGAGTGCTACCGCGTGAAAGATCTTCGCCTCGGTGTCGGCCGGCTCACGTTCCACGACGTCGGCCATCGCCCGCTCGTACGCATCCACGCGCGCCGCCTGGGCGCTGTGCTGGTAGTCGTCGTAGAGCCGGGCGACCGCGGCGATGTAGCCGCGCTCGCGATCGGTGGCACGCGCGCCTAGCCGTCTACCGCTGTCGGCCGCCGTACGCCCGGCTTCGAGCTGCGCGGCGGCGCGATTCCCGGCTGCCATCGGGTTGCCCCAGTCGCCCAGAGCGATACCCCAGTACGCCATCGCGCACCCGGAGTCGGATGCGAGAACCTCGCGGAACGCGCGCGCCGACGCGCCGAACTCGAAGGAGTGCAGCAGCGCGACGCCACGGTCGAACGTCGCAGTCACGACGGAGCTGCACGACGTCGGGAAGTGGACGGTGCCCAGGGAGGCAGAATCGGCGGCCGCGTGCTGTTGAGCGGTGGCGCTGCCCACGGCGACGAGGAGCAGGATGGCCGCGCGCGCGGCGACGTTGGCGGACAGCATGGAACCCTCCGCGAGGATGATCTACACTGTCCATCGCCTGGCGCCCGCGCAAGAGTGCAGTTTCGCTGTCGCTCTCGTCGATCCGGGCGTCGATCGAGCTCGGGCGTGGACCGGCTACTTCCCCCGCATGCGGTCGAGCGCCGCTCTCACGCCGCTCGGCACGAGCAGGTCATCGGCGATCGCCGCGACCTCTTCCGCATCGCGCCACGCACGCTCGAGCTCCGCGAGCTCTCCCTGCATCGCCCGACGCTCCGCCTCCTCGTGCAGCGCCATCTCGAGCGCGAGCCGATCCACCGCCGTGAGGCCGTAGAGTCCCGTCTGGCCGATGCGACCCTTGTGTCCGTAGCGGTGCGGGCGCCCGCGCACAGCGGTCATGACACTCGCGCGCCGGGCGAGCTGTCCCACGAAGCGCTCGGGTCCGCCGGTCTCCTCGATCTGACCCACCGCGGCGGCAACGGTATCCCTGGAGCCGCCGAAGCGGTTGACTGCCGGAATCACCAGCGACGCGACGCGCATCGCCTCGGGCCCCTCGAAGCGCGACATCCCGTTCTTGTAGCGGAGCTCGATGGCGAGCGCGCCGTCGCTCGCGTGCGCGAGCGTGCTCTCCGCGAGGTGCCGCCGCCGCACGGGGAGCACCGTCCCATCCTCGGTGGGAACCCGAGCGACGATCGTCTCGTCGCCCCCCTGGATGGCCAGCCGACCCAGCTGCACCATCAGCCAACCGAAGCCGCCGACGGAGACGCCCAGCGCGGCACCGCCCACGGCGAGTCCGCCGAGTGCGGTCACGCCGGCGCCGGCGAGGATGAGCTGACGCCTGCGTCGCCTTCCGAACTGGTCGCCGTAGCGCCATGCGGCGAACTCTGGTCGGAGCGGCGAGCCGATGCGTACGAGCTCGGTCCCGTCGGCGAGCCGCGCGAGACCGATCTGCTCCGTCGCCACGCGCTTCCGCGCGTCGGCATACAACCGCTCCGCCTCTTCCACCGCCTCCCACCGCTCCTCGAGCGGCGTGAGGTTCCACCGCTCGCACTTCCGGCAGACGACCCAGAGTCGCCCCTTCGCCGCGTCGAACGCCACACGCCGCCCCACCGCGAAAGACTCGAGCGCCGCGTTCGTGCCCAGCGATTGATTACAGAAAATGCAGGTCGAATACATGGCACCTCGAATGGGTGCGAGGCGGCCGCTGCAGCGCGACCATCGCGCAGCGACAGCGACTACCGATACTACTCACTACCCAAGGTAAAAATCACATCGGGTGCCGGCCGGCATCCACGGTGCGACTCCGTTCTCGCGATCCCGGCGGCGTCCGCGTCACGCGATACCTCCGCCTGTAGGATCCCGGCCCGATTCCGTGCGATCGCGCGAACGCCTTCATGAACGCCGCCGGATTGGTGTAGCCCACGCGCTCCGCCACGACTGACACGCTGGAGTCCTCCAGTCGGAGAAGCTCGGCGGCTTCGTTCATCCTCCAGCGCGTGAGATACTGCAGCGGCGGCTCACCGACGAGATACGCGAAACGCGCGGCGAACGCGGATCGCGAGAGCGCGACCGCCCGCGCCAGCGACTCGACAGTCCATGGATCGCCGGGTCGCGAGTGGATGAGTCGGAGCGCCTTCCCGATCTGCGGATCGGCGAGCGCACACAGTCCGGGCTGGCCCTTCCCCTCGCCGGTCCTATCGCTGCGCTGCGTCTGGAGTCGCAGCGCGTGCACGAGTAGCATCTCGGCGAGCCGCGTCATGAGCAGCACGCTTCCCGGACCCGGCGCCGCGCTCTCCGCGAGAATGAGCTGCACGGTGGCCGCCAGCTGCGGCGTCATCGCGGGGTCGCCCGCCGGCACATGGAGTATCGCCGGCAGCGATTCGAGGAGCACGCTCTTCGCCGATGTCCCGAAGCTGAAGGCGCCACTCACGATCGTCGTCGCGGGCCCACCACCGCCGAAGCGTATGGGGCTCGCTGCGATCGGCTCGCCGCAGAGCTCCCGTCCCAGTGTGTGAGTTTCGGTAGGGGCCCCGCTCGGGTCCTCGAGCCGATGCTCCAGTCCGTGTGCGAGGACGGCCACATCCCCCGCCGAAAGAGTGATCGCCGCGCGATCTTTCTGGCTCCCTTCCCCCTCGGCCTCCAGCAGGGCGCTCCCCCGCGCCACGACGTAGAACGAGAAGTGGTCCGCTGCGGGTACGCGCATCGCCCAGGGCGCGCTCAGCTCGAATCGCCCTATTCCCGCCGCGGAGAGCTCGACGGCGCGCAGCACGTCGGAGACGACATCGAAATCGTCCTGCGACGACGGACGATCAGACAGATTTTTCGGATTTTTAGCCATAGATCATCCATAGCATATCGCTAGGATTATCGCAAGACACCGCAGCCGCCGATACGGCGACCTGGCTACTCACCCTGCAACCCATGACTCCGATGAACGGTTCCGATCTCCTTCTCAATTCCACGATCGACGCTGGTCTGCTAGTCCTGCGAGTCACGCTCGGTCTCTACATGTTCGCTCACGGCGCGCAGAAGCTCTTCGGCTGGTTCAACGGCCCGGGGCTCGAGGGAGCCAGCGACGGCATGGCGAAGCTCGGCTTCTACCCGCCGCGTGCCTTCGCCACGGTCGCCTCCGTCACCGAGGTTGCCAGTGGCCTGCTCGTGGCACTCGGAGCGCTCGGGCCGGTGGGGCCCGCGCTCATGATCTCGGTGATGATCGTCGCGATGGTCACGGTACACTGGAACGGCGGCGCGTTCGCCATGAACAACGGCATCGAGCTGCCGCTCCTCTTCGCGGCAGGCGCCGCGGCGCTGGCGCTCACTGGACCCGGTCGCTACTCGCTCGACACGCTGCTCGGACTCGGCCTGCTCGAGGATCCACGGCTCGCCTTCGCTGCGCTCGCGGTGGGCGTAGCGGGCGGACTGGGGAATCTCGCGTTGCGCCGGCGCCCCTCCCCCGCGACTCGTTGAGGGGCGATGAGCGGGCGCGGTGAGGCTCACCGCACATCGAGCTGGACGCCGTCACGCGGCCGACGCGCACTCCCGGCACATCACCGTGGCCGAATGCGGGCAGGCGCAACTGAACTCGACGGTCTCGCGCACGCTCGCGGGCACCGCATCGCGGCTCATGGGGCGAAACCCGAAGCTGGGGAAGTAGCGCTCCGCGGTGTTCGTGAGCAGGTAGAGCGCGCGGCATCCGCGGGCCTCGGCGTCCGAGATGATGCGAGTCACGAGTGCGCGGCCCAGCCCCTGCGAGCGCCACTCCGGTGCGACCGCCACCGACCGAAGCAGTGCATCGTCGCAGCAGCTCTCCAGGCCTGCCACGCCCACGATCTCGTCTCCCGTTTCCGCGACCACGAAATCGTCGAGGGCTTCGCGAACGCCATCCAGTGGAAGACTGCTGGCTACCAGAAGCCTTTCTATAGCCGCGAGGTCGGTGGAGAGTGCACGGCGCAGCCGCGGCTCCCTGTTGTCGATGCTCGGTTTCGACTCCTTCGACATAACGCTATTCCCCTCCCTTTGCCATTCATCACGTACAACAATCAGCTTCGCAGCCGCAGGAGCGCATCGCATTCATCGCCGGCGTCTTAGCGAGATCGAGCGAAGCGAGCTCCCGCTGCGGCTTCCTCGAGGCTGCTCCGGGGCCACCGGGCTTCGTGGCCCTCACGAAGCCGCTCATTATCCTGCCCTCGACCTGGCCGGCGAGTGATGCGTCGAGGCCGGCGCCCTCGAGTAGCGCGGCAGCGTCGTCGCGGGAGTAGATGCGCGTCGGCTCGATGCTCGGCCTCTCGAATCCTGCTTCCTCGAGGAGCGCGATGAACCGCTGCTCTTCCAGAGCGCCCGCCACGCACCCAGTCCAGAGCGCCATGCTCTCCTTCACCGTGTCCGGAAGTCCCGCGCGCGTGATCACATCACTCACGGCGAAGCGGCCGCCGGGCTTCAGTACCCGAAACGCTTCCTTCAGTACCTGCCGCTTGTCGCCCGAAAGGTTGATAACGCAGTTGGAAATGACCACGTCCACCGTGTTCGACGGAAGCGGGATGTTCTCGATGTGCCCCTTCAGGAACTCCACGTTGGTGGCACCGGCCTTCGCCCTGTTATCGAGCGCTAGCTCGAGCATCTCGTCGGTCATGTCGAGACCGTACGCCTTGCCGGAGGGTCCCACTCTCCTCGCCGATAGGAGCACGTCGATGCCGCCGCCCGATCCCAGGTCGAGAACCGTCTCCCCCTCCTGAAGCTCGGCGAGCGCCGTGGGGTTCCCGCATCCGAGCGAAGCGAGCAGCGCCTCGGCGGGGAGGCCCGCCGTCTCGCCCGCTTCGTACAGATCGGATGTTATGGGGTCCCACGACTCGCTCTTGGAATCGCAGCAGTGTCCGTTGTCCCCGACCGGCTTGCAGCAGACGCCGCCGGTCGCCGCGCCCTCGGCGACGCGCTGCGCCGCGCTGCCGTAGCGCGCCTGCACCGTGGCGCGGATTTCCTCGAGTGTGGTCGGTACCTTCGTTGGATCCTCTCGTGCATCGGTCGTCATGGTCGCCTCGCTATGATCAAGAAATCTTGATGAGTAGCACACAAAAAAAAAACGCGTTCAACCGCAGCATTCTCCCTTTCGCAGCACTCGTAGCGCGCCCTTCCTCGGCTGCATCGCTACCGCGATGTCGTGTACTTCGCCCAACGCCTCGGGGACGATGCTGTAGTACGACCAGCGCCCCTCTCGGCGATCCACCACCAGCCCCGCCTCCCGCAGGACGCGAAGGTGGAAAGAGAGACGCGACTGCGCCGCGTCGAGCTCGTCCTGCAGCTCACACACGCAGCGCTCCCCACCCCGGAGCATCTCGAGAATCGAGAGCCGGGTCTCGTCGGACAGCGCGTGAAAGAGTATCACGGCGCGATCGAGATCCGGTGCGGCAGTGCGAGTAGCGGTGGCCATGAGGTGTAACGTATCAATTTTTCTTGGTATGTCAACATCCGGTCGAGGTAGCGCCGGACGTGCGTGGGTCGGCCATCCCTGCTTCCTCGCCGCGGTCGCCGACCGCCCTGCCGTTCCCGGTACCGGCCGAGGCTCACGGCCGCCTGCTCCGAAACGGGGAGCCAATCCCCACCCGGAAAGGCCGTTCCGCAAGGGGCGATGCCAGCTCGCAATCCACGAAGTAGCTTACCGTAGCTCAGGCGAAGCAACGCACCTCCGCGAATCACTCCTCCAGCCCCACCATCATGTCATCGAACACCACCGCCCGCCACTTTCGCTGGAACGACATCCACAAGGAGACCGTCACCGACCAGCTCTCGCGCCGCCTCGTCACCGGCGACCGCATGATGCTGGCGCAGGTCTACCTGGACAAAGGGTGCATCGTTCCCAAACACTCCCACGAGAACGAGCAGATCACCTGGATAGTGGAGGGCGCTCTCAAGTTCTGGCTCGGCGAGAACGGTGAAGAGGAAGTGACCGTGCGCGCGGGCGAGGTGCTGCACATCCCTTCACACCTTCCGCACAAGGCCGAGGCGCTCGAGGACACGCTCGACGTGGACATCTTCAGCCCCATCCGCCAGGACTGGCTCGACCACACCGACAGCTACTTCCACAAGCAAGCGGAGCGCTGACGATGGACCTCGGCATACGAGGGAAGGTCGCGGTCGTCGCCGCGTCCAGTAAGGGACTGGGGCGCGCATCCGCCGAAGCGCTCGCGGCCGAAGGAGTGGAGCTGGTGCTCTGTGCGCGCGGAGAGGAATCTCTGCGCGCCACGGCCGAGGGGATTCGCGGCGCGAGCGGCGTGCGCGTGGTCGACGTCGTCGCCGACGTCGCCACGCCCGACGGGATAGCCGCCGTGCTCTCGGCCGCCGAGCGCGAGTTCGGTCGCGTGGACATCCTCGTCACCAACGCCGGCGGGCCGCCCGCCGGCCCCTTCGAGACGCACTCGTTCAGCGCGTGGGAGGATGCAGTGCGCACCAACCTCACGAGTGTGGTGGAGCTCGTGCGCGGCGTGCTCCCGGGAATGCGCGAGCGGCGCTGGGGGCGCATCGTCAACGTGACGTCCATCGCGGTCAAGCAGCCGGTGGACAACCTCATCCTTTCCAACAGCGTTCGCGCGGCGGTGACCGGCTTCGCGCGCACTCTCGCCAACGAGGTCGCACCCTACGGGATCACCGTGAACAACGTGATGCCCGGCTACACTCGTACCTCGCGCGTCGAGGAGCTCGCCGCGCGCACCGCGTCGCTCCAGGGCACCACGCCCGAAGCCGCGTACGCCGTCTGGGAGAAGCAGATCCCCATGGGTCGGCTTGGCGAGCCGGCGGAGTTCGGAGCGATGGTAGCTTTCCTGTCTTCCGAGCTGGCGAGCTATACCACGGGCGCTTCGATCCCCGTGGATGGCGGCTGGATCCGTAGCCTGCTCTAGCGTGCACTGGTGCACGCATGACCGACACATTGCACTTCGCCGCCAATGCGGCGCTCGATGAAGTCCCGCAACTCGCCGCGCGCGTGGATCAGCTCTCGGGCGAGGGAGCGCTCGATGTCTTCCGCCGCGCGACGGAGCTCGAGCGCGCCGGCCGCTCCATCGTGCACCTCGAGCTCGGCGCGCCCGACGTGGATGCTCCCGCGCACGCGGTGGAGGCAGCGGTCGCGGCACTTCGCGCGGGCGATGCCCGCTACGTGGCACCTCAGGGGCTGCCCGAGCTGCGCGAGGCGATCGCCGCCGACGTGCGCTCGCGCGGCGTCGACGCCGATGCGGACCAGGTGGTAGTGACGCCGAGCGCGAAGACCGCCGTCTTCTATGCGCTGCTCGCGACGGTGGAGCCCGGGAGCGAGGTGCTCGTCCCCGACCCCGGCTTCCCGATCTACCCGTCGATGGCGCGCTTCACCGGCGGCACGCCGGTGGGCTACGCGCTCGACGCGCACAATGCTCCCGATGTGGACGACATCGAGCGGCGCATCACGGAGCGCACGCGCGTGCTCTGCCTCAACTCGCCCAACAATCCCACGGGTGGCGCGCTCGACGTCGCGGCGATGGCGCGCCTCGCCGGGCTGGTAGCACGTCACGACCTGCGCGTCGTCACCGACGACATCTACTCGCGCCTCGTCTTCGAGGGAGATCGCGCGCCCGCGATCGCTGCCTTCGACGGGGCACGATCGCGCACGCTGCTCGTCGACGGCTTCTCCAAGACGTACGCCATGACCGGCTACCGGCTCGGCTACCTGGTGGTGCCGCGCCCGTGGGTCGAGCCGCTAGTCACCATGGCGGTCAACGGCCATACATGCGTGCCGCCGTTCGTCCAGCGCGCCGGAATCGCCGCGCTCACCGGACCGCAGGATATGGTGACGGCGCAGATAGCCGCGTACCGCGAGCGGCGCGATGTGCTCGTACGCGGGCTGAACGCGCTCCCAGGTGTGGAATGCCCGCTCCCCGGCGGCGCGTTCTACGTGTTCCCGGACTTCTCCGCTCTGTTGGCTGAGCGAGGGATCACCTCGCGCGCCTTCGCCAACCGGCTCCTCGAGGAGCATGGCGTGGCCGTCATCGACGGCGCGGCGTTCGGTAGTCGCGGCGAAGGCTGCGTGCGCATCTCGTTCGCATCGGCGCGAGCCGATCTCGACGCGGCGGTCGCACGGATAGGAGAGGCAGTGGCGGAGCTGGATGCCTGAGGGTCGGGCGTCAGCCGGCCGGCTCGGCGCGCGGAACCGTCAGGACGAATCGAGAGCCCTGCCCGAGCTCACTCGTGGCGATCAGGTCGCCCCCCATCCTGCGCGCCAGATCGCGACTGATCGCCAGGCCGAGCCCGACGCCCTGTTGCGATTCGCGGTTGGCGAGTCGATCGAGTTGCACGAACGGCTCGAAGATCTGCTCGAGCTGAGCCTCGGGAATCCCCACTCCCGTATCTTCGACGTGTAGCTGCACCATGGAATCGTCCGACTCCGTCCATACGCGAATGCTCCCCCCGGGCGGCGTGAACTTCGACGCGTTCACGAGAAGATTCAGCAGGATCTGCTGGAGTCGCTCCTGGTCCGCGAAGAGTGCCAGCTCCGGATCCGGTGGAGCCACGTCGAAGCGGATGCCACGGCTCTCGATGTGTGCCTGCATCAGGTTTCGAGCGCGCGCCACCACCGACTCCACCCGCACTTCCGAGGGCCGCAGCTCCACCTTCCCCGCTTCCACCCTGCTGAAGTCGAGAACGTCCGTGATCAGCGTGAGAAGGTAATCGCTCGCCGACCTTATACGTTCGAGGTCGGCCAGTTGCACTTCGCTCATCGGCCCGCGTACGCCGAGCGCGAGCAGGTCCGCATAACCCATGATCGCGTTGAGAGGTGTACGCAGCTCATGGCTCATCGCTGCCAAGAACTGCCGCTTGGCCTCGTTCGCGTCCCTGACCGATTCGTAAAGTCGCTGCATCTCCTCGCGCGCGCGGACCTGCGCGGTGACGTCCACTCCCTGCACGAGCACTGCGGAGATGCGACCATCGGGCTCGACGATCGGCTGATACACGAAGTCGACGAAGCTCTCCTCCGGCGCTTCACCGGGGGCTCGAGAGAACATCACGCGCGCTTCGCGTCCCACGTACGGCTTGCCGGTAGCGTACACGCCTTCGAGCAGTTCCCGGAACCCTTGACCCGCCAGCTCCGGCAGCGCTTCCAGCAATGGCTTGCCGACGACCTCGCCGCGACCGACCAGCGCGAGGTAGGCCGCGTTCGCAGCGTGGATGACGTGATCGGGTCCCGTGACCAGCGCCATGAACGCCGGTGCCTGGTCGAACAGCGAAACCAGGCGCGCCCGCTCCTTACGAAGCGCCTCGCTGAACTTGAGGTGAGCGCGCACACGTGCCAGCAGCTCGCGTGCCGAGAACGGCTTCACCAGGTAGTCGTCGGCGCCTCCGGCGAGCCCCTCCACCGTGCGCTCCTCCCCGGCGCGCGCCGATAGAAGTATCACCGGCACCGCCGCCGTGGCGGGATCGGAGCGCAACTCCCTGATCAGCCCGAGCCCGTCCAACACCGGCATCATCACGTCGCTCACGATGAGATCCGGGTGGTTGCTCCGAGCGCGTGCGAGCGCGTCGGCACCGTCGCTCGCGAGATCCACCTCGTAGCGGGGGCGGAGCAGATTGGCGAGATACGCCCGCATATCGGCGTTGTCATCCACCACCAGGAGCCGCGCCCGAGCTCCATCTCCACCGGACACATCGACTCGCTCGTCCTCCCCGATTCCCGAGAATGCGAGCTCGGGCATGGTTGGAGCCTCGACGTCCGCCGCATCCGGCAACCAGCGCAACGCCTCCTCGACGTACGGGGCCGCGCCGAGCGCGGTGCTCGCACCTGCAGGCTCGGTGCGGATGCGCTCGGCGGGGAGGTGCGCGCTCCCGAGCGGGAGATCCACGGTGAATGTGCTCCCCACCCCTTCCGTGCTTTCGACTCCGACACGGCCGCCGTGAAGACGCACGAGCTCCTGCACGAGCGCGAGCCCGATCCCCGACCCCTCGTGCGTGCGCGCTCGCGCTCCCCCCTCCACGCGCCGGAAGCGCTCGAAGATGCGCGGCAGCTCGTCGGCGGCGATGCCGCCACCGGTGTCGGCGACGATGAGCCGTACCCAGCGCGCATCGCCCACGCGCTCGAGCGCTACCCTGATCTCACCCTCGAACGTGAATTTGAAGGCGTTCGACAAGAGATTGAGGACGATCTTCTCCCACATCGAAGTATCCACGTACACCGGCTCGCCCACATCCTCGCATTCCACCACCAGACGCATCCCGGCGCGCTCCACCGCAGCGCGGAAAGCACTCGCGAGGTCGACGGTGATGTGCGCGAGATCCACGGGCTCGTAAGCCGCCTGCACGTGGCCGGTCTCGATGCGTGCGAAGTCGAGCAGGGTATTCACGAGCTTCAGCAGCCGCAGCCCGTTGCGCTGCAGCAGATGGAGCTTCTCCTGATCCTCCGGCGCGAGTGGCGATACGGGCCGCAGCAGAAGATCCTCGATCGGCCCGAGCATGAGTGTGAGCGGCGTGCGGAACTCGTGGCTCACGTTGCTGAAGAACGTGGTCTTCGCATGATCCAGCTCTGCGAGCGCCTTCACCCTCCTGCGCTCCTCCTCGTACGCGCGTGCCGCCGTGATCGCAGCGCCGATCTGCCCCGCGACCAGCCCCACGAAGCCTCGGTAGTCATCGTCGAAAGCGCGACGCGGATTCAGCCCCACCACGAGCAACGCCTCCGGAGTGCCGCGCTCCGCGGAGGGATTGACCGGGACGAGAACGGCGGCCTGGACGGGCTCCGGCCAGACGCGCGATGAGATCTCGCCGAAATTGCGATCCACGCCCTCGACCAGGACCATCTCTCGCGCTCCGGCTCCCGCCGGCCACATCGAGCGCGTCGCGTCGGTCAACGAGATCGTCGGCGGCGCGGCCCGGTGCCCCACCTCGAGCCCGGTCTGCGCGGCGAGCCGCGCCTCTCCACCATCCTCCACCAGGTAGACGAGCGAGAACGGAATGTCCGCAGGGTTCTCATCCAGCACGCGCGCGGCCTGCGACACCGCCGTCCCGATGTCCTGCGCGGTCGTCGAGGTGGCGCCGAGATCTCTCAGCGTATGGAGCCGCCGCTCGCCGAGCACGCGCGCCGTGTTCTCGGAAACGGTCACGAACACGCCGCCCACCTCTCCCGACTCCGTCCGCACCGCACTGTAGCAGAATGTGAAGTAGCACTCCTCGATGTAGCCATTTCGATCGAGCGGAAGTATCTGGTCCTCGAGGTATGTGGGCCGGCCGGAGCGCATGACCTCCTCGAACATGGGACCGATGAAGTCCCAGATCTCGGCGAACGTCTCGCGCGTGCTCCGGCCGAGCGCCGCCGGATGCTTGGTGGCGCCCAGGATGGGGCGGTAGCCGTCGTTGTAGAACTGCACGAATTGCGGACCCCACGCGATGTACATGGGGTAGCGCGAGTCGAGGAGGATGCTGAGCGCGGTGCGCAAGCTCTGCGGCCAGGACTCTACCGGTCCGACGGGAGATGACGCCCAGTCGAAGGCGCGCATCAGCTTGCCCATCTCGTTGCCGCCCACCAGGACGTCGGCGACCTTCGTGGCGAGCGGCGCGATGCTGCTCCCGTATCCGGAGCCCGGCTCCATGGAGTCGAAGCCGCGCGGGGCGTCGTCTGCAATCGTCATTCGAATCCCCAGGGTGGACAGGCTGCCGAGGCCGTCCTTGACGCAAAGCTCGGGCCCTGGCACACCGGGCTCCGAGCCGGGCGCAAGCGGGCACACGACTAGGGTATCCCACTGACGCGAACCGTATCTCGCGCTGTCATAGTGCTCCCGCGATGCAACCCTCCACAAGGAGCACACCCATGAGCAGCGTCACTACCAGGGACGGCACCCAGCTCTTCTACAAGGATTGGGGTGAAGGTCCGGTCGTCACCTTCTCGCACGGCTGGCCGCTGAACGCCGACATGTGGGACGGGCAGATGCTTTTCCTGGCGCAGAACGGCTTCCGTGCTGTCGCGCACGACAGGCGCGGCCACGGCCGCTCCACCCAGAGCTCGAACGGGAACGACATGGACACGTACGCAGACGACCTCGCGGCGGTAATCGAAGCGCTGGATCTGAGAGACATCACGGCGGTGGGTCACTCTACCGGTGGAGGCGAGGTCGCGCGCTACATCGGCCGCCATGGAACCGACCGGGTTGCCCGGGCAGTCCTGATTGCCGCCGTGCCGCCAGTAATGGTCAAGAGCGAAGCCAACCCCGAGGGGCTGCCGCTCGAGCTCTTCGACGAGATGCGCGAGGCCATTTTCGCCGACCGCTCGCAGTTCTACAAGGACCTGGCAATCCAGTTCTACGGCGCCAACCGCTCCGGCACGAAGGTATCGCAAGGGCTCCTCGACCAGTTCTGGCTCTGGAGCATGCAGGCCGGTCTCGAGAACGCCTACGAGAGCATCAAGGCATTCTCCGAGACAGACTTCACCGAAGACCTGAAGAAGTTCGACGTCCCCACTCTCGTGCTCCACGGCGAGGACGACCAGATCGTGCCCGTGCGCGACTCCGCGGTGAAGACCGCCCGGATCGTGAAGGGTGCGAAGGACATCTACTATCCCGGTGCGCCGCACGGTATCACCGCCACTCACCAGGACCAGATCAACACCGAGCTCCTCGGATTCCTGCAGGGTCAGGTGCGATCGCGAAAGGAAGCGTCGGCCTCCGCACCCAGTCGAATGGGGAGGACCGCGCCCGAGAGCTCGACGGTGGGACAGTACGCGAGGAAACCCGATCACTGACCGGAACGACTCATCAGGGAGGCGGCCGCCGCAATGCGACCGCTTCCTCCACGAGATGCTCGAGCACCACACGACGCGCGCCGCGCCCAGCGGCGCGCGTCGGCCATTCGCCCTCATCGCTACCGGAAGCAACCAGCCCGGAGACCGCCGCAGTTCGCATCTTGCGGCGACGGCGCGACACGCTGCGCAATCGGCGTCCGTCATGTACCCTTCTCATCTCTTAATCCTGGATCTTCTCCATCACGCGTTGCGATGGGTACGTCCAGTCAACACGGTGCGTCTGGGTTGCGCGGTCGGCGTGGCGAGTGCGAAGTACTCGATTGCCTGCTGGATGAGGTACGCACGCGGCGGAGCAGGGTGCTGGTCATGCGCGGAGAAGCCGGGATCGGCAAGACCGCCATGCTGGATTACCTGGAGTCACGGTCGTCCGGCTTTCGCGTGGTTCGCGCGGCCGGCGTCGAGCCCGAAATGGAGCTCGCCTTCGCCGGCATGCATCAGCTCTGCGCCCCGATGTTCGACCGCCTCGAGCGCCTCCCCCACCCGCAACGCGATGCTGTTCACACTGTCCTCGGCCTGAGCACGGGCGACACGCCCGATCGCTTCCTCGTGGGGCTGGCCGTGCTCCGCCTGCTCTCCGACGTAGCCGAGGAGCAGCCTCTCGTCTGTCTCGTGGACGATGCTCAGTGGGTAGACCGCGCGTCGCTGCAGATCCTCACCTTCGTCGCGCGCCGCCTCCTCGCCGAATCAGTCGCTCTCGTGTTCGCCGTACGCGAGAGCGACGATGAGTCCGCGTTGGCGTCGCTTCCACAAATGGATATTCGTGGTCTCGGTGACGCCGACGCGCGCTCGCTGCTGGAATCCGCCATTCCGGGTCGGCTCGACGAGCGGGTGCGCGACAGGATCATTGCCGAGTCTCGCGGCAACCCGCTCGCACTGCTGGAGCTCGCCCGTGGAGCGACGGTCGGCGACCTCGCCGGCGGGTTCGCGCTCCCCAACGCGGCGGCACTGGCGAGCGGAATAGAGCAGAGCTTCATAGAGCGCATGGAGTCGCTTCCCGCCGATACCCGGCGACTCCTGCTCACTGCCGCGGCTGATCCTACGGGAGACACGACCCTGTTGTGGCGCGCCGCCGAACACCTCGGAATCGACGCCAGTGCCGCCACGCCGGCCGAAGCGGCGGGGCTGGTGGAGCTGGGCGTGAGGGTGCGTTTCCGTCACCCACTGGCGCGCTCGGCCGCCTACCTCGCCGCCGCCCTTCCCGCGCGACAGGAGGTCCATCGCGCACTCGCCGAGGCGAGCGATCCCGACGTGGATCCTGATCGCCGCGCGTGGCATCGCGCGCGGGCGGCGGTCGGACACGATGAAGCAGTGGCGGTGGAGCTGGAGCACTCTGCCGGTCGAGCGCAGAGTCGTGGCGGGATCGCGGCCACGGCCGCCTTTCTCGCGCGAGCTGCCGAGTTGACATCCGACCCGACGCTACGTAGCGCCCGCGCGCTCGCTGCGGCGCAGGCCGAGTTCGATGCCGGAGCGCCCGAGAAGGCATGCGAGCTCCTCTCGACCGCGGAGATAGGTCCGTTGGACGAGCTGCAGCGCGCACGATTGGCGCGACTACGCGCGCGTCTCGTGTTTGCGCGGCAGCGAGGAGTCGACGCTCCACCATTGCTGCTCGCCGCCGCCAAGGGGCTCGAGCGACTCGACACGGCGATGGCGCGCGACACCTACCTCGAAGCGCTGGGCGCCACGATCTTCGTGGGCCGACTCGGCGGTGGGCTGCGAGAGGTGGCCAAGGCGGCGCGAGCTGCGCCGCCAGCGCCGCGACCACCGCGAGCTACGGACCTGCTTCTCGATGGCGTCGCGGTCCGCTTCACAGCTGGCTACGTGGCTGGCCTGGCTCCGCTCCGGCGAGCACTGCACGCACTCCGGCAGCAGCCACGGAGTGGTGGTGATGCTGGTAGTGACGTAGCACGATGGCTCTGGCTCGCGTGTCCTGTGGCGCCGGAGCCCCTGGCGCCAGATCTCTGGGACGACGAGAGCTGGTACTACCTGGCCGTGAGCGCCGTGCGACTGGCGCGCGATGCCGGTGCGCTCGCCGTTCTTCCCATGGCGCTCTCCTGCCGGGCGTCCGTGCACGTGCACGCGGGAGAGTTCGCCGACGCCTCCGCCCTGATCGAGGAGGCCGATGCGATCACCGAAGCGACCCACAATCCGTCGCTGAACTACACGTCGCTCATGCTCGCTGCATGGCGGGGCGACGAGGGCCACGCGTTGAGGCTCATCGAGGTCGACACCAGGAAGGCGATCGCGAGAGGCGATGGGCGCTCACTCGGCCTCTCCGCGTACGCGACCGCGGTGCTGTACAACGGCCTGGGCCGCTACGAGGCAGCGCTCGCCGGGGCGCAACGCGGATGTGACTACGATGATCTCGGATTCTTTGGCTGGTCGCTCGTCGAGCTGATCGAGGCCGGTGCGAGGAGCGGTGCACGCGACGCGGCGGCCGGTGCCCTGCACCTGCTCGAGGAGAGATCTCTCGCCGCCGGCACGGAGTGGTCGCTCGGCATCCTGGCGCGGTCGCGCGCCCTACTGGGCAGTGGTGGTGCGGCCGACGCCCTGTACCGCGAGGCGATAGAGCGGCTGGGACGCAGCCGCATCGTCGTACAGCTGGCTCGAGCGCATCTCGTGTATGGCGAATGGCTGCGTCGCGCAAACCGGAGAGTGGCTGCGCGAGAACAGCTGCGTTTGGCACACGAGATGCTTGATGCGATCGGGGCCGAAGCGTTCGCCGAGCGCGCCAGACGAGAGCTCCTCGCCACCGGCGTAACGGTTCGCAAGCGGACGGCGGAGACGCACGAGCTTCTCACCGCGCAGGAGGCACAGGTGGCCCGTCTCGCCGCGCAGGGGCATACCAACCCGGAGATCGGGAGCCAGCTTTTCATCAGTCCTCGTACCGCCGAGTACCACCTGCACAAGGTCTACACGAAGCTCGGCATCCGCTCGCGCAGAGATCTCCGCGGCGTCCTTCCGGACTCGGCGCCGGTGCAACGCAGCACCCGAACTCTTCAGAGGAAATGACACATGCATGACTACTCGGTGGGTTACTTCGTCGGCAGCCTCGCGAAGGGATCGCTCAACCGGAAGCTCGCCCTCGCGCTTACCAGGCTCGCACCGGAATCGCTCACGCTGCGTGAGATCCCCATCGGCAACCTCCCTCTCTACAGCTTCTGCAACTCGCCGCAGATGAACGCGATCGAGGCGTACATCCAGTTCACGCCGGGCCTCATCACCGATGACGGCGAGGTGACGGAGGATTCTACGGCCGAGTTTCTGCGGGACTACATGAAGCAGTTCCACGCTTTCATCGAGCGCGTGTACATGGCGCTGTCGAACGAGTGAGCTCGATCCTGGCACCGGTGCCTCACACGCAAGAGATCTGCAAATAGCCTCACCGCTCCCGCGCACCAGCCATGGTTCCCGACTGCATCGCGGCTTCGGCGGCCTTGATGATGAAAGCGGCTACTGCACCGGGATGCGACACCATCGACGCGTGACTCCCAGCGAGCGATGTGACCATAGCGCCCATGCGTTTTGCAAAGAAGCGCTGTGCATCAGGCGGGACCATCTGGTCCTCGGTGGTGACCAGATACCATGTAGGAAAATTCTTCCAGGCGGGCGGCCCGAACGGCGTTTCGTCGAAGAGCACGCTGGCGGCGATCGGAGTCTGCGCCGCCGCCATGGCGCGCGCTGTGCTGGGTGGTGCGTCAGGCGCAAAGAACTTCACGAATCCGTCAGGCTGGAGCCAGAGAAAGCCCCGCGCGTCCGGATAGATCGCCGCGGCACCGGCAGGTTGCGGTTGTTGGCTGACGATGGCCTTCATCGTCTCGCCCTGGTCGGGTGCGAAGGCGGACTCGTATGCCAACCCGATCACGTTTGGAGCATCGGAGCCGAGTCGCGTGATGATAGCGCCGCCAAACGAGTGCGCGACGAGAAGAGTGGGGCCCTTCTGTGCCGCCAGGAGAGCGCGGGTTCTAGCAACGTCTTCGTCGAACGAGCTCAGCGCCAGCTGCACTGCCGACACATGATAGCCCGCCTTCTGCAGTCTCTGAATTACAGCGCTCCAGCTCGACCCGTCGGCCCATGCACCGTGGACGAGCACGATATTCGGCGACTTCGGCGTGGATGGATCTCCAAGCGGAGAGGCGGGGTCGGCCCCGGAGCAAGCTGCGACGGACGTGATGGCCAGCATACACAGCGCGGTACGCCAGCGAGGTGAGATGTTCATGCGGCTTCGTGTCATTTGCCCATCCTCCAATCGAATGCTACGGTCTCCCTGTGAGCGCCATGCGCACAGCCGTGTCGTCGTACTTCGTGCGGGCCGTGCGCATGTGAAGGAGAGATACGGCATCCCGGAGTGCCTCGATATTCAACGTTGGTATCGTCGATACTTTCGTAGTGATGGGCACTTCGCTCTGGCCATCGTTGCGTCTGCGACCAACCGCACCACCGGTTGTGAAGACGGTCCGCACGGTCACGATCGCCCCGGTCCCGCCACGCCCGCGGTGCTGCGGCGTATCTGCGCCTGCTCGGTCGCTATGTCGATCTTCGTGACGTCCGGGCGGTAGAAGAGCGCCACCGTCCAGTCGAGCACGATGCGCAGCCGCCGATCCCAGCGCGGCATCTGGAACAGGTAGTACGTCCGCCGCGCAAACCAGGCGGGGAATCCGGTGAGACGTACACCGAACATGCGCGCGACCGCCTGCGTATGCCCGAGCGAGGCCATCGTGCCGAGCGAGCGGAAGACGAACGGAGCTGGTTCGCCTCCGTCGACCACGGCGGCGATGTTCTCGGCGAGCCGCCGCGCTTCGCGGATCGCGTGCTGCGCGAGCGCGGGGTACGGCTTGCCGTCCGGCCCCGGTATCGCGGCGCAGTCGCCGAGCGCCCACACGGTGGGGTGGCTCCTGCTCCGCATAGTCGCATCCGCTACGATCCGGCCGCGCTGATCGTGCTCCACGGGCAACGCCGCCGCGACGGCGCTAGGCGAGATCCCGGACGCGAGGACGATGGTGGCAGCCTCGATGGCTTCGTCAGCGAGGTGGATGCGCTCGCGCTCGATCGCGCGCACCGGCGTCGAGACCCGGATGTCCGCGCCGCGAGCACGGAGCACGCGGAGCGCGATGTCCGCGAGCTTCGCGTCGATCTCCGGGAGGATGCGCGGCCCCGCCTGGAAGAGGTGGAAGCGGAGCTCCTCACGCCGGATGCTCGGATAGTAGCGCAGCACGTCGCTGGCGAAGGCGGTGAGCTCGCCCAGGAGCTCGATCCCGACGAGCCCGCCGCCGACCACGGCGAAGGTGAGACACCGGCGGCGCGCCGCCGGCGTGATCGCCGTGTCCGCGCGCTCGAGCCGCTCGATCAGATGATTCCGTAGCACGAGCGCGTCCGCGGTGGTCTTGAATGTGAGGGCGGCCTCGGAGCCGGGGATCAGCGCCTCGTTGGTCGCCGCGCCCAGCGCGACGACGAGCTGATCGTACGGCAGCTCGTATGGGCCGTCGCTGGGGCCGACCGCCTGAACCACCTTTCTATCGACGTCTACACGAGTCACCGTCGCCTCGATGAAGCGCGCGCGGCGCAGCGCGGTGCGTATGGGCTGTGCGCAATGGCGGAGCTCCAGCCGGCCGGAGCACGCCTCGAAAAGGAGCGGCGTGATGACGAAGAAGTTGTCGCGGCTCACGACGGTGATCTCGACGTCCGACCGCCCGGCGAAGAGTTGCCCGAGCCGCCGCGCCGTGGCGACTCCGCCGAATCCGCCGCCGAGGATCACGATCCGTGCTGCGCGCGCGGCCGACAGGCGGGCGGTTCGAGTCGTCGGCTCCGCGACCCCATCGACCCGCACGTCCAGCGCGCGGTCCGCTGACGTCGCCACAGCGGGTTCGGCCGGTGCGGCGATCGCGGTGGTGTGCAGGGATTGATTGAATCGAGACATGGCGAGCTCCTTGCGGCAATTGAATCTGGTGTGCATATCCGACTCACTCGGACGCGCCACACAGATGCGCGAGCGAGGCGGCCGACTCCATTGGACGTTGGTGTCGGGCGCGGTACCCTGGCGTCCGCTGGTAGGACACGAACATCGATATCGAGGAGCGGGAGCGGACGCGGGACGACACGCGCGAGCGTGCCGAAGCCCTGCTCGCCGGCGAGAAGCGGGTGCTGGAGATGGTGGCGTGGGGATCCCCGCTCCCGGTGGTGCTCGATGCGCTATGTCGCCTCGTCGATGAGAGCGCAGCGGGCTGCTTCTGCAGCATTCTGTACGTCGACCCCGAAATCACGACTTTCCAGCTCGGTGCCGCGCCCAGCCTTCCACCCGGATACAACGAGGCCATGGATGGCAGGCCACTGCATTGCGATGGAGGACCGTGCGCGATATCGGCATCCCTCAAGAGGCTGGTGATCGCCTCGGACATTGCGGCGGACATGCAATGGGACGTCCATGGCTGGGGCACCCTGGCCCTGGAGTACGGCCTGCGCGCCTGCTGGTCTTCGCCGATCCTGTCCAGGTCCAGGAGCGTATTGGGCACCTTCGCCATATACCGACGCGAGCCAGGAAGCCCGACCCCGCTCCACCTCGAGCTCATCGAGCAGCTCACCCACATCGCGAGCATCGCCATCGAGCGTGCGAGTAGCGACGCCGCGCTACGGCGCAGCGAGGCTTTCCTCGCCGAAGCGCAATCGCTCAGCCGCATCGGCAGCTTCTGGTGGTGCGTGCCGACGGAGGAGATCACCTGGTCGGAGCAGGTCTATCGCATCTTCGAGTTCGACCAGGGCGAACCCGTGACGCTCGCGCGCATCGCGAGCAGGGTGCATCCGGACGACATGCATCTGATGCAGGACATGCTCGACGCCGCACACAGCGGCGACACCGATTTCGAGTTCGAGCACCGGCTCCAGATGCCCGATCAGTCGGTCAAGTACCTGCACCTCGTTGCGCGCGGGACCCGCGACCAGGGCGATCGATTGGAGTACATCGGCGCGGTTCAGGACGTGACGGAGCGCCGGCGCTCGGAGGAGGCACTCGGCGATGCCCGGTCGGAGCTCGCACACGTAGCCAGAGTCACAAGCCTCGGGACACTGACGGCGTCGATCGCACACGAGGTGAACCAGCCGCTGTCGGGCATCATCACCAACGCCAGCACCTGCCTGCGGATGCTGGCCGCCGATCCGCCGAACGTCGAGGGCGCACACGAGACCGCGCGGCGCATCCTGCGCGATGGCAATCGTGCATCCGAGGTGATCATGCGACTGCGCGCCATGTTCAGCAGGAAGGACCCCACGAACGAGCTGGTAGACCTGAACGATGCTGCCCGCGAGGTCATAGCGCTGTCGGCGGGCGAGCTGCAGAGAAGTGGCGTGAAGCTGCGGCCGTACCTTGCCGAGAACCTTGCACCGGTCATGGGCGATCGTGTCCAGCTGCAGCAGGTCATCCTGAACCTGCTCCTGAATGCATCCGAGGCCATGGCTGGAGTGGACGATCGCCCCAGGCAGCTGATGATCAGCACATCGGTTGACGAGCGCGATCGCGTGCTGCTGAGCGTGCGGGACTCGGGGACGGGCATCACCATGGAGCGAGCGGACTCACTCTTCGAAGCGTTCTACACGACCAAGAGTAGCGGCATGGGAATCGGCCTTTCCGTCAGCCGCTCGATCATCGAGAGTCACAAGGGGCGTATCTGGGCCTCGCCTAACGACGGGCCAGGTGCGACCTTCTCGTTCTGGCTACCGCGGTCGACTGCTTCGTAGGGGGTGCGTATCGCTCTGAGCGAAAGCGCTCGCGATGCTCATCGTTCTATCGATGTATGTGGGCGCCGCCTCGCCAGAAACGGAATTGCGGAACGGCGTCGCTTGTCGCCGCCAACACTATCAGCGTGAGCGTCCAGAGGGCGAGCGCCGGTATTGGTGCGATCATCGCCACGACGACCGCGACCGCATCGACCATCACTCCGATCCATACCCGGATGCGCCGGGCGCGAAAGAAAGCAGCATCGGTCCCGGGCTCGACCAGTTCCGGATGCTCTCTCAAGTGACGGAAGATCGGAAGCCAGGCCGCCACGAGAACGGTCGCGAGCAATATGTACAACGAGATGGCGGTGCGCAGATCCGCCGCGGCACCGTCATGCAGCGCGTCGGCGAGGACCGCCGTCGGAATCGGAATGATCGCGCAGTTGAGCAGCAGCCACAGATTCAGGCAGAGGAGAGGACGATCCACGCGGCGGATTCGAGCGAAGACGTCGTGGTGATTCAGCCAGAGCACGCTGACGCGCAGATAGGAGAGCAGGATGGCGACCGCCGACGCCCACGTCTGCGTCAGCGCTGCCGACAGCCGACCGGGTTCGTGTGGCGGAGCTCGGAATTCGAGCACGAGGAGCGTCAGGACGATCGCCAGCACTGCGTCGCTGAACACCTCTACCCGGGTGCTCTCTCTCAGACCCACAATGGGGACCGCCCTACTCCGCGAGGTCAACTTCATACCCCCAGCGCACTACGCTAGCCGCGCCCAGTGAAGAAACTGGGCCGCCCTCGCGCCTGCAGCACCGTATGCGCGACGAGCTCCACACCGATGAACGCGACGCCGGCCACCCACCAGGCGGGCCACTGGTCGAGGCGGATCCCGGCGAGAGCCCAGGCCGTGAGCGCTATGCAGACTCCCAACGCACAGCCACCGAGAAACCAGGTGCCCAGTCGCGTGACGAGCTGCACCGCCGGCGTGGCAGGGAGCCGCAGCCTGAGAAAGTCGAGGTACCACACTTCCAACCAGTGTCCACCTAGCGACACCCAGAGCACGAGGACCACTGCGATCGACCAGCGGATCGGCCGAGCGGAGCCGGCCGACCACGCTGCGAGCACCGTCCCCGCGACGATCGCGATGAGTACGGTTCGAGTCAGCGTCCTGCCGGGCGACTCGTGATACGAACGCCACGCTGTGGTCATTGCTCTCCGCTCAGTAGAAGTGTCTCGATCCAACGCCAGCGTCTCATCGTAGACTCCTCGAAACAATGGAGCGCTCCGCACGCCGGCTCGCTTGGATGCTGCCGAACCGTAGATCCAAAATGACGGCGGCTCAATCATCCGATGGTACCGCTCCCACCGCGTCGTATCGGTCGGAATGCGCATCCTGAGGAAGTCATTCCCCTACACGAGACCCACCCCCAGCCGACAGACTCTGGATGCCGTTCCCGCTATCCTGGATTCGGCCGTACGAGCGGAACGGGGGCGTCGCCAGGAGGGTGCGATGACGACTACCGAGCCAACCCAACACAGCAGTCGATCTCCGACGATGTCGCCACGTCATGGCGCACGCGTCACGCCCGAGGAGCCGGTGGCCAGCATCGGCGGCTTCGTCGCTCCGGGCTTCGAGGGGGTACGCACCGAGTTCCGGCGCAACTTCGCCGAGCGCGGCGATATCGGCGCGGCCGTCGCCGCGTACCATCGCGGCGTTAAGGTGGTGGACCTCTGGGGAGGCTACCGCACTCCGCAACGCGACGCTCCGTGGAACGAGGACACGATGGTCAACGTCGCCTCTACCACGAAAGGTCTGGCGGCAATGACGATTGCCGTGGCCAACTCACGCGGCTGGCTCGATTACTACTCCCCGGTCGTACGCTACTGGCCGGAGTTCGCGCAGAACGGCAAGGAGCGGGTCACCGTGCGCCAGCTCCTCGGCCACGAAGCGGGCTTGGTCCTTCTCGACGAGCGGCTCACCGTCGACAAGCTGCGCGACATGGATTACATGGCGCGCCTGCTCGCGCGCCAGAAGCCAGCGTGGGTGCCGGGGACGCGTCACGGCTACCACACGCTGACGCTCGGCCTGTACATGCAGGAGCTGATCCGCCGCGCAGATCCCGAGCACCGCACGCTGGGACGATTCTTCCACGAGGAGATCGCGCTCCCCCTCGGCGCCGAGTTCTACATCGGGCTGCCACAGTCGATCCCCGACGATCGCCTGGCGCGCGTGAAGACCCTCTCCCCGTGGCGTGGCCTCATGGCGCTTCGTTACACACCGCCCGCTACCACGCTGAAGATGATCAGCCCGAGGTCTCTGCTGCGTCGCTCGTTCGTCGGTCTCCGCGCCGATCCGAATGACCGGAGCTATCTGGAAGTCGAAGTGCCAGCGGGCAATGGCGTGGGTACCGCGCGTGCGATCGCCCGGGTGTACTCCGCGTTCGCCGAGGGCGGGAGCGAGCTCGGGGTCAGTCCTGAAACCCTGGCTTGCATCACCGCGACACCCGAGGTGGAGCATCCAAGGGATGCGGTGCTGGGAGTACCCAGCTACTTCTCACTCGGCTTCCTGCGCCCCGGGCCCGACTTCTCGTTCGGCTCCAGTCCGCGCGCGTTCGGCGCACCCGGGGCCGGCGGCTCGTTTGCCTTCGCCGACCCCGACGCGCGGGTCGGCTACGCTTACGTGATGAACAGGATGGACTTCTATCTTACCGATGACCCGCGCGAGAAGGCACTGCGCGATGCGCTGTACCGGGCGATAGCATGACAGTTCCTGTAGTTGCCAGCGTGCCCTGCTGAGCTTACGATTCGCGCCGCCGATCTTTCCAGGGCCGCTCACGCAACATATCTCGCCGGGGTGCCATATGGTGTTCAGGGTCGGTGTCGTCGCGTCGCTTTTCGTCCTGACCGCGTGCGCTACAACGGGCGCCACACTCGGCAGTGGCGTGGGGGATCGCTTCCTGGAGCATCCGCCCTACTACGCCGGCGGCAGCGCCGGCGCCACGCACCTGCTCCTGGTCACGCTGGAGGGTGGACAGTACTGGCCGCGGCAGACCGGCTGGCGCGGGAGCAAGAGCGTCGAGCTGGGGTCGGGCTACGTTCTTCCCCTCCCCTGGCTTACACCGGTCGAGACTCCGGTGAGCGTGCTGCAGCTCACCGGGGTTCTCGTGGGACGCGACGGGCGCGGCGTGAGGATCGGCGCGGAGGGGATCGCAGCCCAGAGGACGCCGCTCCTGGCGAGCGCGGTCGGGGCGCAGCGCCTCATCACTGACGAGGATGTCGACCGTGCGCGATCCGTGCGACGCGAGGACCTGCCGGACCAGCCACTCGCGTGGCGCGCGGCGCTCTCGCGGCTGGTGTCGGATCTGACTAGATAGGCGGAACGGCAGAGCAACGGCGATCGCCGGGCCGACCGCGGGGCCCGTTCGCGCGGGAGCAGGGGTTCATCGTCCGTCTCAGCGCCTCGCGCGCGAGCGCTCGAGCTCCGAACGAGCGCGACTCACCAGCGTCGCGTCATCCGTGGACAGCAGTCCGCGCCCGCTCACACCGAGGAGGAGGCGGCTCCCTTCCTCGAACGCGCTCTCCGCACTCGAGCGGTGGCTCGCACGCTCGGGCTCCGCCACGTTATCGCTGGCAACAAGCCGCGCGTGCAGCGTCGCGGAGTAGAGACGCGAGCGAGCGAGATCGCGCAGCGCGAGCACGTTGTCGGCGTTGGCCGAGAGCAGATGGCGCAGGAGCGCGGTGCAGCTGTCGAGCTGCGCCAGCGCGGCGACGGGATCGTCAAGGGCGCCGAACACCTTGTGCATCGAGATGTGACCGACCGCAAGGTCGTGCGCGCTCTGCGCGTTGCTCGTATCGGCGGCCCGCAGCGACTCGTACAGCGCCATCCCCTCCCTGCACTCGCCGAGTGCCGCGCGCGCATCCCCGGCCGCCAGTCGCGCCTCGCAGAGCAGCTCGTGCGTGACGGCGAGATCGCGGAGCGCGTTCATGCTCGCGCTGCGCTCGCGCACGAGACCCTCGCGGATCGCGAGCGTCCGCTCCAGCTCCGCTATCCCATCGGCGTGCCGTCCCTCCACCTTCAGCATCGCCGCGATCCGCTCGCGCACCAGCGCCACTAGCCGGCGCGTCGCCCATTCGTTCGCGCTGTCGCCCGGCACCGCCACGAGGAGCGCGAGCGACGTGCGATACTCGCGCATGGCGCTGGGTCCGTCCGAGAGACTTGGCAGGTTGGGATGGCCGAGGAGGTCTCCGAGCTTGATGTGACTCGTCGCAACCGCCCGGGTTGCAGCGACGCTCCCCGGATCGGCGGTCGCCAGATACTCCCACTGCTCGAGCGCTTCCCGCGCATGTCCGGCTCCCTCGGATACCCGCCCCGACCACGCCTCCGCATCGCTCAGCTTCTCGTGCGCCAGCGCAAGCGTGCGGCGCGCCGCGTGATCGCTCGGGTCGGCCGCCACCAGCGCCCGCGCTATTGCGAGTGCGCGCTCGAAGCTGCGCCGTGCGGCGGCCAGATCTCCCAGGTTGGCGACCGTCGGATTTCCCTGCACCAGGCCGAGCTCCACGTACGCCGCGGCGATCTCTCGCCGCAGCCCCGCGTCGTCACCCGCCTGACGGAAGAGACGGTCCAGGTGCTCGAGCGAGCGCGTCACGAGCAGCTCGCGCGCGGGGAGCGAGCCGGGGAGATCGGCGATCGCTCCGTTGACGTCGGCCACCAGCGCGCCGGCGAGCGAGCGCACATCTCGATACCGCTGCTCCGCCTCCGCCCTCGCAGCGTCCGCGCGCCTCGCCTGAACGGTGGTGCTCGCCACTCCCGCCGTCAGCGAGATCACGACGAGAGCGGAAGCGGCGACTGCAGCCCTGTGCCGCCTCACGAACTTCCGCGAGCGATACCAGATGGAATCCCCGCGGGCGCGAACAGGCCGACCCGAGAGGTGGCGGGCGACGTCGTCGCGCAATTCGAGAGCCGACGAATAGCGCCGCTCCGGCTCCTTCCTCAGCGCGTCGAGAACTATGGTGTCGAGATCGCCAGTGAGCTGCCGGGCGAGGCGAGCGGGCGACGTGCGACGCGCCTCGGCGATGGACTCCATCCTCGCCGCGTCCGCCATGTCTCCACTTCGCGCGGCGAGCCGCCGCACGATATCCGAAGGCGGCTTCGTCTCCTCGTCGCAGATCGCGCGGAGGAGCTCGGGCGTGGAACGACCCGCCGAACGGAAGGGACGTTCCCCGGTGAGGAGCTCGAAGAGGAGGAGCCCGAGCGCGTACACGTCGCTCGCCGTCGTCACCGGCTCCCCCCTCACCTGCTCGGGCGCCGCGTACTCCGGCGTCAGCATCGCCAGTCCTGTACGCGTGATCCGCGCTCCCCCTCGCTCACCATCTTCGACGAGCGCGGCGATCCCGAAGTCGAGCAGCTTCACCCCACCCTCGCGCGTCACCGCGATGTTGGATGGCTTGAGATCCCGGTGCACCACGAGATGACGATGCGCGTAGTGCACCGCCTCGCATACGTCGCCGAAGAGCGCGAGCCGTTCCTCCACCGCGAGACTGTGCGCGTCGCAGTAGCGGTCGATCGGCACGCCGTCCACGTACTCCATGACCAGGTACGGCAGTCCCGTATCGGTCACGCCCGCGTCGAGGAGCCGGGCGATGTTCTGGTGCTCGAGACGGCCGAGCACGCGCCGCTCGAGGAGGAAGCGCCGCAGATGCTCGGGTGATGCGAGCCGGCCGTGGCGCACCAGCTTGAGCGCTACCGTCGTTCCCACATCCTCGCGCGTGGCCCGGTACACGACGCCCATCCCGCCTTCTCCGATCTCTCCGACGAGGGTGTACGGACCGATCTTCTCGCCGGCGGCGAGCGTCAGCGGTTCGTCAGTGCGGCCCGCCCTCTCCCCGCGGCTCGACGTCGCCCACAGGTCAGTACTCGTCGCCGAGCGCGCGGCCGAGCCACGCATTGGCGAAGCTCCAGCGGCGGCGTACCGTCGCGACGGACATACCGAGCGCTTCCGCGGTCTCCTCCAGAGTCAGGCCGCCGAAGTAGAGACATTCCACCGTGCGACTCGCCTCCTGGTTGATGAAGGCGAGCCGATTCAGCGCTTCGTCCAGCTGCTCGACGCGCTCGGCCTGCTCGTCAGAGAGGAGCTCGGCGATTTCGTCGAGAGGGACCGCCACGCCGCCACCGCCGCGCTTGACCGCGTTGCGGGCACGCGCATGGTCCACGAGGATCGCACGCATCGCGCGCGCGGATACGCCGAAGAAGTGCGCGCGATTCTGCCAGCGAATGTCGCTCTGGTCCACGAGCCGGAGGTACGCCTCGTTCACGAGTGCCACCGAGTCGAGCGTGTGGCCGGGCCGCTCGCGCGAGAGCTGGCTGCGGGCGAGCCGGCGCAGCTCGCCGTACACGAGCGGGTAGAGCACGTCGAGCACGGCTCGATCACCGCTCCCCAGCGACTCGAGGAGTCGCGTAACGTCCTGCCACTCTGGAGATGTCATGGCCCCGTAGCGGCACAACGATAGCCGGCGCCGGATGACTCGCAAGCCCCGACCCCCGAGGAGTCCCCCGTTGCTGCGCGGGCGCTCGCAGGAACGCCGCTCAGCTCGGCATGCCTGGCCGCGCCAGACTGCCGCGCAGTGGGGTGAGCACATCTTTCGGATTTTTCCGCATGGATCCTCGAAACCACCAACACGGAGGATCGCATATGTCACGGACAGGCTCTCTGAATCGACGCGGGCGGAAGCTGGCGCTCGCGCTTCTCGCGGTCGGCGCGCTCGGCGCGCTTGGCGCATGCCGCGCAGCATCGGGGGCGGACGCATCCACCACTCGCACCGAGTACGGCGACGCCGTGAAGATCGGAAACGGCACGGCACGCGCTTACATCACGACCACGAAGGGCGTGCCCGAGGTGGGCGTGGCGCTGAGCGAAGGCGCGCTGCAGGGTCTCCCCACGATGCACTCGCCGGGAGGAATGAACGATGGCGGACACCTCACCTTCGAGAGCGTGCTCGAGCTCCCATCGCGCAATCCCACGCCCTTCCGCCACGTGCTCCTCAACTGGAATCCAGGCGGTCACGAACCCCCGGGGATCTACGACAAGCCGCACTTCGACTTCCACTTCTACCGCATTCCGTCGAAGGACCGACTCGCGATCGATCCGTCCGACCCCGACTACCAACGCAAGGCCGAGCGGAAGCCCGACGCGCAATGGATTCCCTCGCGCTACATCCTCCCCGCACCGCTCGCCTTGCCGCGCATGGGCGTGCACTGGGTCGACACGATGTCGGCCGAGCTCAAGGGAAAGCCGTTCACGCGAACGCTGATCTACGGCTCGTGGAACGGCGAGATGATCTTCGTGGAGCCGATGATCACGAAAGATTTCATGGAGACCAGGCCCCAGTTCGGTGCGACGCTCCCGGCCCCTCCTGGCGGACGGCGCGACGGCTTCTATCCGGAGGGATACAGCGTGCGCTGGGACGCGGCGAAGAAGGAGTATCGGATAGCGCTCACCGGCCTTCGCTAGCGGCGAGCGGCGGCCCGACGAACTCCGACCCGAACTCGTGCGCCACGCGCTCCAGGCGCACGAGATCGGGCCTGGCCGGCGGAGGGAGTGTGGCGCTCTCCGCCGGCCGCCCTCCCTCCACGAAGAACGCCTCTCCTCCGCCCGGTGTGAGCATCGTCAGCATGTGCGCCGTCGCGTCGCCATCCACGCGGAAGGTGTGCGGTACTCCGCGCGGGAGGAACACGTACGAGCCAGGACCCGCCCTGAAGGTGTCATCGCCGCAGCGGACCGTGAGCGACCCCTCGAGGATCCAGAAGGTCTCGTCCTCGCGGTGATGGACGTGGAGCGGCGGCGACGCACCGGGGCGCACCCACGACTCCAGCAGCCCGTACGCGCCGTTCGTGCTCGCCGCCGTGGCCTTGAGCACCATGAGGTTGCCGAGGAACCAGATCGGTGTTCCCTCGCCCGCATTCATGACCACGGCTCTCGCGCCCGCAGCCGGGGCAGCGGCCGCGCCGTCGTCGCTCGCGCGCTCATCCGTCGCGTTCCTCTCCATCGCCCTCTCCTCGGCCATCGACGCGCCTCCCTGCATGGTGGTGTCCCCCGGTAGTGCGATCGTCGTTTACTGCACTTGCGTGCAATAATTGCACGGCCGTATATTTTGCGCAAGTCCCGGAGTCCAGGTCGTCCCCGCGTAAACGGGAACCCACGTGAACCGCATCCCGATGCCCAGGAAACAGGAAGAAACCGGACGAGCCGCCCAGCGCCGGCGCACCCGCAAGGCCATCGTGGCGGCGGCAGCCGAGCTGCTCTCGCGCGGCACCACACCATCCGTGACGGAGATCGCCGAGGCGGCAGAGGTCTCGCGTCGCACGGTGTACATGTACTTCCCCACGGTCGAGCAGCTTCTCGTGGATGCCGCCCTCGTCTCGATTACCCGCGAGAGCGTGGATGCGACGCTGGATGAGCTGGACGCCGCGGGCGAGCAGGACGCCAAGTCGCGTGTGGAGGCCATGACGCGCTCGGTGCAGAAGCTCTTCGTCTCGACCGAGCAGCAGGGCCGCACGCTGATCCGACTCACCGTCGACGGCGATCGCGATCCCGGCGCGACCGACCAGCCGGTGCGCGGCTACCGCCGCGTGGAGTGGATCGAGCGCGCGCTCGCGCCCGTGCGGGGGAAGCTCGGCAAGCGGCGCTTCGAGCAGCTCGTATCCGCGCTCGCGATGGTAATCGGATGGGAAGCGTTGATCGTCGCGCGCGACGTCCGCGGGCTGAGCCAGAAAGAGGCCGAAGACATCTCCGCGTGGTCGGCACGCGCGCTCGTACGTGAGGCGCTCGCAGATATCGAGCACCCCACGCCCCACAAGCGTGCGAAGTCTGACACGAAGAGAAAGACAACCAGAAGGAGCTGACGCACGAGGCACACCCCGTCGCTCGCGTGCAGGAGTCCGCGCCGCAGGCGGTGACCGACACACCGAAACGAGGGATCCACCCATGGAACACCGCACCATCAACCTCTGGCAAAGGACGTAGTCCGGATCAACTACTACACCACCGACATCCCCGCCTTCTTCGCCGGCTACAGCGTCGTCACCGAACGGTTCGCGGCTGCCGGCATCCTGCCGAGTGGCACGCTGCTGGGTGTGACGCGACTGGTGCGTCCCGAGCTGATGGTCGAGATAGAGGCGACGGCGGTGAGGTGATCGATGGAGCAGGTGCGTAGGTGATACTCGTTCGCATCTGCCTCGTTGAAGGAGTCAAGGCAAGGGATCGAGCAGCAAGATGGCTTGACCCTTCCGAAGTCAGCCAGGAGGCGCCATGTTAGCGGCGTCGCACATCCCCGTGAACTTCCGCCCTAGCTTACGTCCCATGGCGGCAAGATAGCGCGACCGCGGACGTCGATTCGCTACTTCCGGTCGCTCGTAGAGCGCCCAGCCAACGGGCTGTCAGACCCCCGCCACATCCTTCAGTTCGGATCCAGCTGTGACGAACGAGACCACGAAGCTGGCAGGTAGAATAGTCAGGAGGATTGGCAATGTCGTACGCGTCGAACTGCGGCAACGCGCTGTACCATCGTGTGCCTCCCGCTACTCTGTCGCCGGATGGAGCCTCGGTAGTTGGAAGTGCTCTGAGTGGGTTGGATCAAATCAGTTACAGACTGAGTGCGATGCTGGCGCGAGGACGGTCCAGCGATCCGCATAAATCCTCCGGATGCCTTACGGTGGAGGCACGCGGCAATGAGTAACATACCCAGGTCCCGTCTCCTCGAAGCTCTATTCAGTCTACTGCTGGCGGGCGTCGTAGTCGTTTGGCTCGCGAATCTCCTCATCCTTGGCCGGCCAGTGAATGCCGCCCTCACCGCGGATTCACGCAACGACGGCTACACCATCAGAGCGCATTTCGACCACTACGTCATACCAGGGACACTCGTTCTCGACCTGACCACCATTGAATCCGCAGCGCCTATCGATGTCTTCCGAGGCCTCTTCCTGGCGGCCGACACCCTCGCTTCACGCGGGAAGCAGTTCGAGAAAGTAGTTCTCGCGCGCAATGGAAAGGCCGTCTTCATTATACCTGGTGACAATTTTCACAAGCTGGGCGAAGACTATGGAAGTGGAGAGAACTCGCTATACCTCCTCCGAACGCTGCCCGAGCAACTCTTGGAGCCTGACGGCTCAAACGCCTATGGCACGTGGACCGGTGGAGTTTTTGGCGTATTTCGACAGCAGATGGAGGACGTAAACGACGCTGCGCGTCACTGGATGAACGCGCCAGAACGCATGGATGAGGGCCTTTAGTGGATCACTTTCGACGGGGAGTGAGAAACCGCTATCGCTCGTTCACCAACGACCCCATCGTGTAACTACTAGCCACGTGCTGCCCACCCACAACTGCATTCGGTACTCTTGAACGGCTATCGCCACGATTACCAGCGGGGTCTCAGCCTGCCCGTTTAAAACAGGCACTCACTTACGTCACGCCGCCATTTCCATGCGCCACTTCTTCTCCACGACCTGCATGTGGTTGCTGGCGATGTTCTTCGCCAGCAGCACCATCAGCTGTGGCATAGACCAAGAGCGATACGACGCTGTCGTTCACCAGCGAGATTCGCTTGCCACAGAGCTGGACGAGCTCAGGTTCGGTGCCCAACGCCTATTGGCGACCGCCAAGGCAGCGATGGATGCTGGCAAGCTTCAGGAGGCTCTTGCCGCGAGTAACGATCTCTTGAAGCGCCACCCTGAGGCTCCGGAGGCGGCTGCGGCAAAGACTATCGCTGAATCCGCGAAGCTGAAGCTCGAGGAAAAGGCCGAGCGTGAGGAGCGCGAGCGCAAAGCGCTCGTCGCCAAGCAGGAGAAGGCGCGTGAGGACTCCGCACGCGCCGTGCGGGCCCGGTTGGACAGGGCGATAGCCAGCATGTATCGACGGCGCGATAACGTTCGAGATATCACCTTCTATTACGACCGCACCGTTCCATACACCGTCAATTCGTCGAGTAAAGTACTCCTCTACATAGCCAAGCCGGACGATGGTCCACCCACGCTCAGGTTTTCCATACGCTACGTCGCTGACGAGTGGTTGTTCATCGAAAGTTACACCTTCAAAGTTGATGATCTCACGTTCCACATTTCCCCAGACGGGTTCCGGGACATTGAGCGTGACAACGGCTATGGCGACATCTGGGAGTGGTATGACACCTCTGTGGGGCTCAACGAGCGCGCTATCGTGGAAGCGCTCATAAGCTCGAAGCACGCTGTAATTCGCTACGTAGGGCAGCAGTACTATCATGACCGCACCATTACGGCCACGGAAAAGGCTGCTCTCAAGCGAACAATGGATGCTTACGCGGTACTGCTATCCAAGTAGAGGCGGCGTTCCAGTAGAGTTCGCGCTGGATCTGTGATCGTCGTGCTATTGTAGTCCCCATTCCATTTCTGGAGGGACGAGTGGGATTCTTTCTCGTATTCGTCGTAGCTGCGTCATCGGCATTCTCATCGGACAGGATGCCGAAGCGAGGGGAAGGCCTGTTCAGTGGTATGACCGAAGCCGCGCACCGGCTCAGCCTTGGCGACGTACACAACGCCGTTGCCGCGAACTTTCTCTTCGTTCCGCTCGCGGTGCTGGCTGTCGTCGCGCTGATCATCGGATGGTGACCGCGAATCAGGAATGGACGCGATGAAAAGACCTTCTTCGCGGCAGTAGCGCTTCTCATACTGCTTCTCAATGTGAAACACGTTCTCTGACCAGTACTGCACGACCACGGCGTCGTTCAACACCGAGAGCTTCGCCACGCGAGGACGGTGCTCGTTACCCGGCGCAAGGGAGTAGAGGGCGCCAGTCACCAGAGCGCACCGTGACAGGGCTGAGGCGCGCACAATCTTGGTGAACCGCTCCAGGGCCACCTCGAGATCATCCACGATTTCGGCGGCGATCACTTCCGGCGCGGGAAGCAAATCCCCATCGGTGATACTCTGATCGCGAAGCCAGAAGAGATCCAGACTGAGCGAGTCTCGCTTCAGCAGCTCATCGCAGTTGTAGCAGCGCCAGCGCCCGTTGTGGTTCTCCTCGCTCCAGGCGGGCACGCGCTCGTCCTCTTGCCGGTAGCACTCGCCTTCTCGATGTCCGCGTCGACCTCGCGTCGAGCTTTCTGCTCTGGCGTCTCTGCCATCGCCTCGCGTTTCAGAGTCACCATCGAGCGAGCTATACCGGGCTAGTCATCGACTCGGAGATCGAGCAGCAGCGCTACTGCCGCCCGAGCTCATCACTCGTGAATGCGGAAACATGCTATGGGATCACGGCGAGGGTCGAGCGCATCCTGGCCCTCGCCGTCATAGTAGGCCCCGCTACCGCCGCACCATGCGCACCACTCGTCCGCCATCGTAGATCGCCACACGATCAGCGCGACCATCGCGATCGTCGTCGAACCAGCGCTGGACTTCGTTGCCGCGGCGGTCGTACCAGACCACCAGGGCCGGCCTTCCCCTACGATCCAGGTCGAATACGCGAACGCGCGGACTGCTCACAGTGAGCCAGCGTTGCACCTCGACCACTACACCACCGTGCGCTATGGTCACGCCCCACACCATCTCCGGGAGTACGACCGGATACTCGCGGCGCGGCGGGCGACGGGGATCGCGGCGATAGCCGCACTCACCCCTGCGATAATCCCGCTCGTCGCAGTAGCGATCGCGCGGACGCGCGTTGCGATCGCGATACGCCACCGCGCCGTAGATCACGCGCCCTCCGTTGTAGTACGCATCCGACTCGGCGATGTCGCAGCGCGTGGGAGCAGGCTGATGTCCCGGCGGCACTCCGTCGTACCACACGCGGCACATGCCGGCGGGCGGCATGTGTCCGGGAGGGACGCGGTCGTATTTCACGCCTCGACCACGACCCTGCGCCGCGAGAGCGAATGGCAGCAGCATCGTCGCTGCCGCCGCGATGAGCATTCGTTGCACCGCCCTGTTCGACCCCAGCATGAGTTGCCTCCACGGTGACTCGAGGTGCACTCACATATCGCACCTCCCGCGCCGAGCGACGAGGTCGGTGGACCAACCTGCCGAAGCCGAGCACGCGCAATGATTTGCGAGCTCGCGCAACACCCGGCATCGGTTCGCGACTACAGGGTGAACGACGCGTTCCGGGGACGAGCTGCCGTCCGCCGTGGTGGACACGGGCCGTGGTTGGCGGGATATAGTTCAGCCGTGAGCCGGGATCGACGACGTCGGAGGTGGACGATGATACTCGCGGCGACAGTTGCGGTAGTGCTGGCCGGCACTGCGCTGGCGCTCGCGAGCGGCGACATCGCGTGGCGCCGCTCGTCACGGCATCTGGCGAGTCGGCTCCTCGAGAGCGCGAGCCCGCAGCAGGGCGCTCCCGTGGAGGAGCCCGCCGAGGTGCCGGACGACCTGCCGGCACCGGTCGAGCGCTACTTCGCCTTCGCGATGCCCTCGCGGACGGATCGGATCCACACCGCGCACATCCGCTGGACGGGTGAGTTCCAGATGCGCCCCGACGCGGGGTGGAGCTCGTTCGAGGCGGGGCAGGACTTCACCACATTCCCTCCGGGCTTCGTGTGGGATGCGCGGATCCGCATGCTGCCGCTCGTGCCGGTACGCGTTCGCGACAGCTACATGGCCGGTCAGGGGGCGATGCTCGGCCGGATGGGCGGACTGGTCACGGTAGTGAACCAGGGCGGTTCCCCCGAGATGGCCGCGAGCGCGCTCGCCAGGTGGCTCGGCGAAGCAGTCTGGTTCCCCACCGCGCTCCTTCCTCGCGAGTCGCACGATGGGGGTGTGCAGTGGGAGGCGATCGACGACACCACTGCGCGAGCCAGGATCAGGGATGGTGCCAGCGAAGTATCGGCAGACTTCCACTTCGCGCCGACTGGCGAGATCACCAGCATGACGGTGCTGCGCTACCGCGACGTGAACGGCGCGAGCGTGCTCACCCCGTTCGAAGGGCGGTATCGCGACTACGCGCGCCACAACGGCATCATGATCCCGATGTCCGCCGAGGTGGCGTGGCTGCTGCCAGAGGGGCGCTTCGCCTACTGGCGTGGCCACCCCGCCGAAGTGAGGTACGACGGCAAGCGCTATTGACGCTTCGTGTTCCGGTGACAGTTTACGACTTTCCCGCGCTCGTTCGCACACGGCGCCACGCGCTTGCCGAGCATCCGCCACCCTGACGCACTCCCGATGTCTCCGACCAGACGCGAAGCCCTCGCCCAGCTCGCGGCGCTCGCCGCAGCCGCAGCCGTTCGACTCCCTGACATGCACTACACGCCTCCCTCCGACCCCCTCGACGGAACGATCGCCGACTACCAGGCTGGTCGCCGCCGCGGAGACTGGACGGCGGAGGAAGTGACGAAGCGCGCGCTCGAGCGCTGTCACACCGATGGCAAGCTGCTGCACGCCATCGACGTGCTCTCCGACCATGCGATCGCCGAAGCCCGGGCGTCGGATGCGCGGCTGCGCTCGGGGAAGTTGCGCGGTCCGCTCGACGGCGTCCCCGTCTTCGCAAAGGCGATCTACGATGTGAAAGGGCTCCCCACCACCGGCTCGAGCGCCGCGTGGGCGTTGCTCTTCCCCAAGCCGGTGCAGCGCGACTCGATAGAGGTCTCGCGCATCCGCGCGACGGGCGCCGTGATACTCGGCAAGACCGCCGCCGATGATTTCGCTTTCCGCGGCAACGGCACGAGCAGCTATACGGGTCAGGTGCTCAACCCGTACGACCCCACCGGCACGCGCACGCCTGGCGGATCGAGCGCCGGCTCCGCCGTCGCGGTCGCGGATGGAATGGCGTTCGCCGCGCTCGGCACCGACGACGGCGGCTCCAACAGGATACCGGCGCAGTTCACCGGGATCGTAGGGATGAAGCCGAGCTTCGGCCTCGTCCCGCGCACCGGTGTGATCCCAACCTGGCCCTACCTCGACACGCACGGTCCGCTCTCGCGCTACGTGGCCGATGCCGCGCTCTATCTCGCCGCCATCGCGGGTCCCGATCCGTCGGATCCGCTCGCGCTCGCGAGCGCGTTCGGCGCTGCCCCGCTCGCGTCGCTGCGCGACGATGCGCTCGACGGCGTCAGGATCGGCGTGGTGGAGGGGAATGTACCGCGCGAGCTGATGGGCGCCGAGTCGCTGGCGAACTTCGACCGCGCAGTGAAAGAGCTGCGCGCCGCCGGCGCGATCGTGGAGCAGTTCGCATCGCCGGTGACGTCGGCGAACTACCGCGATCTTTTCAAGGCGGCCGCCAAGGATCGCGGCGACGTGGAGCCCAACGACTGGACGCCCGCGCCCACCGCGAACGCGTATCGCATCTACTGGGAGGGACGCAGCGACGATCCGCGCAGGGACATGCGGCTCGGCTATCCGGCGTATCGCTCCTTCTACGAGGCGCTCCCCGAGACGTACGAGAAGTGCGAGCCGCTCTTCGACCAGCCGATGACGAAGGACGCCGCCGGTCAGTCGTTCGCGAAGTCGCGCGCCACGATCGTAGCGCAGCTCGTGAAGGAGATGCGCGCGGCGAAGATCGAAGCGATGGTGTGGCCTACCATGCCCTTCCCCGCTCCTCTAGCCGTCGACAGCTGGCCCAAGATCCGGACCACGCTCTCGTACAACAACTGGCTCGGGCTCCCCGAAGTGTCGGTGCCCGCCGGCTACGGAGCCAACGGGATGCCGGACGGGAATCTCTCGGTCGTCGGATTCCCCGGCGACGACGCGCGAGTGCTTGCCTTCGCGCACGCATACGAGCGGCAGTCGCGGAAGTTCGTGCGTCCGCCGCGGCCGGGGGCGACGGGGTCAGGTCTTTAATTTCGAGTCGTATGGCCAGTGGCCATACGACTCGAAATTAAAGACCTGACCCCGTCGCCAGCCGCTCGAAGCGCGGGTTCCCGCGGAGGGGCGTGAAGGTGGGATCGATCCGCAGCCAGGCGGGCGTGACGAAGTACGGCATCTTCATGAGTGCCTCGAGCTCGTCGAGTGCTTCTCCCTTGCGACCCGCGAGAATGTAGACGCGGGTTAGAAGGTGCACATAGTACGGAGTGAACTGTGCATCCGTACTCACCGGCCCCAACTCCAGGCCGCGCTTCGCTTCCGCGATCGCTTCGTCGTAGTGCCCCGCGTACGCCAGAGCAAGCCCGTAGATGCTGTGGCGCTGGGGGTCTCCCGGAGTCTCGCGCACTTGCGCACCGAATCCGCGCGCGGCGCTGTCGCCCCACACCCGTGCCAGCGCGGTATCGCCGCGCCACCAGTAGAGCTGCGCGCGCACGAACGCGCGTGCAGCGGCATCACCATCGAACGCGTCCGACCCGAGTGAGAGCACCAACTTCTGACCGGCGTCGTCCAGCACCCACCCCAGATCCCAATACGTCCCCATGTAAGCGGCGAGCTCGGCCGGTGGTATCTGCGTCGCGCCTTTCAGCACTCGCCTCGCATCCGCCGAATCACCAGAGGCAAGCGCGACTATCACGCGGTTCTCCACTACCATGGGGTTGCGCGTATCGAGCGCCAGGGCGCGATCGGCAAGCGGCCGCGCCTCGGCAGGACGTCGGAGCCAGAGATAGAGCACTGCCAGCTGGGACGGACGAGCGGCCGAGCGAGGATCGAGTGTGTAGGCGGTCTTCGCATACTGCAGCGCCTCCTCCCAGCGGTTCGCGCTGGCCATGACTCCGGCGAGCGTACTGATCACGGAAGCGTCGCTCGGCGCCAACCGGTAGGCAGCGAGCGACTCGGTGAGTGCCTTTTCGCGATCGGACGCCAGGGCCCAGTAGTAGAACGCGAGCACGCGATGCCCCAACGCGCCGTCAGGATCGAGAGCGGCTGCGCGCCTGGCGGCATCCAGAGATCGTTGCGCAACGGATGAGTTGGGCGTACCGTTCGCATAGAGTATTGCGGACGCTGCCGAGAGCTCACCCCACGCCTCCGCGAAGGTGGAGTCGAGGTTCACGGCCCTTTCGTAGTATTCGACCGCCTGTCGAACGGCGGCCGGCCCTCTGTTGTTACCGCCGCTCCACGCCGCCTCCCCGCGCAAGTAGGCATCGTACGCCTCCGGCACCGCGGTCGGCACGGCCGCAAGTCGCGCTCTCTGCGTCCCCGAGAGCGCCACACGCATCGAGTCCGCCACCTCGCCCGCGATGTCACCCTGTACCGTGAATACATCCGTGAGCGGCGCGTCGAACGAGCGTTGCCACTTACTCTCGGCTCTCCCATTCGGCATCACCTCCACCAGCTCCGGCCTCACCTGCACCCGGCTCGTGCCATCCGCCGCCCTGGCCCAGCGCACCGTGCCGGTGAGCAGGTAGCGCACACCCAGCTCCGCGGCGATGTCGCCGAGCGGCTTGCCGGTACCCTTGTACGGCTCCGAGCTGCCGCGAGCGATCACGCGCAACCCGGTCAGCTGGGTGAGATTTCCCCGCACGGCATCTGTTATCCCATCGGCGAAATATTCGTCGCTCGAGTCGCCCAGGTTTTCGAAGGGGAGAACGGCGATGGTCGGGGGACCGCTCGCGGTGGACGGCGCAGGAGACCCGTGCTTCCGCCACGCGAAGAGGAGCCCGAGCCCGATGAATATCCCGAGGAAGAGCGTCAGGAAGGCAGCATGCGTGCGACGCCTGCCGCGACTCACAGGTGCGATCGTAGTCGTGGCCCGCCCTTGGGAGAGTTGGGGCGGCTCCAGCGCATCGGCGAAGGCACGCGCGCTCGTGAAGCGATCGGCTGCCGTGCGCGCGAGCGCCGTCTGCACCGCCTGCTCGATATACTCGGGAACCGTCTCGCGCGACTCGCGCACTGCACGCGGCGTGTCGGTGAATCGCCGCGCGATGGTGGCCTGCGGCGTGGGGGCCGCGAAGGGCGTCTCGCCCACCAGCATCTCGTAGAGGACTATACCCAGCGAGTAGATGTCGCTGCGCGCATCCACGTCGCTCTCCCCGGCGGCCTGCTCCGGACTCATATACGCGGCCGTCCCCAGCGACGTACCAGTCTGCGTGAGCCGCTCGCCGCCGGCCGAGAGAGCGCGCGCTATGCCGAAGTCGGCCACCATGGTGTTGCCGTCCTCGGTGAGCAGCAGGTTCTCCGGCTTGATGTCCCGGTGTACGACGCCGTGCCGGTGCGCGTAGTCCAGTCCGTGCGCCGCCTCCGAGGCGATGCGCACGGCCTCGGCTACGGGGAGCTGCTTCTCGCGATCGAGCCGGTCACGCAGCGACTCCCCCTCCACGTACGGCATCGCGAACCAGAGTTGGCCCGCAGCATCGCCGGAATCGAGCACGGTGAGGATATGCGGGTGCTGCAGCCGGGCGGCGAGCCGGATCTCGCGCTGGAAGCGCTCGGGGCCGAGCGCGTTGGCGAGATCGGGGTGCAGGACCTTGAGTGCTACCGGCCGGTCGTGCCGCAGATCATGGGCGAGGTAGACGGTGGCCATCCCGCCACGCCCCAGCTCACGCTCGATCGCATACCGCTCGGCGAGCGCCGATCGAAGCTCATCCAGATTGCTCAAGAGCCGTGCATCCCGGTCGACCGAGCGCGCACGGAGGCACTCCGCGCCGCCGGCGCCGTGGGCACGACGTCGCGAGATCGAGTCGAAGCTGGACCAGCCCCTCTTTCGTCGTGCATTGGTTACATGGAAGACAGCAAGGCAGGCAAATCGAACATACGGCCGGGTGAGAACGTTGTAAACGCCCGGGAGCCTCACCGGGCATCTCATCGAGCGTCTCGTCCAGGGCGCGCGGGCACGCGCGAAGATCGAGGGTGATGCCCCTAGTCGCCGCTACGGTTCGCTAGCTCGCCGGCCTCGCGAGCCGCTCGAAGCGCGGCTCGCCATGGAGCGGCGCGAAGGTGGGATCGATCCGCAGCCAGGCGGGCGTGAGGAAGTAGTGCAGCTTCATGAGCGCCTCGAGCTCGTCCAGCGCTTCTCCCTTCCTCCCCGCAAGAATGTAGACGCGGGTGAGAAGGTGAACGTAGTACGGAGCGAACTGCGCCTCAGCGCTCACCGGTGACATCTCCACACCGCGCTTCGCCTCCGCAATCGCTTCGTCGAAGCTCCCCGCGTAGGCCAGCGAGAGGCCGAGGATGCTATGGCGCTGCGCATCGTCAGTGGACGATCCGCGCAACTGCGCCCTGAACAGACGCGCCGCACTGGCGCCCCAGGCACGAGCCAGATCCGTCTCCCCGCGCCAGCCGTATATCTGTGCCCGCACGATCGCCATGCTGGCGGAGTCGCCGTCGAATGCCTCTGGCCCGAGCGAGAGTACGAGCCGCTGCGCGGCATCGTCGAGCACCCAACCCAGATCCCAGTATATGGCCACGTATGCGGCGAGGTCGGCCGGTGGTATCTCTGTCGCGCTCCGCAGCACTCGCCTCGCATCGGTGAGATCGCCCGTGCTCAGCGCCACCATCACGCGATCCTCCACCGCGCTGGGATTCCGCGGCTCGAGTGCCATGGCCCGATCGACGAGTGGCCGCGCGTCCGCGGGACGGCGCATCCAGAGATAGAAGCGAGTCACAGTGGCGGGACGAGCGGCCGTGCGAGGGTCCAGGGTGTAGGCGGCCTTCGCGTAGCTCACCGCCTCCTCCCACCGACCTGCCGAAGCGAGCACGCTCGCGAGAGTAACCAGCACCGTAGCGTCGCCCGGCGCCAGCCGATACGCCGCCTGGGCCTCGGCCAGCGCCTTTGCGCCATCGTACACCACGCCTCTGTAGTAGTTGGCCAGCGCCCGATGGCCCGCCACGCCATTCGGGTCGAGCTCGGCCGCGCGCGTCGCCGCGTCGAACGCCTGATGGTCGAGCTCCGCGGTCGGCGTGCTGTTCGAGTACAGCAGAGCCGATACGCTCGCGAGCTGCGCCCACGCGTCCGCGAAGGTCGAGTCGAGCTTCACCGCCTCCTGGTAAAATGAGATCGCCTGCCTAAGTGCCGCCGGCGAGACGTTCGCCCCCGCGCCCCACGCCGCCTCCGCACGCAGATAGGCATCGTATGCCGCCGGCACAGCAGTCGGTACCGTGGCGAGTCGCGCCCGCTGCGTTCCCGACAGTGCCACGCGCATCGAGTCCGCTACTTCGGTCGCTATGTCACCCTGCATCGCGAAGACATCCGTGAGTGGGGCGTCGAACGACTGCTGCCATTTGCTCTGCGCCGAGCCGTTGGCGACTACCTCCACCAGCTCCGGACTGACCTGGACTCTACTGGCGCCGTTGGCCCCTTTCGCCCACCGCACCGTGCCCGTGAGCAGGTAGCGTGCACCCAGCTCGGCGGCGATCTGCTCCGGAGTCTTCGTCGTGCCGCGATACGGCTCCGAGCTACCGCGTGCGATCACACGCACTCCACTGAGCGCCGTGAGCTTGCCGCGCACCGCGTCGGTAACGCCGTCGGCGAAGTACACGTCCGTCGAGTCACCCAGGTTTTCGAAGGGGAGAACGGCGATGGTGGGCGGACCGCTCGCGGACGGTGGAGCCGTATCGCCGTGCCTCCGCCACGCGAAGAGAACGCCAACACCAATCGCGACGCCGAGCACCAAGGTAAGGAACGCCGCGGGAAGTCGCTTCCGGCGACGCGCGGCGCGTACCGTGGTGGTGCTCTGCGATGCGGCCGTCGATGCATCCCGGCGCGGCTCCAGCGCATCCGCGAACGCGCGCGCGCTGCTGAAGCGATCGGCCGCCGTGCGCGAGAGCGCCGTCTGCACCGCGCGCCCGATGTGATCAGGCACTGTATCACGCAGCTCACGCACCGGGCGCGGCGTGTCGGTGAAACGGCGCGCGATCGTCGCCTCGGGAGTCGGGCCGGCGAAGGGCGTCTCGCCCGTCAACATCTCGTATAGCACGATGCCGAGCGAGTAGGTGTCGCTGCGGCCATCCACTTCCCGCTCGCCGGCGGCCTGCTCCGGACTCATGTACGCCGCTGTGCCGATGGAGGTGCCGGTCTGCGTGAGGCGCTCGCCGCCGCCGGAGAGCGAGCGCGCGATTCCGAAGTCGGCCACCAGCGCGTGGCCCTCGATGAGGAGGATGTTCTCCGGCTTGATGTCGCGGTGCACCACGCCGTGCCGGTGCGCGTAGTCCAGCGCATCGG
>JBIQMO010000002.1:0-87824 GCA_044463245.1 Gemmatimonas aurantiaca
TCATCACCATCTTCGATGCGCTGGTGCCCTACCAGTACTCGGAGCAGGACCGGAATGCGGGCTACTTCTTCGGCAAGGACCGCCGTGGGCAGCTCCACCGGGTCCCGCTCATGACGCTCAGCATCGGGATCGTGACCAACGAGCGACGCACGTTCGCGCACGCCGCGCAGGTGAGCGAACTGGCCACGGAGATGAAGAGCTATGCGAAGACGCTTCCGGGATCGGTGTTCGTCGTGGACCGCCGTCACGATGCGGCGGACGTCGACGCCAGGCCCGTGTCGGCCCGTTGACCTGGTAGCCGGCGAGGCAGGGCGATGAACGTCGGTTGTCCCGAGTGCGGAACCATCTTCCGAGTGGATCCGGCGAAGGTCCCCGTTGCGGGGATCCGTGCCCGCTGCTCCGTGTGCGGCGGCGTCATGGCGATTGGGGAGTCGGGTCGCATAGACGATGACTTCGCGGAGGCCGCGCGCCAGCCGACGTCTGCTCCGAGGACCGCTCCTCCGGCGCCGCCGCACGTGGGGAGCGCGGCTCCTCCCTCCGGGAGCTCGGTTGCCGCTCCCGGGAGCGCCGGCACGATGCGCCCGGGGGAGATCCCCGCGGCAGCCCGTCGCACGCCTGCCGCTCCGCCGCCGCGCGCGGTACCGCCGGAGTCGCACGTGCGGCCGGGTGAGGTAGCGCCACGACCGCCGCTCCCGGCCCCACCGGCACCCGCGCCTGCAACGGCGGCGCCGGCACCGGCGCCGGCACCCACGGCTCCACCAGTTGCGCCTCCACCGCGCACCACGCGCTCGTCGACGCCCCCCATTCCGGGTGCGCCATTCGCGCCGGACGCCTTCGCGCCGCCGCCCACCACCGCGGCGCCCCGCCCGACAGCGCCGGCCGCACATCCTTCCCCCCGGCCTCCAGACTCCCTCCCGCCGCAAGATCCCTCGCGGGCACAGCAGGGGGGAACCGCAGCGCGGCCCGGGCCTTCCGCCCAGCCCGCACCATCCGCTCCGACCGCGGAGCGTGCACCGGCTCCGCCATCCTTCGCTCCACCCGCGGGGCGTGCACCAGCTTCGCCGTCGTTCCCCTCGCTCGCGGATCGTGCCCCTGCGCGCCCGCATCCGCCCGAGCCGCACGCGCCACCGCCTCCAGCGCCGCACCCCGGCCAGAGCGGAGCGCCTGGCCACGCCGCCGCTCAGCCGCCAGCGGCCGAGCGCCCCGCCGGCGGTGCGCCGGTTCGTCCGCCCGTGCGACCGCCGATCAACCCATTCCTGGCCAACGACCCCAACGTCAAGGCCAAGCGGCTGGCGCGCGCGCTAGTGTCGGACATCATCGTCTACTTCCCGGACAAGCACCGCGAGGGGCTTCGCTCCGGAACGCTGCGTGAGCTCTTCCGCGAGGAGATCAAGAAGAGCTACGAGGAATACGTCGACCAGATGGGGCGCGACTTCGCCGAGAGCACTACGCACTTCCAGGACGCGTTGAACGATGTGCTCGCGCAGGGGAGCAAGGTCTTCTAGCTCTGATTGGTTATATTTCTGTCACCAATCGAGCCGTCCCACCCGAGCGGTGCTGGACGGCTCGTTTCGTGAGACACTCCAATAAAAACAATCACCACGCGGCCGTCGCACGGCCGCGCGAGGAAAGACTGAAAATGGCGGAATCCGAGAGAGCGCGCAGGCTTCGTGAGCACGGCGATCGGCTGATCGAACTCCGGGGGTATCTTTGACCTCGAAGGCAAGCGGCGCGCGCTGACGGAGCGCGAGGCGCGCATGTCGCAGCCCGGGTTCTGGGACGACCACGAGCGCGCGCAGGTGGTAATTCAGGAGGTCAAGAAGCTCCGCGAGACGGTGGAGCCGCTGGAGCGACTCGAGGCACGCGTGCGCTCGCTCAAAGAGCTGGAGGAGCTCCTCGAGCTCGAGCCCGATCCGTCGATGCAGGCGGAGCTCGACCGCGAGCTGGACGAGCTCGACGAGGAGCTTCCTGCCTTCGAGCTCCGCGCGATGCTCAACGGACCCGACGATCACCGGGGCGCGATGGTCGAGATCAGCGCCGGCGCCGGCGGCACCGAGGCTCAGGACTGGGCGTCGATGATCATGCGCATGTACACCCGCTGGGCGGAGCGGCGCGGCTACTCGGTAGAGGTGCTCGACATGAGCGAGGGCGAGGAAGCCGGGATCAAGGGCGCGATGCTCGAGATCGAGGGCGACTACGCGTACGGCTTCCTGCGCGCGGAAGCGGGTGTGCATCGCCTGGTGCGCATCTCACCGTTCGATTCGCAGGCGCGCCGCCATACGAGCTTCGCGTCGGTCTTCGTCTACCCCGTCGTGGACGACGAGATCACCATCGACATCCGGGACGATGACATCAAGATGGATGTCTTCCGTGCCTCTGGTGCCGGCGGGCAGCACGTGAACAAGACATCGTCCGCGGTGCGCCTCACGCACATTCCCAGCGGAATCGTGGTGAGCTGTCAGCAGGAGCGATCGCAATTCAAGAACAAGGCGACCGCAATGAAGATGCTCCGCAACGCGCTCTACCAGCGCGAGGTGGAGGAGCGCGAGCGCAAGAAGGCGGCGCTCGACGCATCGAAGGCGGATGTTTCGTTCGGAAGTCAGATACGCAGCTACGTCTTCCAGCCCTACACGATGGTGAACGACCACCGAACCGAATTGAAGATCCCGGACGTCCAGAAGGTGATGGACGGTGCGATAGAGCCATTCATCGAGGCATACCACCGGAAGTTCGGCGCGAGCGAGGCAGTGGCGTGAGCACGGACGAGCTGAACTTCGTCCTCAGGGCGCGCCGTGAGAAGCTCGCGCGCCTCGAGGAGCGGGGGATGGCGCCCTTCGCGTACGGCTTCGACCGCTCTCACACGCTGGCGGAAGCGCTCGAGCTCCCCGTGGAAGGGGAGGGCGGCGTCGCCGAGGGGGAGGGAGAGCGGCTGCACCTGGCCGGACGGATCGTGGCGTGGCGCGCGCACGGTAAGACCACCTTCGCGCACCTCGCCGATCAGAGCGGGAGGATCCAGCTCTACTTCAGGAAGGATGCGCTCGGCGATGAGCGCTACTCCGCGCTCGAGCTCCTCGACATCGGTGACTTCATCGGTGTCAGCGGCCGCCTCTTCCGCACGCGTACCGGCGAGGTGACCGTGCGCGTGGAGTCGTTCGAGCTCCTCGCCAAGTCCCTCCGGCCGCTTCCCTTCGGTAAGGAAGAGGTCGTGGAGGGGAAGGTGGTTCGCCACTCCGGCTTCGCCGATCCGGAGCAGCGCTACCGCCAGCGCTACGCCGATCTCGCGGTGAACCCCGAGGTGCGCGAGCTCTTCATCGCGCGCTCGCGCATGGTGAGCTCCATCCGCGCCTTCCTCGATGCACGTGGCTACGTGGAGGTGGAAACGCCGGTGCTGCAACCGCTCTACGGCGGAGCTGCAGCGCGCCCCTTCACGACGCACCACCACGCGCTCGACATGCCGCTCTTCCTGCGCATAGCCGATGAGCTCTACCTCAAGCGACTGGTGGTCGGAGGGATCGAGCGTGTGTACGAGATCGGCCACAACTTCAGGAACGAGGGGCTGGACCGCACGCACAACCCCGAGTTCACCATGCTGGAGTTCTATCAGGCGTACTCCGACTACCAGGACATGATGACTCTGGTGGAGGAGCTGGTGGCGGCCGCCGCGGCGGTCGTGCGCGCCACCCCGGAGCTCGCCGGCCGCGTCCCGCTCCTCACGCCCCCCTTCCAGCGCATCGAGTGGATGCCCTCGCTCGACAGGGCACTGGGAGCCTCGAGCGCTGCGCTGAGTGATGCGGAGCTGCGGAACGCGGCGGTGCGCCACGGTGTTCAAGACACGGCAAAGATGAGCCGGCCCAAGCTCCTCGACGAGCTCTTTCAGGCGCTCGTCGAGGCTCATCTGGACGAGCCGACGTTCGTGATGGATTATCCCCTCGAGCTCTCTCCGCTGGCGAAGCCGCGGCGTGGCAACCCGTCGCTCACCGAGCGCTTCGAGCTCTTCGCCCGCGGTACCGAGCTCGCCAACGCCTTCAGCGAGTTGAACGATCCGCTGGACCAGCGGAGGCGCTTCGAGGCGCAGGCCGCTCTGCGCAAGGCCGGTGACCTGGAGGCGAGCGGGGTGGACGAGGACTACCTGCGTGCCATGGAGTACGGAATGCCGCCCATGGGCGGCGTCGGCATCGGCATCGATCGACTGTTCATGTACCTCACCGACACTCCGAACATTCGCGACGTGATCCTCTTTCCGACGATGCGACCGGAATGACCAGGCTCGAGCTGGGGATCGCCTGGCGCTATCTGCGAAGCCGGGGCGGCTCGCGCCTCTTTTCGTTCATCAGCGCGATCGCCATCGGCGGCGTGATCGTGGGCGTCAGCGCGCTCATCGTGATCAACGGCGTGATGACGGGGATGCAGGACGACCTGCGCGACAAGATCCTCATCGGCAGCCCCGATCTGCGCGTGCTGACCTTTGGCGATGATCTTCGCATGAAGGACTGGCGCCCCGCGCTCGAGAAGGTGCGTGCGCAGCGGGGGGTGGTGGCGGCCGCGCCGTTCGTCCTCTCGCAGGGGCTCGCGGTCCCCGTCGGTCGCAACTACTCCGAGGCAGTCTTCGTGGAGGGGATCGAGCCGGCGGATACCGGCACCACGGAGGTCACGCGGATCCGGCACTATGCCACCCAGGGGAACTTCCACTTCGCCAGCAGCGACGGGGAGACGAGAGGCGCGGTGCTCGGCTCCAAGCTCGCGGACAATCTCAACGTCTACTTGGGCGACAAGATCAATCTGATCTCGCCCGCGGATGCCAAGTTCAACGCTGCCATCGGTTCCATCGTTCCGCGCATCGTGACGGTCGAGGTCACGGGGATCTTCGAGACCGGGATGTACGAGTACGACAACTCGTACGTCTTCGTCGCACTCGATGTGGCGCAGCAATTCGCCGGGCTTGGAGCGGATGTGACCGGGCTCGAGGCGAAGACCCCCACGCGCTCCGCAGCCGGTGCGGTGGGGCGCACCCTCGCAGATTCGCTCGGCTATCCGTACCGTGTGGTGGACTGGCAGTCGCAGAACTCCTCGCTCTTCCAGGCGCTCAAGCTCGAGAAGCTCGCGATGGGAATCATCCTCCTTCTGATCGTGGTAGTGGCCGCGTTCAACATCGTGAGCACGCTCTCGATGGTCGTGAAGGACAAGACGCGCGAGATCGGGATCCTCAAGGCCATGGGACTTCCCGCGCGCTCGGTGCGGCGGATATTCCTCGTACAGGGGCTGGTGATCGGCGGCGTGGGGACGCTGATCGGAGTGCTCATAGGGACCATCACGGGCATCTCGGTCGACAAGCTGAAACTCATCGAGTTGGACCCGAAGGTATATTTCATAGACCATCTCCCGGTGGCGATTCAGCCGCTGGACGTCTTCTGGATCGTCGCCGCGAGTGTGGCGATCGCCGTGCTGGCGACGGTATATCCATCGATACAGGCGGCACGGCTCTACCCCGTGGAGGCGATCCGGCACGAATGATGGTCATCGAGGCGCACCAGATCGGTAAGAGCTACGTCGGCGGGGATGGACGCCCCATCCACGTGCTCGAAGGGGTGGAGCTCACCGTGCGCCGCGGCGAGATGGTGGCGGTGGTGGGAGCGAGCGGTGCGGGGAAGAGCACGCTCCTCCACATCCTCGGCGCACTCGACCGCCCGGATCGCGGCTACGTCGTGCTCGATGGCGAGCCGCTCCACGGGATGAGCGAGGACGCGCTCGCCCGGGTGCGCAACAGGAAGGTGGGGTTCGTCTTCCAATTCCATCACCTGCTGCGGGAGTTCTCGGCGCTGGAGAATGTTGCGATGCCGCTACGCATTGCGGGGTGGACGCCGAAGCGCGCGCGCTCGCGTGCCGAGGAGCTTCTCGCGAGAGTCGGGCTCGGCGGTCGGATGACCCACCGCCCATCGGAGCTCTCCGGGGGCGAGCAGCAGCGCACCGCCGTGGCGCGTGCGCTCGCCATCGACCCTGCCGTGCTGCTTGCCGACGAGCCATCCGGTAATCTGGATCACCATAATGCCGAACAGCTGCACGAGCAGTTCACGCAGCTGTCGAGGGATCTGGAGATCGCCATGATAGTGGTCACCCACAATCGGTCGCTCGCCGCGCGCGCGGACCGCGCGTTGCTATTGGAAGATGGGCGGCTTCGGGAGACGGACGTTCGAGAGGTACTGGCCTGATGTTGTGCGACAACTGCAAGGAGCGCGATTCCGTGGTGACGCTCACCACCTCCGATGCCCAGGGGGTGACCGAGCTGCACCTGTGCGAGCGGTGCGCCGCGGAGCGAGGTATCGAAACTCAGATGACGGTGCCGAAGCAGCCGCTCACGGATTTCATCCTGGCGGTGCAGAAGCAGCTCCCGGCCACGCTGCTGGAGAGCTCGCGATGCAGCTTCTGTTCTGGCACGCTCCGTGATTTCAAGAGTACGGGGCGGCTCGGCTGCGCCTACTGCTACCAGACGTTCGAGTCGAGTCTCAGGGATCTGCTCCGGCGGGTGCACGGTAACTCGCGCCACACCGGAAAGCGCTACCAGCCGCCGCAACCGGAGATCGCCGAGGATGCGACGGTGCTCTCGGAGCTGCGCGACCGCCTGCGCCGCGCGGTGGAACAGGAGCAGTTCGAGGAGGCTGCGCGCCTCCGCGACCAGATAAGGGTGATGGAGTGACGCTGGATCTTTCGCTTCTCCCCGACGGGGGAGTGAGCTGGCTGGACGCCTCGGGCGAGCATTCGGGGATAGTGCTCTCCACCCGCATCCGTCTGGCGCGCAACCTCGAGGGCTTCGCCTTCCCGGGAAGAGCGCGCGACGGGGAGCGGCTGCGCGTGCTCTCGCGCGTGCGCGAGGCAATGGACACCATGCCCTCCATGCGGAGCCATCTGCTGGTGCGGGTGGACAACCTCGGGAGCGAGGAGCGGCTCCTCCTGCACGAGCGGCACCTGGTGAGCAAGGAGCTGGCGGGGCTCGATCCCCAGCATCCGGTGCGCAGTGGAGCCGCCGTGTTTCTCGGGGACGGGATGGGCGTCATGGTAAATGAGGAGGACCACCTCCGGCTCCAGACGCTCCGCTCCGGCTTCTCTCTCTCGGATGCCTTCACGGACATCGATCGGATCGACGAAGAGCTCGGGTCGCGGGTCCCCTTCGCGTATCACCAGGAGTTCGGCTTCCTCACCTCGTGTCCCACGAATACGGGAACGGGGATGCGGGCTTCCGTGCTTATACATCTGCCGGGGCTCGTGCTGACGAAGGAGATCGGCAAGACGCTCGCGGGCTTGCAGCAGATGGGTTTGACGTACCGGGGGCTGTACGGGGAGGGAAGCGAGGTGGTAGGGAATTTCTTCCAGATCTCGAACCAGACCACACTGGGGCGGCCGGAAGAAGAGATCATCGATCAGTTGATGTACGTGCTGCGTACGGTGATCTCGCGTGAGGAGGACGCGAGGAGGGTATTGCTTCGCGATGCGGGTTATATTATTGAAGACAAGCTCTGGCGGGCTTATGGAACCCTCCGTTACGCGCGCAGCCTCTCGTTCGAGGAGGCGATGAACTACCTCAGCGGCGTACGACTGGCCGTCGGTTTGAAACTGATCAGCGGCCTCAGTGTATACACCCTCAACAAGCTCCTGATTTTTTCCCAATCCGCGCACCTGGCATACGCCGAGGGGAAGGCGCTCACGGAGAGTGAGGCGAACCTCGTGCGCGCACGATATGTGCGACAGTTGTTGGCGGATGAGACGGGGACGAACGGGTGACCCCGGAGAGGGGGCCCCCGCAATGAGGGACCTATGAACGGCTACAACTTCACCGAGCGTGTGCGAAAGGTCCTCGCAATGGCCCGCGAGGAAGCCGCACGTCTTCACCACGAGTACGTGGGGACGGAGCACATCCTGCTTGGTCTCATCCGCGAGGGTGAGGGTGTCGCTGCGGCCGTTCTCCAGAATTTGAGCGTGGATCTGGACGAGATCCAGCAGAAGATCGAGGAGACGGTCAAGAAAGGAAAGGCGGCACAGGCAACGGGCCCGGACCTTCCCTATACCTCTCGCGCGAAGAAGGTACTCGAGCTGGCGATGGCCGAGGCGCGGGAGCTCAACCACAGCTATGTGGGCACCGAACATCTTCTCCTCGGCCTCCTGCGCGAGGAAAAGGGAATCGCTGCGCAGGTGCTCACCGAGATCGGTGTGAACCTCGACGCTGCGCGTACCGAGACGCTCCGCCTCCTGGGCACCGAGATGCCGCAGGGGGGGATCACCTCTCAGGCTGGCAACCAGCCGCCTCCGCAGCAGGCCAAGGGCGACAAGAAGTCCAAGACGCCCGCGTTGGACCACTTCTGCCGTGACCTCACTCAGCTCGCATCCGAAGGGCAGCTCGATCCCACGATCGGGCGCGCCAGCGAGATAGAGCGCGTGATGGAGGTACTCACGCGGCGCAAGAAGAACAACCCGGTGCTCATCGGCGAGCCGGGCGTCGGCAAGACGGCCATCGTCGAGGGTCTCGCGCAGCTCATTGCCAACGGCGAGTGTCCCGAGTCGCTTCGCGACCACCGGGTGCTGGCGCTGGACATGGCTGCCGTCATCGCCGGTACCAAGTACCGCGGTCAGTTCGAGGAGCGGCTCAAGGCCGTGATGAACGAGATCGCGCAGAACAAGAACGTGATCCTCTTCATCGACGAGCTCCATACCCTGGTGGGTGCGGGCGCGGCGGAGGGCGCGATCGACGCCAGCAACATGCTCAAGCCCGCGCTGGCGCGCGGCGAGCTGCAGTGCGTCGGTGCGTCCACTCTGAACGAGTATCGCAAGTACATCGAGAAGGACGGCGCTCTCGAGCGGCGCTTCCAGACCGTCGTGGTCGATCCGCCCTCGGTCGAGGAGACCGTGGAGATCCTCAAGGGTCTGCGCAAGAAGTACGAGGACCACCACCGCGTGACGATCCCCGATCTCACGCTCGTGACGGCCTCCAAGCTCTCCGAGCGCTACATCACCGACCGCTTCCTCCCCGACAAGGCGATCGACGTGATCGACGAGGCGGGGGCGCGGGCGCGGCTCGCCGCTCAGGCGCCGCCGCCGGAGGTGGCCGCGCTCAAGGGGAAGCTCGAGGAAGTGAACGGCGAGAAGGAAGCGGCCGTGCGCGACCAGAACTTCGAGCGGGCCGCATCTCTCCGCGACAAGGAGCGCGAGCTCCAGGGCGAGATCCGCAAGAAGCAGGAGGAATGGGAGAAGCACCGGCAGTCGTTCCGCCCCGTGCTGGGCGACGAGGAGATCTCCTTCATCGTCAGCCGCTGGACGGGGATCCCGGTCATGCGGCTGCGCGAGGCGGAGAGCTCGCGTCTCCTGAGAATGGAGGATGAGCTCCACGACTCGGTCGTGGGTCAGGACGAGGCGATACACGCCCTCGCCCGCTCGATCCGTCGCAGCCGGGCCGGCCTCAAGGATCCGGCGCGTCCGATCGGTTCCTTCATCTTCAGCGGACCCACCGGCGTCGGGAAGACCGAGCTGGCAAGGTCGCTGGCCAAGTTCCTCTTCGCCGATCCCACGGCGCTCATCCGCGTGGACATGAGCGAGTACATGGAGAAGTTCTCCGTGTCCCGCCTCATCGGCGCGCCTCCGGGCTACGTGGGGTACGAGGATTCGGGCACGCTCACCAAGGCCGTGCGGCGCAAGCCGTACAGCGTGGTGCTGCTCGACGAGATCGAGAAGGCACACCCCGACGTGTTCAACATCCTGCTGCAGGTGCTCGATGAGGGTCACCTCACCGACAACTACGGCCGGCTGATCGACTTCAAGAACACGGTGGTGATCATGACGTCCAACGTGGGCGCGCGCGACATCACCAAGGGGCGTGGGCTCGGTTTCGCCGCTCCGGACGACAGCGAGACGTTCGAGCGGATTCAGGAGAAGGTGAAGGAGGAGATCCAGAAGGTCTTCAATCCCGAGTTCCTCAACCGGCTGGACGACGTCATCGTCTTCCACCCGCTCACCAAGGAGCACATCTCGCAGATCGTCGGGATCCTGCTCAAGGACGTGCAGCGCCGGCTGTCGGAGGAGGAGATCACGCTCAAGCTCACCCCCGCAGCCACGGAGTTCCTGAGCACGCATGGCTTCGACGAGCACTTCGGTGCCCGACCGCTCAAGCGCGCGATCCAGCGCTACATCGAGGACCCGCTCTCCGAGAAGATTCTCGTGGGCGATTTCTCGAAGGGCGACGAGATCGACGTGGACGTGGCGCCCGACGGGGCGAAGCTCGAGTTCCGCGTGCTGAGCAAGACCACCTGACAGATTCCGGATCCGCGAAAGGCCGAATGACCCCCTTGGGGCCATTCGGCCGTTTCGTGTGTATCTTATACCCATGTCACGACCCACCCTTCTACCGCTCGTCCTGGCGCTGGCGCTGGCGAGCGCGTCCGCACGTGCGCAGCAGCCAGAGAGCAGTCCCTGCACCGTCCCCGACTCCGTAGCCATCCACGGCAACGAGCGGGTGCCGCTCTCCACCATTCTCGGTGACATCGGGATCTCGAAGGGCGATACGCTCAACTTCCGCGTGCTCCAGCGCGCGATACGGAACCTCTTCGCCACCGGCCAGTTCGCCGACGTGCAGAGCTCGTGCGCTGTGGATCGCGCCTCGGGGCGCTCCACGGTCGTGTTCACCGTGAAGGAGCGTCCGATTCTCGGCAGCTACACGGTGAAGGGAACCGATGTCGTCTCCGAGGGCTCCGTGCGTGACAAGATCACCCTCGAGACCGGGCAGCCGTTCGATCCGTCGGCGCTCACATCCTCGATCCAGCGGATCGACTCGCTCTACGAGTCGAAGGGCTACTACCTGGCGAGGGTGCGCCCCGAGACCACGGTGGTCAACGACACGACCCACATTACCTTCGACATCGAAGAAGGGCGCCGCCTGGCGATCTCCGGCGTGGACATCCGGGGCGACACCAACGTGAAAGAGGGGACCATCGTCGGCGCCATGAAGACGAAGCCGGAGGGCTTCTGGTTCTGGCGGAAGGGTGAGTTCGACGAGGACAAGTTCACGGCGGACCTCGGCGAGCGCATTCCGAAGGTGTACCACCAGAAGGGCTTCGTCGACTTCCAGGTTACGCACGACACCATGCTGGTGGACCGCGAGAGTGGGAAGGCGATGCTCCAGATCAACGTCCGCGAAGGGGAGAAGTACCACATCGGCACCTTCGACGTGATCGGCAACCGCCACTTCCCCACCGAAGCCATCGAGCGCTACTTCCCCTTCCGGCCGACTTCCCCGTCCATCACGGACAAGGTGAAAGGCCTCTTCGGTGGCGGCTCCGACGACGACGGTAACGTCTTCGACCAGGACAAGTGGGAGACTGCTACCCAGTCGCTCCAGACCGCTTACGCGAATGAGGGGTATATCTACGCGCAGATCAGGCCGGTGGTGGAACGCACGATTTCGCCCGTGGACTCCACCCCGATCGTGAACCTGCGCTGGGAGATCGACGAGAAGACCCCGGCCACCATCAATCGTATCGTCATCGCGGGGAACGACTACACCAGCGAGACGTGCATCCGCGATGCCTTGGTGATCCTCCCCGGCGACGTCTTCAGCCAGGATCGCGTGGTCCGGAGCTACCAGAACATCCAGAACCTTGGCTTCTTCGAGTCGCCTCTACCGCCGCCAGAGACCCCGCAGGCCAACGACAAGGGTGACGTGGACCTCGTCTTCCACGTGAAGGAGAAGCGGACGGGGAGCGTGAACTTCGGCGCCTCGGTGGGAGAGGGGACCGGGGTGGGCGGCTTCATCGGTCTCGATCAGCCGAACCTTTTCGGACGGTGTAAGCGGGCCTCGTTGCAGTGGCAGTTCGGGCGCTACATCAACGATTTCCAGCTCAGCTACACGGACCCGGCTATCCGGATGTCGCGGACCACTGGGACGGTTACGGCGTATCACACGCAGTCCCGCTACATCATTGCCGATCTCGGCCGCAGCACGAGCACGGGTGGGTCGCTGCAGCTCGGCTTCCCTCTGTTCAGCTCCTACTTCACGCGGCTCTTCGTGTCGTACGGCGCGGAAGCGGCGAAATTCTCGGGAGGGATTGCCAACCGCGATACGACCATCGATACCAACAACCGCTTCCGCTCGATGCTGGGGATGACGGTCACGCACGACAACCGGATCGACATGCCCTTCGCTTCCGCCGGCTCGATGCAGACCTTCACCGCCCAGTTCAACGGCGGCCCGCTGGGCGGCTCGACGAACTTCCAGCGCTACACCACCGAGATGCGGAACTACAGCACGCTCGCGCAGTGGGGCGGCGGCGATCCCGGCTCGGCACCGATGAAGCTCGTTTTCGGGCTCACGGCGCGAGCGGGAGCGCTCTTCGGTGATGCGGGGCCGTTCTTCTTCTCACAGAAATTCGCGATGGGCGGCACGCAGTACGGCGAGCAGCTGCGCGGCTACGATGAGTTCTCCATCACGCCGCAGGGCTTCGTGCCGGAAACCAACCAGAACGCCTCGCTGAACTCCTTCGGCAGCGCGTTCTTTTCGGCGACGGCGGAGCTCGGAATTCGCTTCAACCAGATGCTCTATGCCGATCTGTTCTACGATGCGGGGAACGTGTACGCGAATCCCCGCGACTTCGACCCCACACGGCTGTTCCGTGGGGCCGGCATCGGCGTGGCCATCGTGACGCCGCTCGGGCCGCTCGGGCTCGACTGGGCGTACGGCTTCGATCGCGTCGACGAATTGGGGCGCAAGGACCCCAAATGGCAGCTACACTTCAAGCTCGGGCAACTATTCTAGGACTGGAGTCAACATGCGTTCGCTCTTGAATGCAGCCCTCGGGGCTGCGGCGTTCACCATCCTCGCGGCGGGCACTGCCGCCGCGCAGGGCGGGATTAAGATCGCCTACGTCAACTCGCAGGAGATCATCGCCGCCGCGCCCGGTCGTGCCGAGGCCGAGGCGCAGATCCAGAAGGACATGAACTCGTACCGCGCCCAGGTGCAGAAGATGGGCGACTCGCTCAACACGCTCATCGCGTCGTACACGAAGTCCGAATCCACCCTCAGCGAGGCCTCGCGGACGGCCAAGCAGAAGGAGATCCAGGACAAGGAGCGGGAGTATCAGCAGCGCGTGCAGGGGCTGGAGCAGCAGGCCCAGCAGCGTCAGGCGGAGCTGATCCGTCCGATCATGGAGAAGATCAACGGCATCATCGAGAAGGTCCGTTCCGAAGAGGGCTACGCGATGGTGCTCGACGCCGGTAATCAGTCGGGTGTGGTGGTCGCCGCCGACTCCACGCTGGACATCACCGACAAGGTGATCGCGCGGCTCAAGGCATCTGGCGGCTCGGCGAGCAACACGCCCGCCCCCAAGGGCCCGACTCCGCAGCCCACGGGCGCAACTCGAAAGAATCCGCCAGTCGAACATTGACCGGGAACGACTCGGCGTCGCACGATGGCCTCGGAGGTGAGGGCCGCAAGACTCTCACCGCCGGGGCCATCGCGCGGATGGTGGGTGGCGAAATAGCGGGCGACGGGAGCGTGACGCTGAATGGCGTGGCGCCGCTCGATCGTGCCGGTGCGCACGATCTCACATTCCTCGCGCACGAGCGCTATGTCCCTCTTCTGGCCTCTTCCGGGGCAGGTGCGGTTCTGATATCTCCCGAGCTCTCGGAGGCCGTCAGCGAGGCTGGAGAGGGCGCTGGGTACGGCGGATGCCGGATCGTGGTGGGGAAGCCGTACGAGGCGATGCTGGAGGCCATCCCGGCGCTCTACCCGCCGCCCCCCCCGGAGACGGGGATTCACCCCACCGCCGTGATCGGCCGAGGAGTGACGCTCGGTGCGGGCGTCTCGATCGGGGCGTACGCGGTGGTGGGGGAGGGGGCGGTGCTCGAGGATGGCGTGCGCGTGGGTCCGCACGGCACCGTCGGACGCGGCGTGCGTGTGGGAGCGGGGAGCTGGCTCGGAGACGCGGTCACGCTCTATCCGGGGGCGGAGATCGGGAAGCGGGTGCGGCTGCACGCCGGCGTGCGCGTGGCGAGCGACGGCTTCGGCTACGTGCAGGCGGGCGGCCGGCACGAGAAGATCCCGCACGTGGGGCGCTGCATCGTCGAGGACGATGTGGAGATCGGCGCCAACTCGACGCTCGACAGGGGGAGCGTGGACGACACGGTGGTGGGTGCGGGAACCAAGATAGACAACCTCGTGCACATAGCTCACAACGTGCGCATCGGGCGGCTCTGCCTGATCATGGCGCAGGTGGGGATAGCGGGATCGGTGCACATCGGCGACGGCTGCATCCTCGCGGGACAGGTGGGCGTGAGCGGGCATCACAACATCGGCGCCGGGGCGCGGCTCGCGGCGCAGGCGGGCGTGTTCGGCGACATACCCGCGGGTGAGACGTGGTCGGGGTACCCGGCGCGCCCGCACCGCGAGGCGCTCAGGGCGCACGCGGCATTCTTCAAGCTGGCGGGACTCATGCGCAGGATGGAGCGGCTCCTCGCGCGCGCGGAGGGGAGCGAGTGAGCGAGAGCCGCAATTCGATTCGCGACTCCATCACGCTAGAGGGAGTGGGGCTTCACCTCGGCAAGCAGTGCCGGCTCACCTTCCGGCCGGCGGAGGCGGAATCGGGAATCGTGTTCCGTCGCCTCGACCTGCCGGGGGAGCCGCTCACGCCGGCGCGGGTGGAGAATGCGGTCTCGAGCGAGCGTCGCACGCAGCTCGGCACCGGTGATGGGGCGCTGCACACCGTGGAGCACGTGCTCGCAGCCGTCGCCGCGCACGAGATAGATGACGTGGTCATCGAGATGGATGGCCCCGAGCCGCCCATCCTCGACGGGAGTGCGCAGCCCTTCTTCGATGCGCTCTCGCGCGCGGGGCTCTCGCCGCGTCGCGGTGAGGTGCGCTACCTGGAGATCCCCGAGCGACTCACCGTGACCGACGGAGAGTCGGTGTATGAGGCGGAGCCCGCCAAAGAGCTCGAGCTCAGCGTCACCATCGAGTTCCCCCACCCTCTCATCGGGCGGCAGAGCTGCAAGTTCTCGATCACGCCGGAGACCTTCGCTCGCGAGCTGGCGCCGGCGCGCACCTTCGGCTTCGTGAAGGAGGTCGAGGCGCTGCGGGCGCGCGGCCTCATTCGCGGCGGGTCCACGGACAACGCCATCGTCCTCGACGATGAGGGAGTGGTGGACAACGCGCTCCGCTGGTCCGACGAGTTCGCGCGCCACAAGGCCATGGATTGCGTCGGCGACCTCGCGCTCGCCGGCTGTCGCGTACGAGCGCGCGTGGCAGCGCTCAAGCCGAGCCACAGAGGCACCATCACCCTCGTCCGGGAGATGCTCACACTCGCCGCGAAGGAGACACGGATGCTTGGCATCGATGAGATCATGAAGATCATCCCGCACCGCTATCCGTTCCTCCTGGTGGACCGGATCCTCGAGCTCGAGGCGGGGAAGCGAGTGGTCGGGATCAAGAACGTCACCATCAACGAGCCCTTCTTCCAGGGGCACTTTCCGGGGCATCCGGTGATGCCGGGTGTGCTCGTCGTGGAGGCCATGGCGCAGGTCGGCGGCCTGCTACTGCTCGGCGCGGTGCCCGAGCCGGAGCACAAGATCATGTACTTCACCTCCCTCGACAATGTGAAGTGGCGCAGGCCGGTGAAGCCCGGCGACCAGCTTCGCTTCGAGCTGGAGATGCTCCAGGTGCGCGGGCGGCTCTGCAAGATGCACGGCGTGGCACGCGTCGATGGCGATGTCGTCTGCGAGGGTGACCTGGGCGCGATGGTCATGGACGTATGACCTCGACGATTCATCCGACGGCGCTCGTTTCACCGAGCGCGCAGCTCGGCGAGGGCGTGGAGATCGGACCGTACGCGTTCGTGGGCGACGACTGCGTGGTGGGCGACGGCTGCGTGCTCGCCACCCGCTCGGTACTCGAGCGCAACGTGCGCCTGGGGTGCGAGGTGAAAGTGGGGATCGGGTCGGTGATCGGCGGGGATCCGCAGGATCTCAAGTTCCAGGGTGAGCTCACATCGGTGGAGATCGGCGACCGCACCGTGATCCGCGAGTATGCGACGATCAACCGCGGCACCGCCGAGTCGATGAGCACCACTGTCGGCACCGACTGCTTCATCATGACCTACGTGCACCTGGCGCACGACTGTCACCTGGGGAACGGCGTCATCATCTCCAACGCCACGCAGCTCGCCGGACACGTTACCGTGGAGGACCACGCGATAATCTCCGGTCTCGTGGCGGTGCACCAGTTCGTGAACATCGGCGCGTACAGCTTCATCGGTGGCTGCTCGCGGGTGCCGCAGGATGTGCCGCCGTACCTCAAGGCGGTGGGGAATCCGATCAAGCTCTACGGGCTCAACAGCGTCGGACTGCAGCGGAACAACTTCTCCCCCGACGTGATTCGCGAGCTGAAGCGTGCTTACCGGCTCTTCTTCCGCTCGGATCTCAACGTGTCGCAGGCAATGGAGCGCGCGCACCAGGAGCTGGAGATGTGCGCCGAGGTGCGTCACTTCCTCGCTTTCGTGGACAACAGCGGTCGCGGGGTGGTGCGGTGAGCGAACCGACACGGATCGGCGTCATCGGAGCGGGGAGTCTCGGGTACCACCACATCCGGCTACTGCGCGACGTCCCGGGGGCCCGGCTCGAGGGCTTCCACGAGCTGCGCCCCGAGCGCGCGACGCAGGTGGCGAGCGAGCTGGGCGTCACCGCCGTGCGGTCGGTCGACGAGCTGCTCGCGCGGGTGGACGCGGTTACGGTGGTCGTGCCGACTCCAGCGCACCATTCGGTGGCGCGCCGCGCTCTGGAGCGTGGCGTGCACGTGCTCATAGAGAAGCCGATCGCATCCACACTCGAGGAGGCCGACGATCTCCTCGACGTGGCCCGGGCGAACGGTGCGCTGGTGCAGACGGGGCACGTGGAGCGCTTCAACCGCGCGATCCGCGCGGCGCTCCCGTACATCGACACACCGCGCTTCGTCGAGAGCGACCGGCTCGCTCCCTTCAATCCGCGCGGCTCGGACGTGGCTGTCGTCCTCGACCTCATGATCCACGACATCGACCTCGTGCGCACGCTCGTCGGCGGCCGCGTGACATCGCTCGCCGCCTCGGGAGTGCCTGTACTCACACCCTCGGTGGACATCGCCAACGCGCGCATCACCTTCGACACGGGTGCGGTGGCGAACATCACCGCCAGCCGCGTCTCACGCGAGCGCTTGCGCAAGCTCCGGATCTTTCAGAGGAGCGGCTACCTCTCGCTCGACCTGGGCCATGGCACCGGAGAGTTCTACCGTCTGCGGGGCGGCCTCGATGTGGCGGAGATCGCCTCCGCGCCGCGGCAGCTCGAGGAGTACATGGAGCGCGTGCCGCTCGTCCCCGTCGACGAAAGCGCGGAGCCGTTGCGGCTCGAGCTGGAGAGCTTCATAGCGGCGACACAGGGACGTGAGCCGGTGATCGTCACGGGTGGCGACGGACGCGAGGCGCTCGCACTGGCGCTGGGCATTATGCTCGAGATCGAACGCTCCCTTCCCGCGCTCGCCGGCGCGGGTGCGGGAGAGCAGCGCGGCGGAGAGGCGAACCGGGAGAAGCCGGGTGCGTGAGGTTCTCATGGTCGCCGGCGAAGCATCCGGCGACCTGCACGCTGCGGGAGTGGCGGAGGAGCTTCGCCGCTGTGCACCGGAGCTTTCGCTCGTGGGAATCGGAGGCGCGCGGATGGAGCGCGCGGGGGTGTCGCTCCTCGAGCACACGGACCGCCTCGCCGTGATGGGCTTCAGCGAGGTCGTGAAGCACATCCCCAAGCACTACCGGCTCCTGACCGAGCTGCGCGCACGGCTCAGGAGTGGACGCGTGGGGCTCGTGATGCTCGTGGACTATCCCGGCTTCAACATGAAGGTGGCGGCAGCCGCGCACGAGGCTGGGGTGCCGGTGCTCTACTACATCACGCCGCAGGTGTGGGCGTGGGGCGAGGGGCGCCTCGCGAAGATGGAGCGCACGGTGACGAAGGCGGCGGTGATACTTCCCTTCGAGGAGGAGCTGCTCTCCGCTCACGGGATAGACGCCACCTTCGTGGGACATCCGCTCCTGGACCGCGCGGCCGAGCACATGCCGGAGCGCGCCGCAGCGCGCGCGCAACTCGAGCTGCCGGACGACGCTCCGGTGCTCGCGCTCTTCCCCGGGAGTCGCGCGCAGGAGATCGCGCGACACCTCGACAGCTTCGTCGCCACCGCGCGCGAGCTGGAGCGGCGGATGAACGGACTGCGAGTCATCGTGAGCGTCGCGCCGGGAATCGAGGTGGATCAGTCGCGCTGCCCGTACCGGCTGGTGCAGGCCGCGTCGTTCACGGTGTGGCGTGCGGCAGATGCGGCGCTCTCCAAGAGCGGAACATCCACACTGGAGGCCGCGGTGGCCGGCTGCCCGCTCGTGGTGGCCTATCGCACCGGCGCGCTGAACTACGCCATCGCGCGACGCGTGGTGCGCATCCCGCGCATAGGTCTCGTGAACGTGGTCGCAGGCCGCGAGGTCGCGCCGGAGTTCATCCAGCACGAGCTCCGCCCCGAGCGCGTGGCCGACGCTCTCGAGCCGCTGCTCGTGCGGGGGAGCGCGGAGCGAGAGACGATGCTCGCCGGTCTCGCCGAGGTACGCTCGCGGCTCGGCGAGCCCGGTGCGGCGTCGCGCGTGGCCGAGCTGGTGCTCTCCACAATGCAGCGCTCGGAGCCGGCGGCGAGATGACGAATCCCAGGGGGCGCCCCGGCGTCGTCACGGGCGAGGACGAGGGCGAGGGCGCAGCGGACGACGAGCGCGCGCGGAGGAAGGCGCGGCGCATCGCCTGGGCGGTTCGCCTCGGCGTCCCGCTCGTTCGTCTGCTGGCCGCTACCTGGCGGATCCGCGAAGTGAACCGCGCTCCCTCGCAGCGGCTGCGCGATGGAGGGAAGCCCGTGGTCTTCACCCTCTGGCATGGCGAGATGCTCGCACTCCTCTGGCATCACCGGAACGAGGGAATCACGGTACTCATAAGCGAGCACGGTGACGGAGAGATCATCGCGCGGATTGCCGAGGCGCTCGGATTCCGCACGGTGCGCGGGTCCACCTCGCGCGGCGGGGGGCGCGCGCTCCTCGGGATGAGCCGGACGGTGCAGGGGGGCGGCGATGTGGCCTTCACGCCCGACGGGCCGCGTGGCCCGGCGCGCCGGTTTGCACCCGGCGCGTTGATAGTCGCTCAGCGCACGGGTGCGCCGGTGATCACTCTGGCGGTTTCTCCGAGCGGGGCGTGGCGGTTGAAGAGCTGGGATCGTTTCATGATCCCGAAGCCATTCTCGCGCATCCGCATCGCTTACGGCGACCCGGTATATCTCGACGTCTCCTCGCCGCGAGAGGCCGCCGAGCAGTCGGCGCGCTTCGACTCGCTCATGGAGCGCACGGGAGCGGCAGCTCGTGATTGAGCTGCACGGCGTGGAGTGGCTCTGGTACTCGCCCGGGGTCGGAGCGCGGGCTACCCGGCTCCTGCTCGCGCCATTCGAGCTCACGTACGGCGCAGTGATGGCGCTCCGTGGAAAGCTCTACGACTCGGGCGTGCTCCCCACGCGCGGCGCACCTATCCCCGCGATGAGCGTGGGCAATCTCACCGTTGGGGGCACGGGGAAGACTCCCATTTCCGCCTGGCTGGCGCGCGAGCTCCTGGATCGCGGAGCGAAGGCCGCCGTCGTGCTGCGCGGCTACGGGAGCGATGAGACCCTCGTGCATCGTCATCTCAACGCCGATGCGCGCGTGGTGGCGTCGACCGACCGCGCGGCGGGAATCGAGCAGGCGGCCGAGCGCGGGTGCGATGTGGCGGTGTTGGACGATGCGTTCCAGCACCGGCGTGCCGGGCGCACCACGGACGTGGTACTGGTGAGTACCGAGAGGTGGAGCGAGCGGAGGCATCTGCTCCCGGCGGGCCCCTGGCGCGAGCCGCTCTCCGCGCTCCGCCGCGCGTCGCTCGTGATCGTCACGCGAAAATCGGCGTCCGCGGAAGCCGCGCGCCAGGTGGCCGGGAAAGTCGCAAATGCGGCGGCCAGCGCGCCGATCGCGATCGTCCACCTGGCGCCACGCGAGCTGCGGTCGCTCTCTGGCGAGCCGGATGCACTTCCGCTGAATGCCATCGCAGGCCGGCGGGTGCTGGCCATTTCCGCGATCGGCGACCCGCGCGCATTCGAGGCGCAGCTCTCCGCGATGGATGCGAAGGTGGAGCCCCGGGCCTTTCCCGATCACCACCGCTTTACTGCCGACGAAGTCGCGCGTCTTTCGAGAACTGCCGCCGCATTGGCGCGCGATGGCGGCGACGGCCCGCCCGTCGCGCTTTGCACCCTGAAGGATGCCGTCAAGCTGGCTCCGCGATGGCCTCGCGAAGCACCGCGCTTGTGGTATGTTTCGCAGCAGCCAGAGGTGGAGAGTGGGCGCTCCGAGCTGGACGCGCTGATTACACGCACCCTCGCTGCACGTCACCGTCAACCCTCAGCCGGCAGCCGACTGACCGGCATACCCTGATAATGAGCACCGATCTCAGACTATCCACGGCGAAGATCGTCCGGCCCGACAAGGACCACTTCCTGAACGAAGACAATCCGTTCGACGACATGATGTCTCGCTTCGGCCACGCCGCCGAGCTGCTGGACCTCGAGCCTGGGCTGTACAAGATCCTGCGAAGTTGCGAGAAGGAAATCACGATCTCGGTACCAATCATGATGGACAACGGCGAGATCGAGGTATTCACGGGCTACCGTGTGCTGCACAACACGTCGAGAGGTCCGGCCAAGGGCGGGATCCGCTTCGACGAGCACGTCAGTCTCGACGAAGTGAAGGCGCTCGCGGCGTGGATGACCTGGAAGTGCGCCGTGGTCAACATTCCCTTCGGCGGAGCCAAGGGCGGCGTGATCTGCGATCCGCTCAAGCTGAGCGTCAACGAGCTGGAGCGCCTCACCCGCCGCTACACGGCGGGGATCATCAACACGCTCGGCCCCGATTCCGACGTCCCCGCTCCGGACGTGAACACGAACGAGCGTGTGATGGCGTGGGTCATGGACACCTACTCGATGCACGTCGGCCACACGGTGACGTCCGTCGTCACCGGGAAGCCGATCGAGATGGGCGGTTCGCTCGGCCGGCGCGAAGCCACCGGACGCGGCGTGATGCTCGTCCTCCTTGCGGCGCTCAAGAAGCAGGGGATGGACGTGCGTGGCACGCGCGTCGCGGTTCAGGGCTTCGGCAACGTGGGCTCCGTGGCCGCGCGGCTCCTGCAGGAGCGGGGATGCATCATCACGGCGATCGGCGACCGCTCGGGTGCATTCCACAACGAGAAGGGAGTCGACGTCCCCAGAGCGATCGAGTACGTGAAGAAGCACAAGTCGCTCGAGGGCTACACCGAGGGTGACAGTATCACCAACGAGGAGCTCCTCACGCTCGACGTGGACGTGCTGGTTCCCGCCGCGCTGGAGAACGTGATCACTCGCAAGAACGCCGCGAAGGTTCGCGCCAGGATCATCTGCGAAGGTGCCAACGGCCCCACCACGGCACCCGCCGATGCGATCCTCGACGAACAGGGCGTCTTCGTGATCCCCGACATCCTCGCCAATGCCGGCGGCGTCACGGTCTCCTACTTCGAGTGGGTGCAGGACCGCAGCGGCTACTTCTGGACGCTCGACACCGTGAACGAGCGACTGCAGCACATCATGCAGTCGAGCTTCCACGATGTTCTCGAGCTCTCCAACAGCCACAAGGTGAACATGCGTACCGCCGCCTACATGCTCGCCATCTCGCGTGTGGCCACGGTGCATCGCTTGAGAGGGATTTACGCGTGAGGAGGGGGGAGGGGACGAGGAACAGTGAACCGCGAGGGTTCAGGAGGCAGGGTTCAGGGTTCAGGAACTACAGTTAGGAGGGAACAGGGAACAGGGAACTGCACACCACTCGAGTCATCCCCGCGCAAGCGGGGATCCATGTTCAGTCCGGCTAACATGGATTCCCGCTTGCGCGGGAATGACGGTAGCGGTAGACGCAGTTCCTGAACCCTGAACCCTGCCTCCTGAACCCTGTAGTTCCCGCCCTGCCTCCTGAACCCTGTAGTTCACTGTTTCCCATTCCCTTTCCCCATGCGCCTCCTTCTCATCTCGGTCGGGAAGATTCGAGTGAAAGAGATGGGCGCTCTCGTGGGGGAGTACGAGAAGAGGGCAGGGAGGTACTGGCCACTGGAAGTTGTGGAAGTGAGGGAGGAGTCGGCGCGGTCGCGGACCGCGGTGGAGGTGAAGGCGAGGGAGGGAGAGCGCCTGCTCGAAGCGGCCGAGGGCGCGCTCGTGGTGGCGTGCGACGAGCGGGGAACGATGCTCCGGTCCGAGGAGTTCGCCGAGTGGTTGCGGGACGAGCGGGAAAAGGCGGTGCGGGATGTAGCGTTCGTGATCGGCGGTGCATACGGTCTCTCCGAGGAGGTGCTCGGACGCGCCGACAGACGCATGGCTCTGGCGCGCTGGACACTTCCGCACGAGCTGGCGCGCCTGGTTCTCGTCGAGCAACTGTACAGGGCGGGCACGATCCTTCGCGGAGAGCCATACCACAAGTGAGACGTCGAACCACTTTTCTTTGTCGATGACGGACTTTCGCGTTCTCACGCGGGCGCTGGGCGCATCCGGCCTCGCGCGACTGGCGCTGAGCGGCGATTCACCAGAGGGTTGGTATCCTGCGGCCCCGTCGAGTGCGGACGAGTGGCGCGCCCGCGCGGAGTCGGTGCGTCGCGACTTCAGCGGCTCCGGCTGGCTAGCCGGCTTGAGCGATGCGTTTTCCGCTTCTACTGTCGCCGCGGAGCGGCTCGAGAGAGTCTCCAGGAGCGGCGGCGTGGTCATCACCACGGGGCAGCAACCCGGGCTCTTCGGCGGACCGATCTACACCTTCAGCAAGGCACTGAGCGCGCTCGCGCTCGCGGATGCTCTCGAGCGCGTCACGGGCATCCCCACCGCGCCCGTGTTCTGGGCGGCCACGTACGACGCCGACTTCGCCGAGTCGAGCGTGACGTACGTGGCGATCGGAGAGACGGTGGAGCGGCTGCAGATGGCCGCGCCGCCGGTAGCGGATCTCGAGATGTGCGACACCCCGCTCGGCGACGTGAGTGCGCAGGCGCGCGTCCTCGAGCGAGCGGCCGGCTCGGCTGCCGATCCGGCGGTGATGGAGCTGTTGCGCTCGTCCTATGCGCGTGACGCCACGGTGGGAAGTGCGTTCGTGGCGCTCCTGCGCGGAGTGCTGGAGCCGCTGGGGATCGCGGTGCTCGATGCCGCGCATCCATCGGTGCGCAGCGCGGAGCGCCCGCTCATGCTGAAGGCACTCGAGCGCGCGAAGGTGCTGGATGAATCGCTCGCCGAGCGCGAGAGCGAGCTGCGCGAGCACGGCCACGAGCCGAAGGTGGCGCACGTGGAAGGATTGTCGCTCGTGTTCGAGGTGAAGGCCGGGGCGCGCGAGCGGATCCCGATCGGCCCGGCGCAGCTCGCGGCGGAGGATTCGTCCTGGGCGACGCTGGAGCCGAACGTGCTGCTTCGCCCAGTCGCCGAGCGGGCGATTCTTCCCACGGTCGCGTATGCCGCGGGCCCGGGCGAGCTGGGATACTTCGCGCAGGTGAGCGCGGTTGCCGATGCGCTCGGTGCGGCGCAGCCGCTGGCGCTGCCTCGCTGGTCCGGCACCATTGTGGAGCCGCACGTGCGGCGCATCCTCGAGCGCAATGGGCTGGAGGTGGGAGACCTGGCGAACGCCGATGCCACGCTCGGTCGTCTCGCGCGCGAGCTGCTCCCCGATCGCGTCCGCGGCGCGCTGGCGGGCTACCGCGCCGCTCTCGAGCGAGCCGCCGACGAGCTCGCGGCCGCCGTCGGTGAGGGAGCTGCGCCGCTCGTACCCGATCCGGTACTCACCGGTGCGCGGAACAGCATCGGGCACCGCCTCGACCGGCTCGAACGTCGCGTCGTTGCCGCGTCGAAGCGGACGCACGAGCAGCTGGTGCGCGACGTCGAGACGGCGCGAGCATCGCTCTACCCGCTCGGCCGCCCCCAGGAGCGGATGCTCAATCTCATGCCGCTGCTCGCGCGCCATGGCGAGTTGCTTCTCGAGGCGATGCTCGAGGCTGCGAGGGAGCACGCCGCATCGCTGGTGGAAGGAACGCTGGCCGCTACGGGAAGAGCGATCGGGCGGTGACTACCGAGGTGCGCGCTCCGACCCTACCCGCGCGGCGCGCCGAACGCACTGGTCGCTTCGCGGTGCTGGTGGCAGCGGGAATCCTGCTCAGCCGCCTCTTCGGGCTGGTGCGCCAGCGCTTCCTCAGTCACTACCTCGGCCTCGGTCCGGCGGCCGACGCATTCAACGCGGCGTTCAGGATCCCGAACTCGCTGCAGAACCTGTTCGGGGAAGGGGTTCTCTCGGCGTCGTTCATCCCGGTCTATGCGCGGCTCCTCGCGCAGGGTGAGGAGAAGGAAGCGACGCGCGTGGCAAACGCGGTGGCGACGCTGCTCGCGCTCACCATGGCGGTGCTCGTTCTCATAGGCGTTCTCGCTGCACCGCTGCTCGTGGATGTCATCGTACCGGGCTTCGAAGGCGCGACCCGCGAGCTCACCGTACGGCTGGTACGGATACTCTTTCCAGGCGTCGGCATCCTCGTTCTCGCGTCGTGGTGCCTCGGAGTGCTCAACAGCCATCGGCGCTTCCTGCTGTCGTACACGGCGCCGGTGGTGTGGAATCTCGCCATAATCGCTTCGCTGCTCTGGTACGGCGGGCGCGTGGGACAGTTCTCGCTCGCGGTGATCGCGGCCTGGGGCGCCGTGGTCGGGAGCGCACTTCAGCTCGCGGTGCAGGCGCCCGTTGCGATCCGTTTGCTCTCGGGCTTTCGCCCCGTGCTCGATGTCGCATCGAAGCACGTGCGCACCGTCGTGCGCAACTTCGGGCCCGTGTTCGTGGGGCGCGGCGTGGTGCAGGTGAGCGGATACGTCGACGTGCTTCTGGCGAGCCTGCTGCCGGTGGGCGCCGCGGCCGGACTCACCACGGCGCAGACGCTGTACATGCTCCCGGTGAGTCTCTTCGGGATGTCGATCTCGGCAGCCGAGCTTCCCACGATGTCGAGCGCGCATGGCGAGGCGGATGAAGTAGCCGCCACGCTGCGCACGCGACTCGACGCGGGGCTGCGCCGGATCGCGTTTCTCGTGGTGCCCTCGGCGATGGTGTTCCTCGCGCTCGGCGATGTGCTCGCCGGCGCGCTCTTCCAGACGGGAGAATTCACGCGCAGCGATTCCGTGTACGTGTGGGCGATTCTCGCCGGCTCCGCCGTGGGGCTCCTCGCCAACACGCTCGGGCGACTCTACTCGTCCACCTACTACGCACTGCACGACACGCGCACGCCGCTCCGCTTCGCGATCGTTCGCGTAACGCTCACGATGGCGCTCGGCTATCTCTTCGCCATTCCGCTTCCGCCGCTCCTCGGGATAGATCCGCGCTGGGGCGTCGCGGGGCTCACCGTCTCGGCCGGGCTGGCTGGGTGGGTGGAGTTCGCGCTGCTCAGGCGGGGGCTGAATCGGAGGATCGGCCAGACCGGTCTCCGCAGCGGCTTCGTCACGCGGCTCTGGCTCGCCGCTGGCATCTCGGCGGCGGTGGCATGGGGAGTGAAGCTCGCGATGGGGACGGGTCATCCCATTCTGCTCGCGATCGCAGCTTTCGCGCCGTACGGCATCGCTTACTTCGCCCTCACCGGCGCGATGGGACTCTCCGAATCGAGGACGATCATTCGCTCCATCCTGCGTCGCTGAGGCCGGGCAGCGCTCCTGAACGGTTATATTTCACAGAGCCGCGCGACGCGGTCCGTGAAGCAGTGTTGGAGCGAAATGTCGATGATGGAAGCGCCCGAGCGGGTCGCCAGCAAGATTAGCCACCTCCCCGAATCGCCGGGCGTCTACCTCTGGAAGGACGCCGGGGGTGAGGTGCTGTACGTCGGAAAGGCGAAGCGGCTCCGGTCCCGGGTGCGCAGCTATTTCACGGGCGACCATTCGGCGAGCCCCAAGACGCGCGCGCTCGTGCAGCGGATCGCCGACGTCGAGACCATCGTGGTCCCGTCCGAGGCCCACGCTCTCATCCTCGAGTCCAACCTCATCAAGGAGCACAGGCCGCGCTTCAACATCGCGCTCCGAGATGACAAGTCGTACCCCTACATCAAGGTCACGGTAAACGAGCCCTTCCCGCGGCTCCTCGTGACGCGGCGGCTGGAGAACGACGGCGCTCGCTACTTCGGGCCGTACACCGACGTCGGAGCGATGCGTCACGCCCTCAGGGTGGTGAAGCGCGTCTTCACCGTGAGGTCGTGCAATTACGACATGCCGCGCGAGATGCCGGAGCGCGCCTGCCTCGACTATCACATCGGACGCTGCAAGGCGCCGTGCATACTCGCACAGAGTCATGCCGAGTACCGGCAGATGATCGATGAAGTCGTGCTCTTCCTCGAGGGAAGGACCAGTGAGCTCACGCATCGCATTCGCGAGCGGATGGAAGAGGCCGCGGCGCGGCTCGATTTCGAGGGCGCCGCGGAGCTGCGCGACGTGCTCGCGCATCTCGAGCGGATGCAGAGTCCCACGGTGGTGATGGAAGTGGGCGGGAGCGATCGGGATGTGGTCGGTTACGCGCGCGACGGAAGCGAAGCGTGCGCCACGCTTCTGCGCGTGCGCTCGGGCCGCCTCCTCGGACGCGAGCACCAGTTCCTCGAGAACCTGGACGGTGAGGAGGATTCGGCGGTGCTCGCCGCCTTCCTCGTGCGCGCGTATCTCCCGGCGGAGGAGCACGCGCGCGAGCTGCTCCTCCCCTTCGAGTTCGACGATCGCGAGCTGATCGAGGAGGCGCTTCCGGAAGTAAGAGTCTGGGTGCCGCAGCGCGGTCCACGCAGGCAGCTCATCGATCTCGCCGAGCAGAACGCGAGGCATCTCCTCGAGGAGCAGCGGCTCTCCGACATGGTCGCTACCGAGCGCGCCACCGATCCGGTTTACGCTCTGCAGCGCGACCTCGGGCTCCAGACGCTCCCGCGCTCGCTCGTTTGCTTCGACATCTCCACCGCGCAGGGCACGGACACGGTGGCGTCGTGCGTCTGGTTCGAGAACGGTCGGCCGAAGCGTGGCGAGTACCGCAAGTTCAGGATCAAGACCGTGGAGGGGACGGACGACTTCGCGTCGATGCACGAGGTGGTGACGCGCTACTTCAAGCGCCGCATGGAGGGCGAGAAGCCGCTCCCCGATCTCGTGGTCATCGACGGCGGTAAGGGGCAGCTCTCCTCCGCGCGGGTGGCACTCGAGGAACTGGGGCTCGGCGCGCTGCAGACTATAAGTCTCGCGAAGCGCGAGGAGGAGATATACTTCCCGGGGCGCTCCGAGCCGCTCCGGCTTCCGCGCCGCTCCGCGGGCCTCCGCCTCCTGCAGCGCGCGCGCGACGAAGCGCATCGCTTCGCCATCACGTACAACCGCAAGCGGCGCAGCATGCGCACGGTCACGTCGGAGCTGCTCGACATCCCCGGGATCGGCCCGAAGCGACGCCGCGAGCTGCTGCGCGCGTTCGGGAGCGTGCGCGGAGTCCGCGAGGCGAAGGAGGAAGAGATCGCGAAGCTCCCCGGCTTCAGCGCGGCGGCCGCGAAGCGCGTACTCGATGTGCTCAACGATCGGCACCCGGAGTCCGCCGCCGAAGAGCTCTCGCCCTCGGGAACCGGCGTCGCCGCTGCCGAGGGCGAAGCGACGCGGCCAGCCGCGGAAGCGAGCATGGGCCGCGTCGATACCAACCAGCCGGACAATGACGCCGACACCGATGTCGTGCGGCAATCCCCGACACTCACCACGAATTCATCCACATGACAGACTGGACTCTCACCTGCTCGGCGTGTGATCACACCGAGCGGGGAGATGCACTGGCCACGGTGTGTCCCACCTGCGGCCAGCCCTACCTCGTGCGCTACGCGGAGCTTCCGACGTCGCGCGATTCGCTCCTCGACCGCTGCGACATGTGGCGGTACTCGGCGCTTCTCCCGCTCTGCGACGACGAGGCCCCGGTGTCGCTCGGCGAGGGAGCCACACCGCTGCTGGAGCGGCCGACGCTCGCACGCGCCATCGGCGTTCGCCGGCTCTGGGTGAAGGATGAGGGGCTGAATCCCACCGGCTCCTTCAAGGCGCGCGGAATGAGCACGGCGGTGACGCGTGCGCGCGCCCTCGGAGTGCCGGGTCTCGTGGTGCCCACCGCCGGAAACGCCGGCGCTGCGCTCTCCGCGTACGGCGCGGCCGCGGGGCTTCCCGTGAAGGTATTCGCGCCGGCCACCACCCCACGCGGGATCCTCGGAACGATCAACGCGCTCGGCGCCGACCTGGTGACCGTGCCGGGTCACATAGGCGATGCGGGGCGCGAGGCGCGAGCGTTCGCAAAAGAGAGCGGCTTCTTCGATGTCTCCACGCTGCGCGAGCCGTACCGCATAGAGGGGAAGAAGACCATGGGGCTCGAGGTCGCCGAGCAGCTGGGATGGCGGCTCCCCGACGCGATCGTGTATCCCACCGGCGGGGGCACTGGGCTCATCGGGATGTGGAAGGGCTTCGCCGAGCTGCGCGAGATGGGTTGGCTCGATGCGAGCGCGAAGCTCCCTCGCATGGTGAGCGCGCAGGCCGCCGGGTGCGCGCCGATCGTGCGCGCGTTCGAGGCGCATGCAACTAGCGCGGAGCCGTGGAAGGATCCAGCTACGCATGCGAGCGGCCTGCGCGTGCCTGGTCCACTCGGCGATCGCCTCATTCTGCGGGCGCTCTACGAGAGTGACGGCCTCGCCGGCGCGGCGAGTGAGGATGCGATCCGCGCGGCGACGGCGCAGCTCTCGCACGCGAGCGGAATAGACGCCTCGCCCGAGGGCGGCTGTGCCTTCGCGGTGTGCGCGCAACTCGTGGCCGCCGGGCGGATCGCGAGTGACGCCGAGGTGGTGATCTTCAACACCGGGAGCGGCGTGGGATACCGCGACTGATGTGGGACGAGGCTGCGGGGCGAGAAGGTTTCTCGCCCCGGCTACAGCCATGTTTATGGAGAGTTGCCGATGTCGTGGGCTCAGGGAACAGTGAAGTCCGCGAGCATTCCATGCCTGTCGTGTGGCGCGTCGTCCCCGGCATCTCTTACGCGACACACGACGCTGTAATTCCCGGGCTTCAGCTCGACGGGAATCAGTATCGTCCGACCTGGCTCGATGTCGGTGATTCCTCCGTACGGCGTCACCGGCGGTGGTCCGTTCTGCGTGTCGATCCAGGTGATGAAGTCGCGCGACGTCTTGCCCGGTTGGAGGAGCGACAGTATCAGCTCGTGTCGCTGCGTGCCCGCGTTGGTGACCGCGATGAGGTGCTTGCCGCGCGTTGGCGGCTGCGAAAATTCGAAGCTGTAGTCGCGCAGCGTGACAGTAATGTCCGCGGCGGCGAGCGCGGCCGGAGTGGCTTCGGGTGGTGGTGCAGCCGGTGTGACCGTGATGCTCTTGAGCATCCCCTTCATGAAGTGAATGCGGCCGTCGGGGCTTTTGACGTGGCAGAAGGCGACGTAGCTGCCTGGCTCGAGCATGACGGTGGCGATCGACTCTCCCCCCTTCGGCACGGCGTTCGGTCCGCCCGCCGCGTGCATCCACGCCGGGTGGGCGCCCCCTGCCTCGAGCGCGGCAAAGGCATCCCGGATGGTCTTTCCCGCATCGAGCCGGTAGAGCATGAGATGGTGCGGCTCCTTACCCTCGTTGCGGAGCTCGATGGTAGTGAGTCCCGAGGGAATCGTGTCGGGCATCTGGAACGCGTAGTCGCGCGTCACGACAGTGATCACGTTGGACGCTTCACGCACGGCTTTGCTCGAAGAGTCCGAGCCCGCCCCGGCCTGGCGAGTCGCCTGCGGCGTTGCATCGGGCGCGCAACCGACAGCCGGGATACTCAGCAGCGCGATCGCCAGCGGGACTGTCCACGCGCGCATCGGAGCAGAGGCAGAGAGCAGGAGAGCCATCCGAACCTCCTCGGGTTGTGCGCCGCGCTCCCGGCGGCAGGACCGGTGGCGGGCGACCCGATACTACCGCTCGACTGGCGCCGTGGCAATCGCGAGCCGGGACCCGGCGCCACAAGGCGCCGGCCCCAACCACCCGGAGACAGACGCGCGCACTAGCGTCTCGCTTCCTCGCACCGCTAATTTCTCCGGCTATGCCCATCGCCATACTGGACCCTTTCAGCGGGATTGCTGGCGACATGACTCTGGGTGCGCTCGTGGATGTCGGACTCGATGCCGACTGGCTGCGCGCGCTCCCGGGTCGTCTGGGCATCGACGGTGTTCAGGTGCGCATCGACCGCGTCGAGCGCGCGGGGCTCGCGTGCACCAAGGTCGATTTCGAGATCCCGCCGCAGCCCCACTCGCGTGGAATCCGCGAGATCCGGAAGCTGATCGCCGACGCGAACGTTCCCGATGCCGTTCGCTCACGAGCCGACGCCGCATTCACCGTCCTCGCCGAAGCGGAGGGTGCGATCCATGGCGTGCCGCCCGAGGACGTGCACCTGCACGAGGTGGGAGCCGTAGATGCGATCCTCGACATCACTGGTTCCGTGTGGGGTTTCGAGCTGCTGGGCGTGCGGCGAGTGTACTGTGGCGCGCTCACCGTGGGCGAGGGCACCGTGAGTGCAGCGCACGGAGTGCTTCCGGTCCCGGCACCGGCGACGATGAAGCTTCTCGAGGGACTCGAGGTACGTCCGGGGCCGCAGGGCTCGGGCGAGCTGGTGACGCCCACCGGTGCCGCGCTCGTACGGACGCTCTCTTCCGGGCTGCCGCCGGCCTCGTATACTCCGTTGCGCAGCGGCTTCGGCGCGGGGACGAAGAACCCTCGCGAGCGGGCGAACGCGCTGCGCATCATCCTCGCCGAGGAGCGCGCGCGCGATGGCGTGGAGGTCGACGATCTCCTGACACTCGCGACGGACATCGATGACATGGACGGTGAAGAGCTCGCGGCCGTGGCCGACACCCTGCGCGAGAGCGGCGCACTCGACGTGGTACTCACGCAGACGATCATGAAGAAGGGAAGACCCGGCACGAGGATCGAGGTGCTCTGTCGGCCCTCTGTTGCCGATGCGCTGGAGCGGGCCCTGTTTGTGCAGAGCAGCACTATCGGCGTTCGCAGAGCTCGTGTGGAGCGCGCGGCACTCCCGCGGGAGGAGCAAACCATACGTGTTCTGGGTCACGATGTTCGCGTGAAACTCGTCACGTTGCCATCCGGCGCGCAACGTGTGAAGCCCGGACACGATGATATTTCAGTCGTCGCAGCAGCTACAGGACGCGCATTGCGCGACGTCGCGGCGATCGCGCGCGCGGAAGCGGAACGGCTGCTCGGTCGCTAGTGTATTCCCGATTGCGAGCCCGGTTGGCTCGTCACACGTATCCACACCAGGAGACCGTAGATGAACGTATGGGGCAGGGCGGCCACGTGGGCACTCGCCCTCGGTGCGCTCACCGCTACAGCGGGGAAGGCGCAGGATAAGAAGGAAGGTGGCGCAGCCTGCAACGTGCAGGCTGCGAAGTCAGGCGATGTGAAGGACGCCTACAACGCCGTCACGGTGCTGCAGATCGGAAAGAGCAAGCCGGAAGACGCGAAGAAGAAGCTGGCCGATGCCATAGGCGACCTCACGAAGAAGGACGATTACGGGAAGGACCAGCTCCCGCGTAACTTCGTGCTCGGCTCCGCGCTCGTGATGCTGTATGAGCAGCCCGGGCAGGCGCCTGTCGCCCCGGCCGCGTCGCTCGGTTACAAGAGTGGAGGCGGCGCGAGCATCGACCTCCTGAAGGCGGCGGATTCGCTCTTCGCTACGGTCGAGACCGCGGATGCCTCGTGCAAGGAACAGACGAGCTACTTCCGCCAGCGGCCGTGGGCGCAGATGATCAACGAGGTCGGTCCGCTCATCAACGCGAACAACCTCGACTCCGCGCAGGCGCTCCTCGACCGGTCGCTGATCATCTATCGCGATTCGCCCTTCTCGTACTACTTCAAGGGACAGATCGCGCAGCAGAAGGAAGACTGGAAGACCGCGCAGGACGCGTTCGAAAAGGCAGTCCAGCTCTCCGATACGGCCGCGGCGGCGAAGGACTCGAACGTCGCGAACGTGAGGGAGTTCAGTGAGTTCGCGAGTGCGTTCTCGGCGTTCCGCGGTGCGCAGGGCCTCTCCGGCGACCAGCAGAAGGCGGCCATGAAGAGCGCGGCCGACCTGTACCGCCAGTACCTCAAGGATTACCCCAACGGCCCGAATGCCCAGCCGGCGCAGGCGGGTCTCACCGCCGCGCTGCAGACCGCCGGCGACACCGAGTCGCTCACGGCCGTCTGGTCGGACATGGCCGCCAATCCCTCCAACTACAAGCCTGAGCAGCTCTACGACGCAGGCGTGCAGGCGTACTCCGCCGAGAAGTACGACCAGGCGGTGAAGCTCATGGAGCTGGGCGAGCAGGGGAACCCGTATCTGCGGGCCGGGCTCTTCAACCTCGCCAACGCCTACTGGAAGAACAACCAGTTCGACAAGATGGTCCCCGTGGCGCGCAAGCTCGTCGAGATAGATCCGGACAACCCGGACAACTACCAGCTCCTGGCGATCGGCTACCAGGGAATGGGTAAGGCGGCGACCGATGCGAAGGTGCAGAAGCAGTTCTCGGATTCGGTGTCGAAGTACGTGGTGGCCTCCGACAAGCTCCCCGTGAAGGTGACCATCGCCAACTTCACCCACGACAGCACCAAGCACACGCTGACCGGCTCGGTCGAGAACCTGGGCACCGCGCCCAAGAACGTCTCGCTCGCCGTGCAGTTCCTCGACAAGAGCGGTACGGTCGTGGACACCCAGACCGCCACTCTTTCGCTCAAGCCCAGCGCCAGCTCCGAGTTCACCCTCACCGCCAACGGCGAGGGAATCGTGGCGTACCGGTACGAGCCAGTGAAGTAACTGCGGAGAGCGACGGGGTCAGGTCTTGACTTAATACATTTTCCAGCGGCCGCTGGAAAATGTATTAAGTCAAGACCTGACCCCGTCGCTTGCCCTCTCCAAGTCCCTCTCTCACCTTGCCTTCACCCACCTCATCTCCTAGGTTACTTCATGCCCTTGCGCCCTCGGGGGCGGGGGCGTGAGATGCGTAGAAAATAGTGGGGGAAGACCGGATCTCGAGGTCTTCCCCCGCCGCGTACTGAACCCTGGAGTTGCAGCAGCAATGATTCGCGTCAGCCGGGTGCTCCCGGCGAGCATCGCCGAAGAGATCGGGATCGTTCCCCTCACCGAGCTCCGCTCGGTGAACGGACGCGAGCTCGGCGACTTCCTCGACTGGGAGTTCCTCACCGCGGACGATGAGCTGGTCATCGAGGCGCGCCTCCCCGACGGCGAGGAGGTGGTCTACGAGATCGAGCGCCCCGAGGGAGAGTCCCTCGGTGTGGAGCTGGAGCAGCCGCGGGTGCGGCGCTGCGCCAACCGCTGCGAGTTCTGTTTCATCGAGGGACTCCCCACAGGGCTGCGCAAGAACCTCTACGTACGCGATGACGACTATCGCCTCTCGTTCGCGTATGGCAACTTCGCCACGCTGTCGAACGTGAAGGAGCGGGACATCCAGCGGATCATCGAGTACCGCCTCTCCCCGCTCTACGTCTCGGTGCACGCCACGCCGTGGGAGGCGCGCAAGGTCCTCCTCAACAACCCTCGCGTGCCCGACATCGTCGCGCAGCTCACGCGCCTCGCGGAGGCTGGGATCCAGTTCCACGGCCAGATGGTCGTGGTGCCGGGGCTCAACGACGGTGATGTGCTCGAGCAGTCGCTCACCGACCTCTGGAACTTCGGCGACGCAGTCATCTCGGTTGCGGTCGTCCCCGTGGGGCTCACCCAGTTCTCCCACCTCTACACCGGCAAGTCGATGGACACCGAGACTGCCGGGGCGCTCCTCGCGCACGTGGAGCGGTGGGCGGCGCGCGCGCTGCGCGAGCGCGGCGACCGTTGGGTATACGGGTCCGACGAGCTTTACCTCCTCGCGCGCCGCGAGCTCCCCGGTGCCGAGCACTATGGCGACTTCCCGCAGATCGAGAACGGCGTGGGTTCCGTCGCGCACCTGCGCCGCAGAGTGGCGGATGCGCTTGCCTCCTTTCCGCGGCTGGATGGCCGTCGCATCGGTATCGTGACGGGAGCTTCGATGGGCGCGGGGATCATGCAGCGACTGCTCGCCGACATCAGGGAAGTGACGGGCGCCGACTTCGAGCTCATCGTCCGCGAGAACTCGCTCTTCGGCCCGACCACCACCACGGCGGGACTGCTCGTGGGCGCCGACATCCGCGCCGCGCTCGCCGATCGGCACGACCTCGACATAGCGCTCATCCCGGCGGAGTCGATCAACGAAGACGGAATCTTCCTCGACGACGTGCAGTTCATCGCGCTGCGCGAGGAGCTGCCGATGCCGGTGTATCCGTCGTACGACTTCATAGACGTGCTCGAGTCGGAAGGGGCATCTACGGTGGCGCCGCGATGAACATCCCGGTAGTCGCTCTGATCGGCCGACCGAACGTCGGGAAGTCGGCGCTCTTCAACCGGCTCGCTGGCGGCGACGCGGCGATCGTGACATCGCAGGCCGGCACCACGCGCGACCGCAACTTCGCGCGCGCCGACTGGAACGGTCGCACCTTCTGGCTGGTGGACACGGGCGGGCTCACCGATGACCCCAACGTCCCCATGGATGTCGAGATCCGCCGCCAGGTGATGCAGGCCATCGCCGAGGCCGACGTGCTCATGTTCGTCGTCGACGCGCAGGCGGGGATCCATCCGCAGGATCAGCGTGTGCTCGAGATCCTGCGCGAGTCGGGGAAGCCGTGGCTGGTGGTCGCCAACAAGGTGGATGACCCGCGTACCGCGGATTATTTCGAGTTCTACAACCTCGGCGCCGTGGAGGTGCATCCCGTGTCGGCGAGGAACGGGAAGGGCTCCGGCGATCTCCTCGACGCGCTGGTGGAGCGTTTCCCCGAGGGGATGTCGGAGGAGAGCGATGCGCTCCGCGTGGCCGTCGTTGGGCGTCCGAACGTGGGGAAGTCTTCCATCGTCAACCGTCTGATCGGCGAGGAGCGGCTGGTGGTGTCGGCCACCGCGGGTACCACTCGCGACGCGATCGACACGCCCATGCAGTACCACGGACGTACGCTCGTGTTCATCGACACCGCCGGCCTCAGACGACAGTCCAAGGTGGACGAGGGGATCGAGTTCTACTCCACGCTCCGCACCCGTCGCGCCATAGAGCGCGCCGACGTGTGCGTGCTGGTGATAGACGCCACCGAAGGACTCGAGAATCAGGACCTCAGGATCGCGACGATGGCGTGGGAGCGCGGCGCGGGCCTCATCCTGGTCGTCAACAAGTGGGACCTCGTGGAGAAGGGGGACAAGACGGCCGACGTCTTCAGGAAGAACGCCGGCGAGAAGGCGCCGTTCCTGCGCTACGTTCCGTTCCTTTTCACATCCGCGCTCACCGGCCAGCGCGTGATGAAGCTGCTCGATACGATCATCGCGGTGCAGGGCGAGCGCGAGCGGCGCATTGCCACCGCGCGAGTGAACGAGCGGCTCGGCGAGCTGACCGCTCGCCTGCAGCCGCCGCAGGCGGCCGGGCACGAGGTGAAGCTGAACTACGCCACGCAGGTGGAGATCGAGCCGCCCACCTTCGCGATCTTCGGCAACCACCCCGAGCTAGTGGCGGAGAACTACCTTCGCTACCTGCAGAACGGCTTCCGCGAATCATGGGGCTTCATCGGGAGCCCGCTGCGCATCGTGCTCCGACGCAAGGCCGCCTGAATGCCGCCGGTCGTCGGCATCCTCATCGCCTACCTGCTGGGCGGAATCCCGGCGGCGTACCTGGCCGGGCGCCTAGTCAAGGGGATCGATCTGCGGCGGCACGGCTCTGGGAATCTCGGTGCGACCAACGTCTACCGCGTGCTGGGAGCGAAGGCCGCGGTCCCCGTCTTCCTCTTCGACATCGCCAAGGGCGCCGCCGCGGTGGCGCTCCTCCCACGGCTCACGGGCTCGCCGCACGCCGCGATCTGGGCTCTGGCGTACGGACTCGCTGCGATCGCCGGCCACATACGCTCGCCGTATCTCGGATGGAGCTCGGGCGGGAAGGGCGTCGCCACCGCGCTCGGCGTATTCGTCGCACTCGTTCCATGGGCAACGCTGACCGCACTCGCCGCCTGGCTCGCGGTGTTCGCCCTCTCGCGAATCGTCTCGCTCGCTTCGCTCGCATCCGCGGTTGTGCTGCCGATAGCGATCGTCGCATTCGACGGCGTGCGTTCACCCGTCTTTCTTCTCAGCGTGGTGGTGAGTCTCGTCGTGATCTGGCTGCACCGCGCCAACATCGATCGTCTCCGACACGGGCAGGAGCACCGCGTTGGCCAGGGGAGGACGGCCGTCTGATGCGCTGCGCGGTGATAGGAGCGGGAGCGTGGGGAACTGCGCTCGCCGATCTCCTGGCGCGGAATGGGCACGACGTGCTGCTCTGGGCGTACGAGCCCGATGTAGCGCACGCCATCAACACACGCCACTCCAACCCCCGCTTCCTTCCCGGCGCGTCGCTGGCGCGCTCGCTCCGCTGCACTTCGTCGCTGGAGGAGTCGCTGGACGGTGCGGAGATGGTCACTTACGTGACGCCTTCGCACGTGCTGCGTGCAGTCTCTCGCGGAGCGGCGCCGCATACGAGCACGGAGGCTACGCTGGTGGTAGCCAGCAAGGGGATCGAGCGCGAGACGCTGCGCATGATGAGCGAGGTGGTGCGCGAGGAGACCGGTGCCGCCGCCGTCGTCGCGCTCTCGGGCCCGAGCTTCGCCGCCGAGGTGGCACAACGCCAGCCCACCGCGGTGGTCGCGGCGTCGACCGATCACGAGCGCGCCGTGGGCGTGCAGCTCGCCTTCAGCAACCAGTCGTTTCGCGTATACACGCACGACGATGAGCTCGGGGTCGAGCTGGGCGGCGCGCTCAAGAACGTGATGGCGATCGCGACGGGGCTGGCGGAAGGACTGGGACTGGGACACAATCCGCGAGCCGCGCTCATCACTCGCGGCCTCGCCGAGATAGCCCGCCTCGGAGACGCACTGGGCGCCGACCCCCGCACCCTCGCCGGGCTCGCGGGACTGGGAGACCTGGTTCTCACGTGTACGGGCGCGCTGAGTCGCAACAGGGCGCTGGGGATGGAGATCGGGAAGGGAGCGACGCTGGAAGAAGCGCTCGCCACGCGCGAGACGGTGGCAGAGGGAGTATTCACCACGCAGAGCGCCCACGCGCTCGCGGCACGGGAGGGAGTGGAGATGCCGATAGTATCGGCGGTGCACCGCATTCTTTTCGAGCAGCAGCCGCCGCGCGATGCCATGGATGATCTGATGTCGCGCGAGCTGCGAGCGGAGAGCGACAGATGACCGACAACGAGCCCGTTCAGGAGTTCTACTCGATCGGCGAGGTGTGCGAGCTCACCGGCCTCAAGCCGCACGTCCTGCGCTACTGGGAGAGCCAGTTCCGTTTCCTCAACCCCGCCAAGAATCGCTCGGGAAACCGCGTGTATCAGCGCCGCGAGATCGAGCTGATCACGCTCGTCAAGCACCTGCTCTACACCGAGAAGTACACCATCGAGGGCGCCCGGCACAAAGTGGATCAGCACCGGAAGAAGGGCGACGTCCGCCCCGCCGCGCGCGCCGCGCTCGACCTCGAGACGATCGATATGCTGGAGTCGGAGCTGAAGGAGCTCTACGCATTCCTCGGCGGAGGGAACGAAAGCGAGTGATGGACTCCGTGGCGTGCGTGATCCCCGCGCTCGATGCGGAGGAGACGCTGGGCTCGGTCGCGGGCCGCCTGCGCGTCGTGCTTCCGAAGGCCGTCCTCGTGGTGGTGGACGATGGCTCCGCCGATGCCACGAGGAGCGTGGCGCGCGAGTGTTGCGATGTGCTGGTGCGCTTTCCGTCGAACCGCGGGAAGGGCGTCGCGCTGCGCGCCGGTATCACCGCGGCGTTGAAGCGCGGCGCGGACGTTGTACTGACGATCGATGCCGATGGGCAGCACCCGCCGGAGGCGGCGCCTTCGCTCATCGCGGCACTCGAGCGCGCCGACATCGCCATAGGAACTCGCTCGCGCGACGCGCGGGAAATGCCGCTCGGGCGGCGGATGACCAACGCGCTCGCGAGCGCGGCCGTAGGTGCCATCATCGGCCGAGAGGTCGCGGATTCCCAGTCCGGCTTCCGTGCCATTCGCCGTGCCGTGCTCGAGGCGGTGTCCGCGCGCGGCGACCGCTTCGAGTACGAGACCGACTTCCTCATTAGGGCGGGCCGCGCCGGCTTTCGCATCGCGCCGGTTCCGATCGCCACTCTGTACGGCGTTCCGAGCCACTTCAGGACGCTCCGCGATTCGACACTCGTGGTACGCACCATCTGGCGCCACCGCGGCGGAGCGTTCGGCTGAGATGCGCCTTCTGTGCACGAACGATGATGGGATCCTCGCGCACGGGCTCGACTGCCTCGTACGCGCGGTCACACCGCTCGGCGAGGTGACGGTCGTCGCCCCCGATCGCGAACAGAGCGCGACGAGCCATTCGCTCACGCTGCACCATCCGATACGGCCGGTCGCGCGCGGCGAGCGGCGCTACCAGGTGGACGGCACCCCCACTGACTGCGTCATGGTGGCGGTGGAGGCACTGATGCCCGAGCGCCCCGACTTCGTCCTCAGCGGCGTGAACCACGGTCAGAACATGGGCGAGGACGTCCTCTATTCCGGCACCGTGGCCGCGGCGATGGAGGGAGTCACGCTCGGCATTCCTTCCATAGCTATCTCCTTCGCTGGCGGCGAGCTGCGCGCACAACCGGAGATCCTCACGGCGCAGCTCGATGTCATATCGCGGCTGCTCGCTCACCTCACATCGCTCGGCAACATGCCGCGCGACACGTTGCTCAACGTCAACCTGCCCCCCCTCGAGCCGGAGCGGATAAAGGGCGTGCGTCTCACGCGGCTGGGTCGGCGCGTCTATTCCGATTCGCTGGTCCGGATGCGCGATCCACGCGGGCGCGAGATCTACTGGATCGGCGGTGGCTCCGCCGAATGGAGCGGCGCCGCCGATTCCGACTTCCGCGCGGTGGACGAGGGTTACATTTCCGTCACGCCCCTCTCACTCGACCTCACGCACACTCGAATGCTGGCGGACGCGGACACTTGGTGGATGGAGCTGCCTTGAACAACGTCCCTGGACTTCGCGGCGCGCGACGTCGCCTCGTGGAAGCGCTCCAGGCGGGTGGCATCCGCGACCTCTCGGTGCTCCGCGCATTCGACGAGGTGCCGCGCCACCTCTTCGTCCCGACCGGGATGCGCCACCGCGCGTACGAGGACAGCGCGCTCCCCATCGGGCAGGGGCAGACCATCTCGCAGCCCTCCACGCACGCGCGCTACCTCGAGCTCCTGCAGCTCACCGGGCACGAGAAGGTGCTGGAGATCGGCACCGGCTCTGGCTACCAGACCGCGCTGCTCGCGCACCTCGCATCGCAGGTCTTCTCGATAGAGCGCGTCGCGCCGCTTCTGGAGCGAGCGCGCGATGCGATCCGGCAGACGGGCGCGCGCAACGTATCCGTTCTCGTCGGCGACGGCACGCTCGGCTGGCGCGATTACGGTCCGTACGACGCAATTCTTGTAACCGCGGGCGCGCCGGACATCCCCCGGCCGCTCGCCGAGCAGCTCGCCGAGGGCGGCCGGATGCTCATCCCCCTGGGCGGGCGCGAGGAGCAGTTGCTCACCCTTGTAACAAGACGTGGCGACTCGCTCCAGCGCCGTGACATCGGCCCCGCGAGATTCGTCCCGCTGGTAGGAACTTTCGGCTGGGCCGGGTAGCCCCGCGTCGCCGACAGCGCCGCTCTGGCGCCGCCGGGCGCGGGGCTCTTCCCAGAAGGGCCGCCCGGGCCCAGTATTCCAGACCCTGTTTTCGAAGCGCTCCCGCGACGCAGCGGGTGCAGTGGAGAGTCGATGCCCGACCAGCCCGACGACGCCCCCAAGCGGCAGCAGCGCGGCGTCTTTCCTCCCTTCTTCGCGCCCCGCAACGGAAGCCGCCCCGACGGCTCGCCGATGCATCCCAGCGGCTCCTGGCGGCGCGTCTCGCGCCTTTTCACCCCTCCCGAGGGTACGAGGCAGCGTCGCACACCTGCGGTCCCGCAGGCGCCGTATACGCCGCCCCTGAGCTCGGCGGAACCGGTCGTGCCGGCGGAGCCTCCGACGCCCGCACCCGAGATCGAGGAACTTTCGACCCCTCCTTCTCTCGAGGCGCCCGAGGCGATGGTCCAGGCGGGCGATGCGACCGAAGCACTGGAGACCCCCGCGGCCTCACTCGAGCTCGAGCACGCTGTCTCGGAGGAGATGGCGACGGAGGTTGACGCAGCGGCGCAGAAGGGCGACACGGGCGGCGTCGGCGAGGACGTCCAGACCTTCTACGCTTCCTCGCTGGAGCCCGGGGGCGACTCGCTCGATGCAATGGCCGGACTGGCCTTCGCCCCCGGCGTGGATGACTTCGTGGTCGAGTCGCTCGAGCCCCAGCCGATCTCGCTCGATCCATCCGATGCTGCGGGGATGGACGTGGCCGTCGAGTCGATGGACGGGCTCCTCGCGCAGAGCGCCGCGGAAACGGCCGCCGAGCCCCTCGCCCCCGGCGTGACTTACGACGAGATGTTCTCCCCAGCGTCGTACGAGGGTGGGGGGAGCGTAGAGTCCACGCCGACGAACGAAGAGCTCGAGAGCGTGGAGCGGTACCTGGAGGACGAACCCGCGTTCACGAACGATCAGGTCGGAGTCGCCGCTCGGGGTGAGGAGGCGATCGCCGAGTACGAGCGCGAGTCGCTGGTCGAAGAGGACCACCCGGCAGCGGCGATCTCGGATGGCGAGCCGATCGTCGCTGGCGATTCGATCGGGAACGAGGCGGCCGAGATCGATCCGTGGGCCGGAACCGAGCTCCCGGAGCCCGCGTTCGGCAGCATAGGCTGGCCACCCAGTGACGCCGGCGCGCCGGTATCCGATTCGGTGGTGGACGAGGTGGACGAGATGAGCGCGGCTCTCGCGTGGAGCGCTGACGATCACGACGTGAGCACGCCCGGGCACCGCGATCGTGCGAGCCACGACGACGCGAGTGGCACGGACGACGACGCGCTCTCCGCCATGGTGGGCGAGCTGCGCGACAGCTCGTCCGCGTGGAAGAGCGAGAGCGATTCGATCGTGGACGAGAAGGCGGACGTCGCGGCGCGCGCACACTTCTACGCCGCCCCCGAACCGATCGATCCGGCGGATGAGCTCGTGGCGGCCCTGGAGGAGGATGCGTACTCCATCGATCACCCGGATGGGAGCGTGGGCGCCAGCGCCGAAGCAGCCGCCGAGGCGGTCGCGGAGCCTGTGCTGGACGCCGCGACTGAAGCGGTGGCGGACGTCTCCGGCGCCGACGCGGGCCATGACGCGGGCGACGACGCGGGCGCGGCTATTGCGGACGCTCTCGCCCGCGTGGCGGCCAGGATTCGCTCCGGCGAAGTCGAGCTTCCGTCGGAGGCCGCCGGCACGAGCGACGAGAGTGCGCTGGCCGCCGCGCTCGCGGCGCTACTGAGGGGTCCGCGGCGCTGACCGGTGATGTCGCGCTATCGGCTGCGAGTGACGGGAGTGGTGCAGGGGGTCGGCTTCAGGTGGTTCACCATGCGTGCGGCGCGGCGGCTCGAGCTGGCGGGGTGGGTACGCAACGCCGCTGATGGAAGCGTGGAGGTCCTCGTGGAGGGGAGCGAAGGGGCAGTGGATCGACTGGTGGAGGAGCTCCGGAGGGGGCCGGACGGCGCGTCCGTAGCGGCTGTGAGCCGCGCCGCCGAGGCGGGTGGAGAGCGCCTCCCTGCGCCCTTCGAGATCGTGAGGCGAGGGTGACGGTGCGAGCCGGCAGTGCCGATCAGCGGCTCCCGCGCCGCGAGCTGGAGGAGGCGCTGCGCCACACTATCCGCGACATTCCCGACTTTCCCAGAGCGGGGATCGTGTTCAAGGACATCACCCCGGTCCTGCTCGACGCCACGCTCTTCCGCGAGGCGCTGCGCGCGATGGCCGAGCCCTTCGCTGGCGATGGGATAACCCATGTGGCGGGGATCGAGAGCCGCGGCTTCATACTCGGTGCTCCGATCGCGCTGGCGCTTGGCGCCGCCTTCGTTCCAGTGCGCAAGCCGGGGAAGCTCCCCGCGCTGGTGGAGCGGGTGGACTATGCCCTGGAGTACGGGGTGGATGCGCTGGAGGTGCACCGCGACGCGCTCGGGGGAGGGCACAGGGTTCTTCTCGTGGACGACGTACTGGCGACCGGTGGGACGGCGGCGGCGGCCTGCGAGGTGATCGAGCGGCTCGGCGCGGCGGTGGTGGGCTGCAGTTTGTTGATGGTACTCTCCTTCCTCGACGGGGCGAAGCGTCTCGCAGGGCGCCGGGTCAGCACGCTGCTAACGTACTAGGGGAAGTGGCGGGGATCGAGCTCTGCCGCGCGCCAGGCCAGTTATGTCAAACTAGTGTACTTCCTGGCTGATGCTCGTTCGGGGCGTGGTGCGGGCAGGCCGGCCCGGAAGCGCCAGTTATGTCAAACCTAGTCCGCGCCAGTGCCCGCTCACTCCTCCTCGAACCCACCTTATCATGATATGATCATCTACATGATCAAATGCTAGCTAAGCTCCTATATGCCACAAATTTGCAGTTCACTGTCGCAGAACTGTTGACTGTCGTGATACTGTTGTCGGGCCTCGGTCGTCTATCCTCGCGGGAAGCCGGCTTCAACCGCTGGTCGCTAGCCGCAAATGCCTTCGCGTCGAGAAGGGGCGGAAGCCGGATGAGACGGCGCGGCGCTGGTGCCGCTCGACGCCGTTCTTGATTACGAACTCTGCCGTAACTACTCTTGCGAAGTCCCGTCCGTGCACGATTGCGGGTGCCGTCGCGGACCTCACACCACTACTCGCCATCCAAGGCGCATCCAAAGTGCTGATGAAGGTTTCCGCTGCTCCCTGGAACTCGCTCGACCGCAAGCTTCCCGTCCTCATCGCCGCCGCCATAATCGCCACTGTCGTGGTCCTATCCGCCGGCGCATACCACCTGGTCCAGCGGGTACTCCTCGATGCCGCCGGCGAGCGCTTGCTCGGCGTCTCCGCTCCGATCGCCCTCTCCCTGCAGGAGAGCGCGCGAAGGCAGCGCACCCGCTACGCCAACATTGCTCGAGATCCGGCCATAAGCCGCTTCCTCCGCACGGGCGGTGATCGGGATGCTGCCTTCCGGGCGCTCACTCGTGCCTACGAGGCGGAAGCGACTCCGCGGCCACCCGCCAGGATCGAGCTGAGAAATGCCGCCGGCGCTGTGGTGCTGGATACCATCGTGCCGGGCGCCCCTGCATCACTGGCCTGGGCCGAGCGGATGATCGCCAGCGACACCGCACGAGCGGGGCAAACTCTGGTCGCTCCACTCTTCGCGGAGGGCGACGCGGTCGTCAGTGGCTCGATCGTCGCCGTTCCGGCGCCGGAAGCCGTCGGCGCCGCCAGCGACGGCACGGGTGAGCCGGCGGTGATCGGCTATATCATCGACTCGCGGGCCGTATCGGGGACGGGAGTAAGGGCGATCCGCGACCTCGTGGGGAAGGGGGCCACTTTCGTGGTTGGGTCTCCGGACGAGGGGATATGGACGGATCTGGAGGGCTTGGCCGCGCCCCCCCCACGCACCGTCAAGGCCGGCGCGGCGCTCGCGTTCGACTCCTCGGCTCACGGGCCGGGGGTCGGGGCCGCGACCGCTATCGCCGGCACACCCTGGATGCTCTGGGTGCAGCAGCCGGAAGACGTAGTGCTCGCTCCCATGCACGACCTGAGCCGCAGGTTGGCGCTCCCCTCCATCCTCATCGTGGTCCTCGCCGCACTCGGTGCCTGGATGCTGAGTCGGCAGGTCACCGGCCCGATCGTAGCCCTGGCAGATGCCGCCGATCGCGTTGCCGCGGACGCGGGCGCCGCGTCACTCGGTAGGCCACAGCGTGATGAGATAGCCCGCCTGCGCGACGCCTTCGCGAGGATGTCCACACGCGTCAGAGAGACCACCGAGCAGCTCGAAGGGCTGGTCGCCGAGAGAACCGCTCGCCTGGAGGTCGCGCTGGACGACCTCGAGATCGCTCAGCAGGAGCTGGTCAAGAAGGAGCGACTCGCAATGCTCGGCCAGCTCGCGAGTGCCGTCGGGCACGAGCTGCGGAATCCTCTCGGAGTCATGACCAACGCTCTCTACGTCATTGAGCAGTCCAGCCTGGATGGCCCGCCGATGGTGCGCGAATACGTCGATCTGGTCCGCGGCCAGATCGCGGCCTCCGAGCGGATCGTCGGCGACCTGCTCGATACCGCACGCGTGCGCGCGCCGGAACCGGAGTCGATCGACCTCCATGAGGTGGTCGACGCTCAGGTGCGACACCTCGGGCCACTGGCGGAGGTCGCCATCGATGCGCAGCTGCCGGACGATCTCCCGCGGGTGTGCATGGACCCGCTCCAGGTTTCGCAGATCATCTTCAATCTCATGACCAACGCCATTCAAGCCATGCCCGATGGGGGCAGGTTGACGATTGCCGCGCAGGCGGATGAGTCCGCGGCGCGCGTGAAGCTGTCCATCAACGATACCGGCGCCGGCATCGCGCCCGATGCCATGGAGCGCATCTTCGAACCTCTCTTCACGACCAAAGCGCGCGGCCTTGGCCTCGGCCTCTGGGTCTCGCAGAATCTCGCCAATGCCAACGGCGCGGTCATCCGGGCCGCGAGCCGAAGCGGCGAAGGTGCCACCTTCACCCTCGACATGCCGGTGATGGTAGATGCAGCGAGCGTAGTCTCGTGAACGCGCACGGACGGCTGCTCGTGGTGGACGACGACCGCGGGATGGTACGCTCGCTCTGCGATGTTCTCCGCATCTCCGGATGGGAGCCCGTCGGTGCACACAGCGGGGAAGAGGCCCTCAGGGAAGTCGATCGCGCACGCTTCAGCGCAGTCATCATGGACGTGCGCATGACGGGAATCTCGGGCGTGGAAGCGTTGGGTGCGATGCGGCAAAGGCATCCGACGCTGCCCGTCATCCTGATGACGGCCTACGCCAGCGACGATCTTCTCGAGCAGGCGCGTGGTTCGGGAGCTGCCCGCATCCTGCACAAGCCAGTCGCGGTACCCGGCCTGCTGAAGCAGCTCGAGATGCTGAGCAGTATGCGCCGAGCCATTCTCGTCGTGGACGACGATCCCGCCTTCCTGGCATCCCTCTCGACGCTTCTCACCAAGCGCGAGTACACGGTATTCCAGGCGACTTCGCTCGACGAGGCGACGGCCCAGCTCCGCCTGCACGCTCCCCCGCTCGTCCTCCTGGACCTGCGGCTCGCCGATGTAGATCCGGCGACCGTGGTGGCCAGTGCTCAGCGCGCCAACGCCACCACCGCGATCATTCTCTGCAGCGGCTACCACGGACTGCTCGACAAAATGGCCGAGGAGACCCTCGGTCCCCGCGTGGTGGGAACGATGCGCAAGCCTTTCGAGATCGACCAGCTCACAGGGATGCTCGATGAACTCCTCTACTGAGCCGCTGCGCGTTCTGGTCATCGACGACGATCCGGCGCTCCTCCGGACCACCGCGGACGTGCTGCGACTGCGCGGCTTCCGCGCCGAGGTGGCACAGAGCGGCGGCCGCGCCCTCTCTCTGGCTTCGGCGCTGCTTCCGGCTGTCGCACTCGTGGACCTCCGTCTGCCCGACATGGACGGGCTCGATCTGGTCACGCGGTTGCACGAGGTGAGCGCGCCGACCGAGATCGTGGTGCTCACGGGCAACGCGTCGATCAACAGCGCCGTGCGTGCGCTGCGCGAACAGATCTTCGACTACCTCGTCAAGCCCATCGCGCCCGACCAACTCGCGAGTACGCTCGATCGCGCGGGTGAGCGCTGGCGCAGGCGCAAGGCGGAGCTCGCGCTTGCATCCAGTCAGCGGCGATTCCGCTCTCTGATCGAGAACGCGAGCGACCTCATCACGATCCTCGCGGATGGCGATACGATCGAGTACGCCAGTCCGGCGTACGAGCGTGCCACCGGCTCGAGCGCGGACTCGATGATCGGCACGAGCATACTCGAGCGCGTTCACGGCGACGACGTGGATGCTCTCCGGCGGGCGATCGGCGAGTGCGCGAGATCCGGGGCGGTGGGGAAGCCGGTCAAACTCAGACTCATGGGAGAGGACGGAGCGTGGCATGCCTACATGGGTACCGTTCGGGATTTTCGGAACGATCCGTCGATCGGCGGCGTGGTGCTCAATGCCCATGACGTCACCGAACGCGAAGCGCTCGAGGCGCAGCTGCGCCGCGCGCAGAAGATGGAGGCCGTGGGGCAGCTCGCCGGCGGTATCGCGCACGACTTCAACAATCTCCTCACGGTCATCACCAGCTACAGCGGCATGCTCCTCTCCGAGCCCGGCCACGACGAGGCACTCCGTGCCGACATCGCCGAGATCGAGCTCGCCGCGGTGCGGGCCGCGGCTCTCACGCGGCAACTCCTGGCGTTCAGCCGCCGCCAGGTGCTGCAGCCTCAGTATCTCGATCTGAATCAGGTCGTTCAGAACCTGGAGAAGCTGCTGCGGCGGCTCATCCGCGAGGACATCGATCTCATCACCACGCTCACGTCGGAGCCCACGCAGGTCCACGCTGATCTCGGACAGCTGGAGCAGGTGATAGTGAACCTCGTCGTGAACGCGCGGGATGCCATGTCGGAAGGCGGGCGGATCGAGATCGAGACGTCGACGATCGAGCTCGACGATGGCTTCACCGTAAACGACGCTCCCATCACGCCCGGCCCCCACGTCATGCTCACGGTCAGTGACGACGGCTGCGGGATGGACGATGCGACGCTGGCGCGGGTGTACGAGCCATTCTTCACGACGAAGACTGGCGGTCGTGGTACTGGACTCGGACTGGCCACCGTGAGGTCGATCATCCAGCGTTCTGACGGCCACATCTGGTGTTACAGCGAGCCGGGTCGCGGAACCAGCTTCAAGATCTACCTGCCTTCAACGGCGGAGGCGCCCGCCGCGGTTCGCGCGGACGAGGGCCCCATGAAGCCTCTCTCCGGAACCGAGATGATCCTGCTCGTGGAGGACGAGGATCATGTCCGGACCGTAGCGAGCCGTATACTCCGTCGCAACGGCTACACGGTGCTCGAAGCCAGGACGGGCCCGGAGGCACTGCGGCTCTGGCGCGAGCATCCCGGCGAGATCGATCTGGTCGTGACGGACATGGTCATGCCCGACATGGGCGGGCGTGCGCTTTCCGACCGCGTCCGTTCCGAGCGGCCCGACACGCCGATCGTTTTCATGTCGGGGTACACCGAGGATGGCGCGTTCCAGCGCGGCGTGCTGGAGTCGGGAGAGAGCTACCTCGAGAAGCCGTTCGGTGAGGAGAGGCTTACCAGGGTGGTGCGACGTGCACTCTCGCGCGAGCGGCAAGTCGGCCATACTTGAGTGGCGTCGTCGCAAGCTGTAGCTTTTGTTACGCTACGCAGCCGCGGCCCGACGATTTGCCCCTGTAGCTCAGGTGGATAGAGCAGCGGTTTCCTAAACCCATACCCTACCGAAGCGTCTGGTAGGGTATCTTGTTATGTGGCAATGTGTTGCCGTGGTGCTACCCCAGACTTAACCGTTGGCCTTGGGGTCAAACCTTGGGTAGCGTCCCCTCTTGGTTCCCGGTCGGGGGCGCCCCGCTAGCGCCGCACGCTCCGCCACGAGCGAGCTCGCCTGGGATGGCTCACCGCGTCCGCATCGCTTCGTGGTCATCCCTATTCCTGCGCCTGGGCGCCGGCTTGGTGGTCGGCCGGTGAACACTGGGGAGCTGACGGGCCTTGCCTGGCGTTCCACGCTGGGGCTGGCTCACGCTCACGGTGCGATGCTCGCCGACCCGATGCTGGCCACGCCGGAAGAGCCAACGCGGCTCGCAGCCACACTCGGGGCAGCGGTCTCCAGGCTGCCGCGACGCAGTGTGAGCGACTGGTTCGACGTGATGGCGCGCGTTCGCGCGGTAGGTCGTATCCTGCGGCCAGAGGACTACCGGTCAACGAGGGAGAGTTCCCTCGAAGAACTCACTGTGTGGATAGCGGAAAGTAGGAGGTTCGTAGTTGAGCAGCGCAGTCCGCGAACTCCCTAGAGGCGGCGGCGCCGTCTGATTCCGGCGGCTTAGAGAGCAAAGACACTGCTTTAGAAAAATAGACTCCTAACGGCCTGCGCGCAGAGCGTGGAGTGCGGCGAGCGCGATGCGCTCGACATGATCGTCCGCTAGCGAGTCGAGCAACTGCTGCAGGGCGGTGCGAAGGTGAGAGCGCGTGGGTTCGTCGGCAGGTTGGGATCTCGACCCATCGGTGAGTTCGCGGTATACCCGCCCGGCCCCTTCCGCCACGCCCATCCGCACCTCAGGTGACGAGGCGCGTGCGCTCGAAGCCAACTGGTTCAGTATGCACGCGCGTTCCTCCTCGCCGGCCACCGGAAGCAGTGTCGAGAGCCAGCCTATCGCGTAACGCTGGAGTCCGTCGGGCGTATGCCCTATCACCCTAACGCCGCTGGCGAGGGGGGATGCGAAATCGTCAAACCCGCCCATAGGGTGCAGTTCGCCACGCGCCGCAGTCTGAAGTGCGGAGATGGCATCCCGGAGTAGCGACGGCGTATCCTGCGCCAGAAGCGCAATGAACGGAATCCACATCCTGCGTTCCGTGAGCAAGTGCCCCGGCGTGAGCAGGAATTCGATCGCCGAAGCGAGGGCGCGCCGCCGGACTGGTTCGCTAGCACGGCTCGCGGCCCATCGGGTCATCGGCAACACATCACGGGCGCCCCCGCCGTATGACCCACTGCCAGCCTGTGCGCACAGGGCCTCGAGCAAGTCGGCTTGACTGTTGAGGTAGTGATCCGCGACCTCGCTCGGGACGTCAATGCCAGCGGCGAGCGCGCGCTCCACCTGGAGCCATTCCGCGACCGACCCGCCGTCCGGCTGGGCGCGTGCGGTGAGTTGTCCCCTCAGCCGCTCGCGCGCGGCACCGGTCGCACGAAGCGAGAGCATCGCGACCGCACCGACCCACTGCGGCTCCGCCCCTGCCGATTTCGCACGCTCCTCCTGCACCATCAGTGCGTCAGCGAGTGCAGCGCCGCCGTCTACCGGGGGCGGAGCGTTCGCTGCAGCGACTGCGAAGGCGTTCAACACATCGTCGAGCTCTGTCGCAGGTGCAGAGGGAAGCAGGAGAACCACGGCATCGCGTACGTCTGCCGCCCCCTCTCCCTCGAGAGGCGGGTCGAGCTCAAGGATCAGGTCGATCGCCGCACCGGCGCCGTTGAGTTCCCGGCGCCTCGCCCACCCGAGGCCTAGGCCAGCAACGACCAAGTTGGCGATATGTCTGTCTCGGTCGGCGAACCGCCATCGGCTCGCGAGTAGGTTGGCGAAACGCAGAGCGCCGACGGTCGCCTCGGGAGAGTCAAGGTTGTCTGACAACGCCTCCCAGAGCTTGGCAGTGAAGGCACCCGTCATCCGTTCGGCGATAACTGTGACAAACGCACTTACAGCACTCGAGTCGACGTCCTCTACGAGCGCGTAGGTGCGCGCCGTCTCGCGAATCGCAACCAGCATCGCGTCATCGAGAGGGGCCTCTACCACCGCGGCGCGCCATATCGCAGCGAGTAGGATCGTCGCCTCCTCGTGCGCGGCATGATCCGCGTCTTGGCCACTGAGCGCGAGGGCAGTCCGGGCGGCAACGTACGCCTCGTGTAATCGCCTTCGCCCGAGCAATTCGCGCGCACGACGCATCAGCCGTTCGTGCGTCGTTCGTTGCTTGATCGTGGCTTCCACGAGTGGCTCTAGCCCCGCCGCGAGCTTGCCGGGTCGGCGATCGCTGAGATCGATGAGGCCTGCTCGAACATCTGCCCGCTCCGCGTTTCGAAACGCGCGAAGAGCCGTGTAGAGGTCACCGTGCTCGAGAGCGTTCGTACCAGCCGCTCGAAATTGCTGGCCGGCTTCGCCATGGGCGCCAGAGGCGGTCTGGAGCCACGCCACCACGAGAGCGCGATCGGCATACATATGCTCCGGCACCGGCAGCTGTTGCGCAGCTGTAATGGCGCCGGCCGTATCGTCGTGCAGACCTGAATGCAATAGAGCCCGCAAGCGCGCGCATAGCACAGTCTCCACATCGCCGGCTCCCGCGCTGACGATCATGTCGGCGAGAGCGCTGTACGATTGTGCAGCGATAAGGTGGTCCTCAGCCACAGTGGCGGCCAATGCATTTAGCCGATGGGCCTCGAGTCTCAGAATGGGTGCGGCGTGCGCGTCCGCCGTGGCCGCTCGTTCGGCTAGGCGCGGCGCGAGCTCAGTCGCCTTCCTGGAGAACCCGGCCAGCGCTTCCGCCTCGGCTTCCAGCGCCTCCAGCGCCAATCTCGTGGCGTCTGGCAGGTCTTCGGTCCACAGACGCCGCTCCTCCGGGCGATCAGGGGCGCGCGACATACTGAGAGTCACCCTCGCCTTGTCACCATCGCGGAGCTCGTGAAGTATCCACTCGAGCACCTCCGCTAGTCGTTCTCCAGCCTTCGCCCGTTGGTTGCCGCGCACAAGCGCGCGAACCGCGATCTGGCCCGCCTCGGCGGCCTCATAGGGGAATCCTTCGGCGCGGAGTGATTGCGAGAGTTCCCACGCGCGGTCGCCCGCAACAGCATGGTCATTTTCTGTCCGAGCAGCGGTGATCGCCTCGTACATCGCCGCCTGCTCACGGGCAAGCGCATCCGGCAACGCGAGCCTTGCAGCGAGTGAAGGCGGAGCGGGAGTCGCGATGGCAGCGATTGCATCCGCAGCGCTTGCATCGAGTCGTTGGCTTGCCGGAACAGGAATCTTATAAGACTGCTCCGTCTCCTCGAACTCGCCTGAGCTCACTAGGGCCCAGAATGCCTGGCCGGTCTCAGGGTCGACGAGAGTAAGAACCACCGGCACGGCGTACTGGCGCCAATAGTGGACGGTTCGCTTGTCGATATAGACATTCCATCCACCGTCATAGCGATTGTGAAAGAAGGTGGCCCCGGCCTTGATCTGTACGCCGATAATACGGCCCGTACCCTCGCCAGAAGTCTGGTCAATTATTTCCAGGTGACCGTCGATGCCGATGTCGGCATACGGTTGCGGCCGGAAGACGAAGCCAAGTCCGCCGTCTATCCGCGGCCTGGCGACGATCGCGGTTGTCATTCCGACGCCGAAGAGTTCCGTACGAGAGTTGCCGATGTTCGGCAGTGTCATTTCGCGGTTGGCTAGAGAGTCGCAGCAAACTACGTGTCATGTGTGACCGGCGGACCACCTTGTCGTTCCTATGCTGGGCCTCGAGTAGCAGCTCGTCTTCGGGCGCCAGGATCCTGGCCTTCGGCACCATCAGTCGCTTGATCATGCCTACGGCATGTCCTTACGATTCTTGCCTCGCAGGCCGTAAATCCACTCCTACTTGGGAGGCAGCGCCATGCAGAGCAGGCTATCACGCTCGCTACTTCTGCCCACCATGGCAGCCCGCTAGCCGGCGACAGAGCAGCACCAGCCGGAAGCCGCATTACTCTGGCGGGCCTGGTAGCCGGGAGGTGGTCCCGGCTAGCGGAGCGCGCAGACAGTGCGCTTCGTCGCTGCCTGATATGCAACGTATGGCTGAGCAAGAGGCGCTGGCGCGCCTGCAGCGAGGTAGCGGGCGAGAATCGATGCAATCACGTTTTGTGACCGTCTGCTACCGCGAGCATCAATTCTTCTCGCATCGCCCGCATTGCCAACCAGCGAAGTCGGGCGAGGTCCGCTTCTTCTGCCAGTGTGAGCCGGCTCTTTCCTCTGTGGACGATCTTCGAGCGAGTATCATAGATGCGACGAAAATCACGAAGGATATCCCTTCGTTGCTGTGCACTTTCCCCGACGAGGTACGCACATCGGTTGGCCAGGAGCTCCCCGAGGCCAACGATATCAGACAGCGCCTTGTCACCGAGCAGAATCTCCAGTGCAATCGTCGCTTGGACGAACGCTATGAGCCGGTTCGGAACGACGAAGCTATCAAAGAGCCATTGGGCCGCGCCAAGAAAGCGAGTGCGATCCGTACTGCTGAAAGCCGAGCGTGTGTGAGCAAGATGGTCGCCTACTACGGCTCGTTGTACCGGGGGATCGAGCTCCATGAACGCCTCTTCACAGCCGACGGATGCGATCTTGGTCGCGAGCAATGGCTCTAAGGAATGCCCGTATTCGGGGTGCCAGCGACTCGAGTCGCGACGATATATCATGACTTCTCTACCTTTCGGCGCGAAGAAGGTATGTCTGTCACTGCGTGCCACTCGGTGGGCAATCGCCAAACCGTGGTAGGATCGTATGGCGAGTATGAAGTCTTCTAACGGCCGCGACATCCCCCACAGCCCTATGTACCCATCCACATCCGCGCTGAAATAGACGGCGTTGGCATCGAGTGGTCGCGGATCGGCCCCCGTGAGCAGAGTTCCACGGCGTGGGGTGGGTGGGAAGTGGGAGACGGTCGCGCCCAGCGTAACCAGGCGCGTCCGACTGTCAAACCAATACTCGGAGCCGCCCATCGCGTCACCCAACACTCTCCCGATCTCTTGGTCGACCGGCAGAAATAGCGTGTATTGCCAGGGCAACGACGCGAAATGCGTTATGAGCTCTTCAGCGGCTACTTCGGGCTTGCTATACTGCTCCACACTTGACAGTGGCGCATCATCGCTTGAGGCATCGAACTCTCTGGAGAAGAGGCTGCGCGAGATTTCCTCAAATACGAACATCGATGCTGGCTTCTCACCGACATATGACTCGAGTTGCTGGCGAAGCGCGGTCTGCGGACCGGGCAGTATGTCGTCCAGGCGCGCCAAGCCCTGCGACGATGCCACATCGATGAATCGACCGTTATTTACGCGAATGTTGCCCAACTCCTCAGCGAGACACCCTATCAGGCGACGGCGGGCTTCAACATGTAGTTCTAGGGGCATTACCAGATCGGAGTGCTCTCCTGCAGTGTAAGGAGCGTGGCGTACGCACGCGAGAAAACTTCCATTCTTCGCTAGGCTAAGATGCAGGTCGTGGCCGGAAGTCGCTAGGCAACCACTTCGTTGTCCTAGTTGGTACCGCATGGAGGGAGCATGTTGAGATCTACCCGCAACCGCATGGCACTTACTCTGACAATCACCACGCTCGCCTTGGCGCTTCCCTGCCGCTCCCGCGCTCAAGAGCGCTTCCGCGAGGTCGGCCGCCTCATCGCGGGAGGCGGGGCGATCGTCGTTCGCGCAAGTGGCTCTGGGTTCGTGGAGCTGCTCATGGCCTCTGGTCTCGCCGCGGCCGGAATCCGTGTCGATCCCGACTCCCTGGACTGGTGGCGCGACTCGGTCACAGTCATAGCGAAGCTGCAAGCGCCGCGCGAGCGCGGTCTAGAAGTGCAGTACGACGGTCCGGAGGTCCGGGGCATCAATCACTTCACGTCGCACGAGTCAGGGCGCCTCGGGTTCTTTCGCGTTGCCGGGGGAACATCGCCGGGGATGATCGTGAGCGTTCGCGAGATCGGCGGCTATCCCAGAGCCCACCTGACAGTCACGTCACCACAGCTCGCGACGCTCACCAGATTGCTCGAGCAGGCGGCTCGCGTTACTCGTGACATGACACCAGCCCCAGTGCGGACAAGAGCGCCCGCACACAACGAGGGTATGTCGCGCGTATCCGCACCGTTGGAGATCGCCTCTACGGTTCCCCCGAACGAGCCCGCAGCCGGAGGGATCGTCGTGCGTACGGATGGGGTGGACTTCCCATTCCCGGGCTACCTGGAAAATGTGGTGCGCCAGCTCGCTCTACGCTTCCTGCCGCCTGACAAGTCCACCGCGCGTCCCGAGGTGATGTTCCTCGTGCACCGCGACGGGTCCGTGTCCGATGTGCGTTTCCTCGTCCGCTCCGGTAGCATGGCGTTCGACCTCGAGGCGGAAGGTGCAGTCGAACAGGCGGCCCAGGTGAAGGCCTTTGGCCCGCTCCCCGCCGGCTTCGCGGATGACGTGTTGCCTGTCGTTGCGACGCTCGGACATGGTGAGCGCGCCGAGGGGCCCACGTACTTCGAGTTTCAGGTGGACGTGCCCGCGCGTGCGGACCCAAGCAATCCCACCGTCCCGTACCCCGAGGTTCTCAGGCGCAACCGTGTCGAGGGTGACGTGCTGGCCCAATTCGTGGTCGATACGTCTGGGCGTGCAGAGATAGCGAGCTTCAAGGTGCTGAAGTCGACCGACGAGCTTTTTTCGGAAGCGCTCCTGCGCGCGCTCCCCTCGCTTCGCTTCATCGCGGCCGAGAAGGATGGCAGGAAGGTGCGACAGGTGGTGCAGATGCCCTATAGCTGGACGTTGCCGCGGTAGCAGACCCGCCGGGTTAGCGCAGGTTTGGGCGATACCGGCCAGCGCGCCAGCCCGCGCTGTACGACCCGAGAGGCTAGCCTGGTCGCGTCGGCGAGCCGTGGCATCGCTTGTACTTCTTCCCGCTGCCGCACGGACAGGGATCGTTGCGCCCGAAGTGTTGTGGCGGGGGAAGCGCTGGTGGCGCGGCACCCTGTATAACGGTCATGCCTGCGATGAACATTCCGGCTTGGCGTTCTACCCGCTTCGAGTAATCAGGTAGAAGCGTTATCAACGCCTCGTGAGCGATCTGGCGTACGGCGGCTTTATCAGCTCCGCTCAGTGGTGTCTCCACGGTTCCGTCAGAATAGACCCACCCAAGCGAGTTCTGTCGAGAGAGTCTCGTATACGCCTCGTCCAAGCTCGGGTCTACGTGTGCGCCACCGTCCTGATTGGCGATGGCAAGAACCAAGTCGCGTCGCGAAAAGGGAGTTTTCCTGTCGTCAACGAAGACGGGTTCGGTCCACCACTTCGGAAATGGCATCCATCGCTTGTGGGGAACATCATCGAGCGAAGCTACGTACTCTGCACCACGATCCGAGAGGATTATGGTAGCGAGGCCCACATGGCCGTGCACCTCAGACCCATCAAGCGGGCTAGCTGTCGACAGGAATTGGCCGCCGAGGCGACCGAGCTGGCCGAGAAGGGAATGCGAGCTTCTCGTGTCGTGAAACAATACTCGCAGTGAGACGGCTAGGCGCTTGGCCTCACCGGTCTTGCCTGAATCAAACGCGTCCCCAGAGTCTCTGAGGAACTGAATATGGTCAGCGAGGTGCGCCTCAAGGTCATCTTGTGACTGACTTATCCTAGCCATGGTGTATAGCCCGTTCCGTGGTGGCCTGTATGCCTGGAGGGATCTTCAGTGGGGAATTGCGGTGAGCTGCAGCTTGAGCAGTGTGGAGCCTATTCGTAGGGTGTGCAAGTGGCGTCTCCCGTCCGTACCGGCTATCGGCTACATTCGCGTAATGACTAGTCGCACCGGTAGCTCTACGTGGTCATCCTGATTCCTGCACCAGGCCGACGTCCTGATGGCCGGCCGTTGAACACGAGAGAACTGACGGATCTCGCGTGGCGTTCTACGTTGGGCCTGGCTCGAGGTCGCGGTGCGACGCTCGCTGACCCGATGCTAGCCACGCCGGAAGAGGCGACGCAGCTAGCAGCGGCACTCGGGTCAGCGATCCCCGGATTACCCGTCCGGAGTGTGAGCGAATGGATCGACGGGATGGCGCGCGCTCGCGCTGCCGGCCGTACGCCGCGGTCGGAAGACTACTGGTCCACGAGGGAGAGCACCCTCGAAGAGCTCGCGGAATGGATAGCAGAGAGCGAAGGGTTCACCGTAGAACTCCGCGGTCGGCGCGCCTCCTAGAAGCGACGCCGCCCTGTGTCGGCCCGTGGCTTGCCGATCAGCGCACTAATGGCAACAAGATCGCAATAGCGAACGTGCGAACTCTGCTAGGCTGATCGCTCGCGAGAAGCGCGGTCACGTCTTCGGGAGTGAGCACGACTCCCGCGGTTAGCTTGTCCCAGTCCGGCACGCGCCACTCGCGGTCACTGCGAACCACGTCGACGTACACGGCGATCGCCAGCCGCGTGCGCGCGGTCGGCTCACTGCCATCCGCTATCCGCCAGCGGGTTAGGAACAGAATATCGTCCGCGAGCCCCGAGGTCGCGAACGACACCTCTTGGTCTGCGAAGAGGACGGGCCTCGGGGGGCCGTAGAAGACGCCCAGCCGGCTTTCAGGCGGCATCCGCGAAAGCTAGCGACCTGCCGCCTGCAGATCACATCGAGTAAGACAGCAACGGTACCCCGAAGAGCGCCGTTGCTCGAGACCTCGTGGGCCGGCCTGCGAGGGGGGTGCTACAGTGGTAACTCGGGTACCGTCGCTCCATCGCGCGCTTGGCGGAAACTCACCGAGCGACCGAAGACTCTAGCGGGAAGGGGAGGCTTCATGCGATTGCCTCTGCCAGTCGCCATTGACGACACCATACGCACGGTGCGGGGCTACCAACAAGGCCTCCGGGATCCCTGTCGGGGATCCGCCCGCACCGCGCTCCGTGTCACCACCACTCAGGGAGCCAACGGCCGGAGCACTCCATCCACAATCGCCGTTCCGCACCGCCGCGGTGCTCTCCAACGAGCTCGCCCAGGCGCACAATACACCTGGCGCAGTGCGTGCGTGAACGCGGGCGGCCATTCTCGACTGGTGGCACGCTCGCCGCGCACGCCTCGCAGATCTCGGCGCTCTCCCGCGTGGCGTCAGCCGCCACTCGATAGACGCGACCGACGCCCGAGTGGGGCGCGAGAGATATCACGAGCCGCGCCGCTTTCTGCCTCACATCGATGACGCTGACTCCCGGAGACTCGGCGACAGCACTGTACACCATTCGTAAGAGACCCCACCAACCCGGCCCGATGGCGGACAGCGCCCTGCCGAGGTGCCAGGGCGTGCCGTCGGGATGGCGCAGCTCGAGCGTCTCATCCAGCGTGCTGTAGCGGTGACTCATGACGAAATTGTACCCCATCCTGACCGCTCACCGCGCCGCCTTCGCCGACCAAGTGGGAATCATTCGGTGGCTTCGTTCCCGCCGCCACTAACAATACCCCACACCCCACGAGCTTACGGTCGCTTCGGCGTGTACTGCCAGCGTGCGCGTCGTGCGGTTGGCAGCGGGCCCTTGACGAATCAAGGTCCAGTCCGCATCGTTTCCGGGTCCTCGCTTCCGGCCCTCGGCGCAATTCAGCGTCGGCGCACGGTACCGTAGGACGTCACAGGCAGCTTGCCATTGCGGCTTTGCTTGCCAAGGAGATTGACGATATGCAAGAGCTTCGCCTTCCGGCGCAGCAGTTCCGCGCCATGCCAGCGCCCAACGGTAAGTCCCGTGTGGGCCTTTTTTACGTTCCAGTTGCTCAGGTACCCGCTGACCTGGCCAATTGGCGGGACGTAAATCCGCGCGAAGTGAACTCCCGGAGTTCCACGTACAAGTCCATCGTGGAGACGCTGACGGACGAACCGGAACGGTTTCACGAACGCAACCGTGGGATTACTGTCGTCGCCCAGGAGTTCGCCTACGACGACAAGAGGAAAGAGGTGGTGCTAGGACTTTCCGACAAGTCTCAGCACGGTGTGGTGGACGGATCACACACTCTGCACGCCATCCTCGCGACTCAGGCGTCACTGCCTGAGAGTGGCTGGCCCGCCCATGTGTTCGTGATTGCGAAGACTGGCATCGATCCGGAACAGATCGCGGAAGTCGCGGGTGGACTCAACACTAGCCAGCAGGTTGACCTGAAGAGCCTGGAGAACCTCCGGGATCACTTCGCCACCTTGCAGAAGGTGATTGCAGACCAGCCGTACGCGGACAAGATCGCGTACAAGATGAACGAGGCGAAACCTATCGATGTCCGCGAGGTGTTGTACTACCTGGCCGTGTTCGATGCTGAGGCGTACAACGGCAATCGACATCCCGTCGCGCTGTTCGGTCGCAAGGAAGGTATTGTTCGCGAGTTCGCCCGCCAGGCGGATGGTACGTCCTCGTCGAAGTCCTTCAAGATTCTTACGTCCCGGACAGCGGACATCCTTCGTCTGCGCGACTTGATAGAGAAGAAGGCATTGGCCCTCAATGTCGGTCGGTACAAGGCAGGCAAGAAGGCACGCGTTCGCAGCGAGAGTAACCGCGAGAGCATGCTGTACTTCATCGATGAAAAGGTGAATGGCAAGATCCCTCTGGGGTGGATCATGCCGATGCTAGCGGCCTTCAGGGCAAACGTCGAGTGGAACAAGCCCAGGGGAACGTTCTCCTGGTCCGTGCCCACCGACGAGCTTCTGGAGCGCTCGATCGAACGCCTCGTAGCGGGGATACTGGAAGTTCATGACCAGGAGAACAGCCGCCCAGAGTTCGTAGGCCGGAATTCGATCGCGTGGCGTATGAGTTACGCTACTGTGTCGCAAGCCATCCTGGAGATGCAGCTGAGTAAGGAGCGTAGGCGCCACTAGTAGTGGTCGGTGTGAGGAGCGGCGCTAGCCTAATCGGCGCTGGCGCCGCTTCTGCACCTATGAATTCGCGAGCGTGGTGGGCCGCATCCTGGCCGGGGCAATTCTCCTCGTCCGCTCCCTCAAATACCATCGCGTGCGCAACGCCAGGACTGACCTACTGGCCGAGGGTCAATCGCTCATCCGCGCCTTACCCATGCTTCGAGGTTTCAACAATCACGGGAGTCGGTGGCGGATATACGTAACCATCACCCGTGGTTGAGGTGACGGCGAAGGTGAGATACACAGTGCGTGGGAGCAGATAGGTCTCGAGCTGATCCCTGAATCCCCGGAGTGTGATCTCGCCAGCCATAACCGTCGCTGCGTGAATCGTTGGCAACTCCACGCGAGCGTCGGCTCCTTCGCCGGACTTGATATCCAGCAGCACGCCGACCAGAGGGCGTGCACGGTTAGCATTCCGTCCGGTGATCTGTAGCCGGACCGGCTGGCCGCGTGCGATCGAGTTAGATGCGAAACTCACGGAAGGTACGTCGATCAGTTCGTCGGACTTACCTTCTGCCTTGATTCCTACACCGTCCGGATACCAATCTCGCGCGTCCGACGCGCCACGCTCGCGGCGGTGACACTGAAGACCCCGACGACGGCCAGGACCACACCGAAGGCAGCGCCGACGCTCAGGAGGAACGCCACCGTTCGCAGCGGGTCAAGCGACTCATCCACGACATCCTCGACGGTGCGGATGGAGTACGCCGGCACGGTCGGGTCGACGCTAGCTACAGCCTGCCGGACAGCCTGAACGAACTGGCCGTTGCGCACCGGACTACGAACGACGAAAGCGCATCGAGCGCGGCGGGTCGATGTACGTCGGCAGGTAGAACTGCCGAGCCACTCCCGCGAACCGTCGAGGGGGCGGCCGCGCACCGTGCGAACGACGCCGATGATCGTATACGCGCTGTCCCACGTCCGTCACCTTGATCTGCTGTCCCACGGCATCTTCTACCCGGCCGAGTCGGCGTGCCAGTTTCTCGTCCACGACCATCACCGGAGCTCCGTTCGCCACATCCGCCTCAGTGAAGCTGCGTCCGGCGAGTACCGGGATGCGAAGCGCATTGAAGTAGCCGGGGGATATCGCGAAGAACTGGGCGATCGGTGGGTTCGCCTGATTCGACTGCTTCGGCCTGCCGACCACGTCGAACGTGAGCCCCGTTTGAGAGTGCGTGCGGTGGCGGTGCGTGCCAATCGCTCCGCGCTCGAACCCTGAGTTCTCACTCCACGACGCAGCGACAATTGGGGCGCTCTGTGCGCAGGAACGATCGTCGACAGCGCTGTGCATCCCCTCACGTTCGCTGTTGGGGAGTCGTGCATCACGCTCGCCACCGGCCGGAGTGGAATCTTTCGCTGGCTTCGTTCCCGGCCGGCTCAAACAATACACCCGTGTTCTACGAGAGTAGACTTATGCAGCGGTCCCCACACGCTCGCGGCGATATACCAACGTCTGATCGACGCTCGCGTGGCGCATGTGGGCCATGACATCGATCGCCGGCACACCTGCCTCGAGAGCCGTGGTAGCGTAGGTGGCTCGCAGTGAGTGGCCAGAGAAGAGCTCTGGCTCGCATCCGGCACGCACTGCAGCAGCGCGGACGATATCGTCCACCGCGTCGGCGCTGAGGCTCGGGCGAAGCGTCCTGCCGCCCTTGTGAAGCCCGCGGAACACCGGCCCCTCCTTGATGTTCGCTGACTCGAGCCAGGCCGTCAGCAGGGTGGCTGGATTGATTCTCGGCGCCCAGGGGGCCACTCGCGCCACCTGCCACACGCCGATCCCGGTCTTATCGGCCTTCGAGCGCCGCACTAGCGCGCGCACGCTATCACTGCCGATTCGCAGGTCTTCCACCATCAGTCCCACTACCTCGCTCTCGCGGAAAGCGCCGGCGAAGAGAAGGGAGAGCAGGGCTGCGTCACGCAGCCCTGCAAGCGTGTTCAGCGGGAGAGTGAGAATGGCGCGCGTGAGCTGCTCGCTGGTGAAGGCCTCGGCCTGGCGCTGGCCGCGTCCCACCGCCACGAGACGACCGGCGCCGGCGGCGGTGTCCGCGGTCGCACTGTCTTCGAACGGGTCGATGCCAACCTCGCGGCGGAGCAGGCGCTTCACCGCGGCGCGGCGGACGGCGAGGGTCGCGCGTGCACACCCGGTGCCGATGTGGGCGGCGAGAAAGTCACGCACGACCTCACGCGCGCTGTCCTGATCACCCGGCAAGGGATCCCGACTGCCGGCAGCACACCAGTCAAGGTAGGCTCGCTCGGCGATGCCATACGCGCGCTTGGTGTTCGCTGCGAGCGCGGCGTCTGCAGCGTCTTGCGCGCTGGTAGTTGGAGTTGTAGGGAGGCTGATGCGCCGACTCATGGATTAGACCAGTGAAGGGGAGTTATCAGGAGTGATTACTAAGAGAGTACGGGGCAGCGAGCGTAGGGCCGACTACACGGGCTTCGACGGCGTGGAGTGGCTTAGGGTGCGATGGCGCGGCCGAGGGTACGCACCCTTCCCGGGATCCCTGTCGGGGGCGACAGCGGAGCGAGGGCTACGGCGTCGGCCATGGCGCAGCGCACGCGATCGTGTGGTGTGCGTGGTGAGCGATTACCTTCCTCTTTCGGCAGTTGTTCGGGTGTCCACCACGCCGAAGTCGATGGTACCGGCTACAGCAATCCCATGCGTCGCACCCGCTCAGTGCGTTCGCGCGCTCCGAGTGTGCGTGCGTCTGTCGGGGTCGCTTGAGGGTGCGGCTCGAAGATCGGCTCGATCTGGGGAATCGTTCGAGCCACGGTGTGGCGCTGGGCGGGAAGGTGCCGGAGGGCCGGCTGGTCGCTCGTGCTCTGGCAAGGTGTCAGAAAGTCGGTGGAGACTGGGGCGGATGGGGGTGTCGGGGTGGCTACCCGACAGGGATCCCGGGGCTGTGTGTGTGGCCGGGTACGCTAAGCGCGTTATCTTCCGGAGTGAAAATGAGCGATTCGTATACCCATCCATCGCAGCTTCTGAACGCGCATCCCAAGGGGGTGCGGTGCGTCCACACAACGGAGCTCGGCGCCATCTATCAAGGCGACTGCCTGGCGTGGCTGCGCGCGCTTCCCGACGACTCCGTGGACCTGGTTTTCGCCGATCCGCCGTTCAACTTGAACAAGGACTACGGGAAGGGCGTGTCGGACAAGATGAAGGACGACGAGTACCTCGCCTGGTCCTTCGGATGGCTGGACGAGTGCGTGCGAATTCTCGCTCCGGGCGGCGCGCTGATGGTATTCAATCTGCCGCGGTGGTGCATTGACTACGGAGCGCACTTGGGCGGCGCCGGACTGCTCTTCCGCCACTGGATCGCGTGCCGGATGCCCAAGAGCATGCCGATCCCGAAGCGCATGTCGCCGTCGCATTATGGGCTTCTGTACTACACGAAGGGCAAGCCGAAGACGTTCAACGTCGTGCGGCACCCCGTGCAGACGTGCCGCCATTGTGGTGGCGAGGTAAAGGACTACGGCGGGCACCGCGACAAGCTCAACCCTGCAGGGCTGAGGTTGCAGGACGTCTTCGACGCGCCAGACGAAGTGTGGGAGGACGCGCCGGACGCCCTGCCGCCCGGTGAAGCGTGGTCCAGACTCGACGAGATCTGGGACGACGTCCCGCCAGTGCGTCACGCACGATACAAGCACCGCGACGCTAACGCCCTCGCGCCGATCCTGCTGGAGCGCTGTATCGCTATGACGACCAACCCTGGCGACCTCGTACTTGATCCGTTCTGCGGCACCGGCACGACCGCCTACGCGGCGGAGCTGCTCGAGCGGCGCTGGCTCACAATCGAGCTAGGAGATACGACGCCGGCAATACAGCGTCTCACCGATTACGCCAACGGGGATCACCCCAAGTGGGAGACGGCGCGCGGCAAGGCGCGGGTGAACGGGGCGTCGCTGGATAGGCGCAAGCGGAAGAACGGCCGGCGGGCCACCGATATCGAGCCAGAGCTGCCACTCGGAATCGAGGGGCGTGCATAGGCGCAGACGCGCGCTAGGCTATCTCAGCGCGCGTCCGTCCGTGCCCTTCTTGATCCGCGGGACATCCATGCTGGTGTCGTCGTGCTCCACTACGAAAAGGCCGAGCACACCCTCCGCATCGACCGCACCGCGCCAGAACGGGAGGAAGGGCGTGATCTCCTCGAAGTTGCCGACGCGATCGGTGAGGTAGCGATACAGGGCCCTCGTGGGTAGGATGACCGCGCCACCGGCCAGCCGCCCCTCTTTCATACCGAGGGAGATTTTGTTCAGCGAGCGATGCGTACTCGAGACGTTGCCAGTCTCCCACTCCAACGCGAAATAAGTGCTGCCGATTCCGTCCACCGTGATCGGCCGTAGCGCGTCGATCGGCCCCGTGCCCTTGCCGTAGCCGATTTTGTACCGCGCTTCAAGCTGCCAGCCGTACAGGTCTCGGAGTGTGGCCATGCAGGCCTGCTTGATCGGCACCACCCCATTCGCTTTAGGTTCAGGATAGATCGCGAACCTATCGTTACCCGGCGGCCACACCACGCGCGAGATGGCGTCCGCGATCTCGCCATACATGTCCTTCCACAAGTCGGACTCGGATAGCGCGCCCCTGCATATCAGTAGTTCCACGTGTACGAGTTTCATGGGGCGATGATGACATCAGGCGATCTCATCCGGAAGCCCACCCACGGGATCCCTGTCGGTGGGACGTGGCACGGCAGAACGGCGTCAGAGATAGGGGAAGGCACCAGCGGAGACGGGAGGGAGAGTGACCGGAGCAAGCGCCAACCCGTCTCGCATGTATGGAGCATCTTCGAGAGTTCTTTCGTCGGCACACGACGTTCACGGTTCGCGCGGCGCTCATCGCAATCGCGGTAGCCATCTTCGGTTGGCCGTACCTGCCGAGAGGATCCGCGCGAGAGAGGCTTGCAGGAACGGCGTGGATCCAGTTCCCCATTCCGATGGTCGCGGAGAAGCTGGTTTTGCGCAGCGATGGAACCGCCGAACACTCCTACCGTGAGCTCGAAGGGCAGGAGCGCTACCGCGCCCAGTCTGGGCTATGGTACCTCGCTCGTGGGGACAGTGTGCTCTGCTTTCAGCCCGTCTCCGACAGCGCCCTTCCAGACGGACTGGCGAAGTGTCGCGCATTTTGGTTCGATTCAGACGACAACGAAGAAGCGATGCACTGGGGGATCGGCGATACGTTGTCGTACATGGGCTTCGAGCGCGACTCCTACCGGGAGCACCGGGATACGACGGTGTACTGAGCGCGTTTCGCGCCCGATCCTCGTCATCTAACCTCATGAATAAACCAGACCCGGGACCCGGTGGATGGGGGAGAGATTGGCGTGACGCCAAGCCTCCGGAGAAGGACCCTCAGCTAGCCCGTATGGACGGCGCTTTGGGCGCAGGCTGCGTGATGATCGCGCTCGGGTTGCTTGCGACGTGCGGCACACTGGTGTCGTCCGGATCCGGAGACAGCGCATCGCCGGAAGGTGCTCTAGCAGGCCTCATTTTCCTGGGAGGCGGCTTCCTGGCGTGGCGCTGGGCCGACCGTATCGCCAAGCAGAGAGCTCGTGAGGAGCAAGCGGGTCGGCAGGCCGCGTTGGACGCGATTGACGGAGAAACGGAGGCCAGGCTGAAGCAGGTACGCGAGAGGGATTACCCACCGCGGCCATTCCCCTACAGGGCCCCTCAGCGACCGGAATCCAAACCGCCGTCCGAATCGGAATGACGTTCCGCTGACGCGCCCCGGTATTGTGCGCCTCCGCCCTAACAGAGAGGATCACATGCCGAAGCCAGCACGCGCGCCGATCGTCGGTGAATCCGTCCATTTTTATGAGCACCGGCTCTCCGGCGAGTTCGGCCCGCTGGCAGCGCTCGTCACCTACGTTTCGCCAAGTGAGTGGCGCGTCAACCACGAAGGTTCGGTGCACCTCGCAGTGATAGGCGAGGCCACGGTGCGGCATATACCTGACGTGCCGTTCGACGATGGCGGTGCGTACGCCGGATGTTGGTGGCGGTGGCCCGAGGCGGTGGAGCGCGTCCACCAGAGCGGGTTGTAGCTCGGGATCTCTTTCGGCGAGCAGGGTCGGGCATGTCGTGCGGGCAGACAGGCGCAACACCCTTGCAGCCGGTACAGTGTCGGATGTGACACACTCAACGATGCGGTCGCGACCGAGACGCCGGGATTCCGGCCGTCGTGCGTGTGAAGTATGCGGCCGCGACGGCGCACGAGTGAGTGCGGAGCTCGCGGGTTGGGCGCGTGTGCTTTGCACGTACCACGCATGGGAGCTCGCGACCCACCCCGGCAGTCGGACCGGGTGGACGGCCTGGGCGAGAGGGCGGTACATAGCGCTGCTCAACTCCGGCCACCGCGAGCTGTCCGCGATTATCGATTGCGCCGCGACAGGGAGCGCGTGCCCGCCCTCGGTCATGTGCGCGGTGCTTCGCTGCATTCCGCCGCAGTGGTTAGAGGCGGCCACCCCCGGCGAGGTAGAAATCAACCGCCTCGAGGCGATGTGGCTGGTCGAGGGGCCGCGGTTGTACGCGCTTCGGCACTTGGCAACGCGAGAGTCGCTGTCCAAGTGCTCGATGGGCGACCTCGAACCATCCCTGCGTTCTGCGAGCCCGCTAGTGCGCGAGGCGGCTCTCCGAGCGTTGGCGCTGCTACCACGGGCGTAGTCTGGTGTGCCCGCCCGGGATCCCTGTCGGGGAGGGACCGGCCGAAACGGACTAGGGGCAGCCCGAAACGTCGCATCCGGAGCCGACCCTACTTCGAGCTACCAGGCAACCTCGAGGTCGCAGGTGCGCGAGAGGATCATGTGAGTGCTCATGCTTGAAGTATAGCGCGTTATGCTGCGTCGTCGAGCATATTCGCGTCCTCGTCGGCGTCCTCAGTACGCCGAGCGATGAGTCGTCCATCAGGCACTCGGGCGGGGCACACACGTCGTCACCGAGGTCGCATCCCAGGTCGACCGTATCGGTATCCCGCGCTGCCCAGTGACGCGGCACCCGGTTGACCTTACCGCCGACAGGGGAACCCGTGGGAGCGAAGTGTGCGGCCCCTGTGCTCTCACGACGAACTGCGTGCATTCTTCGTGTTGAGTACCGCGCCAGGGTCGGTATTGCTGTCGTCCTGAGTCTTCCGGCCGACGGCAGAGCGATGACGGCTACGGCCACGCGCACTCGAGTCGGGTGGAAGCCCGATGCACACCAATCGAGCGCCGAGTCGGAAGGTGGTGGATGCGGAAGGTGGACACGCTCTGCAGCCACTTCGACCGGGGGGAAGAGCCGGATCGACTCGATGAGGTCTGCGATAGCGCCTCGGACGTCGGCGACGCGCTCACGTAGCAGCGCCACCCGTGGGAGCGAGCTCCGATTTTCGCTAACGTGCCGGCCGATAGCACAGGTCAGAAGCCGCCTTGAGCGGCGAGACTCGCGCGCCTGTGTGGCGAAGGAGAAGGGACGACTGGCGCATCGCATAGTCCGGCGGCGTGCGACCGCGCGACCACGCGGCCGGCTGCACCACGGGCGCAGCGTAACGCGAACGCCCCGAAGAGAGTCAGATGGGCGAGGCATTTTCGACGTCGCAATCGACATCGGCGTCGACGTTTACGCCATCCAAGACCATCGCTCCAATGCAAACGCCACTTCATGCGTCGGCTCGGCGCCAGCTGCGCGGCTCCACTGTGCGGTGCAGTGCGCGCATCGCTCTCGTACTCCTTGGCCTCTCCTTCATCGCGTCGTTCGGAGCAGCATCGGCCGCCGTTGCACAGGACAGCACGGAGCGCACGCATCCGAAGGAGCTCCAGAACACGACGTGGAAGAGTGGAGATGAGGCGGTCGGCACCATTACGCTGAGCCTCGCCGCGGACGGCCGCGCGCTCTGGACGACGGTGAAGTTCAGGAGAACCGTCACCGGCCCCGTGCTCGACGTGGAGGGCATACGGCACATGCTGGGGATGTGGTGGGTGCAAGACGGCAATGTGCTCATGTTCGAGGAGGTTGGGGCCGAACCGGGGAGAATCCCCTTCGGCGCCGGTACGGAGGCGCGGCTCGAGGGCCGGACGCTTACCTGGGAGATGCTCACCTGGACCCGGACGGACTTCATCGAGGTACCGAAATCCGGTACGCGGGATTGGGAAGAGCGGTTCTCGCGCGACCAGGCTCCCATGTTCGACTCGCATCCAAGCCCGCTCCAGAACACGGCCTGGCGTACCGGGAGCAAGGAGTACGGCGTGCTGACCGTGATTTTCGCGGCCGACGGTAGCGCGCGGATGACGCTCGTGAAGCCAACGAAGACTCTCACCGGCCCGGAGCTCGACCCGAAGTCGCGCTCGGAGCAGGTCGGGATCTGGTGGGTGCAGGATGCCGTGGTGCTCTGTTTTCGTGCGACCGGGGATGGGATGACCGAAAAGCTCCCCGCCACGTGCGGCGAGGCGTTGATTACCGGGAAGACGCTCAGCTGGCAGAACCTGGAGTGGAAGAAGCGCAAGTTCTAGGCTGCCGCCGACCGCGGTACGCCCAGAGCGGGATCGAGTGCCCTGATAGCTGAGCGTAGCCGCCTGCGCTCGCTGATGCCTCCCGCGATGTTCGCCACCCCCGCTGCGAGGCGTCCCATCTGCCCTGAGTACGCTACCCCTGCCGTACCTGCTGGCTGGCGCGGGCCAAGGAGCTACGCGATGACTCCTTCTAGTCGTTGGCGAACGTGTGTCGACGCGGCCACGGTATTCACGCGGCTATCGCTGCATACCGGTACACTACGCCACGCGCGTCTTCGCAAAGGGGTTGGGGAATCGTAGTCTCATCAGGTCCACCACCGTGATCCCTGTCGGGGACGTGGACGCGGGCGAAGACGAGGACGGGCCGATAGCCGAGCGAGTCCGCGCCTCATCGGCGCGATTCCCAGCACGCGAACCGGGCGAAGCGGATACACCCGGTACAGTGGCGGCCATGACGACCGTTGCTCTTATCGTGGTAGTCTACTTCGCTATCACACGTGCATCACGCATCGCTGCGCTCATCTTCCGACTCATTCTCGCGACACTGCTAGCCGTGGCGCTGTTCGGTGTCCATTGGTAAGGTGCCACAACCACGGGATCCCTGTCGTCTGCTACCCCAGACTCTGGGCGGCACCCCGACAGGGATCCCGGGTGATGGGTAGGGGCGCCAGGGTGGAGGGCTACAAGTCTAAGATGATCTCTTCGCCCATCTCGAGCGCGTCGATTGCAGACTGCATGTCCTCGATGCTCAGCAGCCGGCAGAGCGTCGACGCTGTGCGCGCGCGACGGTTGGGCCAGTGTGAGCTATCCAGCAGTGAGTCGAGCTCGCGAGCGAGGCGGTACGCGCGCCCCCCCGTATCACCGCGGCGTGCGGAGCGACGAAAAATCCTCGGGTTGGTCGCGGTCTCGTTGACTCTCTCGGGCGCGTTGCCGTGGACGTTACTGCTCATCGTTCGAACCTCAGATTGTGGGTGTATAGTGTGACATCGTTCAGAATCGTACGATTGCGATCTGGCATGACTCCCTAACCGTGCCAATGTGCTTGGTCGCGCAGTGGCTACGGTTTACTGTTTCGCGCACTCGGCGGGTCTCGTGGCCGCGGCACGCATCGACAGCGTACGAGAGGCGTGTTGCGCGCGGCAAGCCATACGGTCTGGTGCACCGCCTTGTCGGGCCGCCCTCGCTCTTGGGAGGCCAGCTCGCGGAGTCCCCGTGGCGACGGTTGCAGCGTTGCCACGCGTTAGGAACCTCTCACCGGGCCGGCGCTGCATAGTGCTGCGTGGCATGGCTGCTGACGTCGTCGCTACATCGGGTTCATCGAAGTGCGAACCATCGGGTGCAGTTTCGCGTACCTCAGCGTCCTCCACCTCGTCAGCTACATCTAGATCCGGGGAGTCCGCGACGGTGGGAATCGGCGACATGACATATGGCACGAAGTGCCGACCCGCCGGTTGCTGTCGCTACTCATCGGTCGCAGTGTGTCGCGTGCGAACGGTTTGGTCTCCCGACGCTGGCACGCGCTCCGCACGCACGCATGTGGGAGTCAGCCGAAGTCGCCGCCAACGGCTCGAACGTCGCTCATCAAGTAGCGTTACGGCTGGCGACGGACCCACTCTCTGTTTCGTCCGTTCGCGAACTACGGTTGGCTCGCCGCAGCTCTACGAGTTAGACCAGCTCCCCACGTTCCGTGCTCCTGGACGTGGCACGGCCGACAGAGCCACGTCACATCGTCAGGGCGTGAGTAATCCTCGTGGTGACGATCGACGCCATCTGTGCTACCACAGCGCTCGCACGGTTGCGTATACGGATGCGTTCGTCGCGCCCGAGCTCGTGCCAGCACGCGGAGGCGATATTCTGGGTCGTCGCGGTATTTCGCGTTGACTTGCGCCTTGATCCTTTCGGAGTTTCGCGAGTAGTGGGACCCGGGTAACCTGCCGCGCGGTACACCGACTCCGCGCGGGGCACCGAGGTTGCTGCAACGTCGGGAGCAGTATCGAGAGTCTGCTGTGTTGGGAACGTACTCAACGCTGCAATACTCACATGGTCGCGGCGGTCGCATGGGGGCACTTGGTGGGGGCAACGACGAGAGTGCGCCTGACGAACGTCAGCGAGCGAAGTCGAAGGGCTGGCGCCACCGCAGGCATGAGGCTGATACAGCCTTGCGCGTCCTACCTGACTCCCGTCAACCGCGCTGGTATCCCTTGCCGCGATTCGCACCTCGTGAACCGGGAGCGCCTACGCGCCACGCGATTGCATTCACCAGTTGCACTCCACCACCGGCGCCGAGTCATGGTACGCTCCCACCAAGGCGGCTAGTGCCTGAGTCTCAGTACTCGAGCCGCGCCTCCCCCTCGGTAGCTCCTCGCGCGGCGCGCTTGCCAACCTGGGATGATCCCGGCCAGATACGCGCGCACGGCTTCTGCGCCGCCCGTCTCCGCGAGAAAGAGCACTACCGCTGGCGCGCCTTGGGTATCACAGAGAGCCCACCACTCCTCGCACGTGAACGTGTGGATTGTCGCGCTTGCTGACCTAGAGGTAGTCGGCTGGTCGGTGACATGCAGCAGCGCTTTCAAGCCTCGGCTCCAGTGCACGGGCTGTTGATTCAGGGTTGCCTCCTCATACTCGTGCCAGAGCGCCAAGTCGCGTTCCCGCTCGTCGTTCGCGACTCCGTCCCCATCGCAAACCGGCGCCGCGGCCGCATCGCGCAGAATGTCCCAGGGGGTGCGGCCACTGATTCCGCTGCCATTGGCCTCGTGTGCATGCGCGGGGTTCTCGTATGCCGGTGCTTGGATGTGTACACATGCCCTCTGGTCTGTTGCGTGGTGAACGCGCGGCCCACGGGTGTCCCCGACGGGGTTGGCCAGGTGTGCCACGTAGTACGCTACTTGGCGGAGGTCACGCACTGGCTCGAGCTGGATGCCGTGGCGGTATGAGGGTGCGCGTTCCGTCCAGGCCGCGACGCGCATCCCAGCGCGTGGTCTCTTGCCCGCGATGGACCGCGCCCATCGCACATAGAGGCGCCGCCGCAAGCGCGTGAGCTCGTTGGCGCAGAGCGTTCCGGCGACGCAGACGACCGCGTGGATATGCGGGTGCCAGCCAGCATTTCCATATGTGATGTCCAGGCAGCGGATGTGGCCGAGCAGCCTATAGCGCTCTCGGTCGCTCGCAGCAGCTGCGCCACGAAACAGCTTGCCGTAGCCATCGGTGAGCCGGCGCACGAGCTCCTTCAGCGCGTCCGCTCGGCAGTGGGGAATCGTCAAGGTCAGGAGGAAGGCGCTTCCCGCTGTTGCTCGACCGCTCCCATCCACCGGGCAGGACCGCGCATCTGCGGGCCCTTCGCCCCAGTGAATCGTCGTTGAATGCAGAAATCGCAGTCCCTCCATGATTTCGCGCGCTTTCTCCTGGAGGTGTCGCTGCGTGCAGTAAGGGCATGCCCAGGCGGAGCCGCAAGACTGTACGCCGAAGTATTGCGCCCTGCCGCCGCTCAACTGCACGCTGGGCTCCTTACCTGGGATGCGCCTACGGCGACATGCACACACTCGGTCGTTATGGGAGTGTTGCCAGAGAAACTGGAGCAACGCCCAACGAGTGGCACGCTTGGAATCCCATGTAAGTCGTTGTGCTGCAACACGCGACCGTTCCTCCGTAGTAGTGCCAAGGTCGGAGGGTGTTTCACGCGCCCAGGCGCGCGACTCGAGAGCGGGGCGTGCCTCGTCGAGAGTGGTCGGGCGTGGCGCCAAGCGGCGCGTGCGCTTGTTGGTGGCGAAGCGTGCGCGGAGACGCTCAAGTCGAGCGCCCGCCCTTTTGCGAGGGTGAGACATTGGATGGCTGGCTCATTGCGGGAGGGCCGCCGCTGGAGTGCCCAGGTTCGGCGGGGAGCGCCCGTGGCGGGGCGTCCGGGCACAGGGAGGAGGAGTTGCCGGTGTGGTGGCAAGCCCCCTCGAGACACGAATGGCAGCGCTTGCGCGCTGCCACCGTGTGCCACAGCAATGAATTCCAGCTCAGCTGGAGTGGCCGAGGTCACCCGTCGCTGATGTAGGGCGGTGCTGCCGCCCTACAGCCAGCAGGTTAGAGGACTGGCGATGCCAGTGACAATGCACCGGTGTAGACAGTAGCGGCTTCGCGGTAAATGCTCCTCAGACCTATGAGCCCGCACAACCAGTTGTCAACAACACCGGGAGGGAAGTGGCTCCTCCGCGAGTTTGGTGATGCGGCGCAACTCTGTAGCCGACCGCGTGGCGTGACGAGTGAAATCGTAACGCCGAGGGAGCAACTCGCCAGGACAGACCGTGCTCTATACAGCGCGCTCGGAGATTTCGAGTAGACCTCCTTGACGTCGAAGAGTTCGAGCTCCTGATTAGTCGTCGGCACGGAACGCTTTCACGCTTCCACGGAGCGTGAAACGCCAGCCGCCCCGGCCGGCTGGCCAGCAGCAATCGACCGGCACTCACACACGAGAGATGACCATAGCGCACAAGGTCAACGTTACGACTACTTCCAGCATCGATGGCTGGGAAATCGAAGCATATCTCGGCCCGGTGATTGTGCACCGCGTAGCGGGAACCGGCATCATCAGCGACTTCTTCGCGAGCTTCAGCGACGTCTTCGGCGGCCGCTCGGGAAGCTACCGTAACCAGCTCACGTCCCTCTCGGATGAGGTGATCGTCGCACTCCAACACGAGGCGTCCGCCCTGAACGCGAATTGGGTGGTCGGCCTGACGATGGACATGGACGAAGTCGCCGGGAAGGGGATGCAGATGTTCATGGTTACCGGCATGGGGACAGCCGTCCGCGCCCGCTACATGCGGTCGACGGAGGACGATACCCCACGGTCGTCCCTTGCTGCCGGCCAGGTGAGCGCCGAGCAGCTTGAGGTCGCTCGGGAGCGCGCACGTCTCCTTAAAATGCTTGAGTCGGAGACGATGAGCTTCACCGATGAAATCTGGACGTCGCTCATCGAGTTGCGTTTCGCCGAGGCCCTGCCTGCCATCACGCGGACGCTCGCTCATCTCGAGAAGACGGGGCATAGCAAACTCCCGTGGTTCCGTGAGCGCGCCATGGCGTTCGTGGACCGCATCGATCCCGCTGAAGCGTCCGCGGCGCTGCACCCGCTCGTGGGTGAGAAGGAGTGGACGTCGCGCGCGGCCGTCGCGCTCATATCACATGCCAAGTTGCGCGATCTCCACACCCTCCGATGCATGCTCGAGAGTGGCGATCCTGCGCGCCGTTGCCGACAACTCCAGCTCTTCGCGGCGGGCCAGCGAATCTATTCCGTCGACGATGTCGAGCACCTGCGAGCAATCGCCGGGGTCTGTAATGAGGCACACTTCCCTCGCATTGTCACGGTGATGCCTGCCAAGAAGACAGGGTTCATCTTCACGCACGAGATGCTCCGGTGTGAGTGCGGTGACGAGCGCGCTATCGAGGAGCGCTATTGCTTCAACCCGCAGTGTCGGCGGGACGCGTACGGGTTCAGGCCGGACGAGGTCACCTTCGAGTCGGTACGGGCCGAGGCTCTTGGACTTGCCAGCATTCTGGAAGACGTTCTTGGTGCGGGTGCGACGGTGACGGCTCACCAGTAGCACCCTCTTCCCGGAAGAGTGGACCAGGAGAGATAGAGAGGGGCCTACGCGGGGTGGGCGGATACCGGTGGGTGACTGGATGCCGCCGCGCCTCGTCGATGAAGCAGCGGAGCTGCCCTCCGCGGCCAGGTGAGGTTCCAGCCGGACCACCGTGCACCCTCTCTGCAATGCTCACAACATCCAGCTTCCTCCCATCCGCAGCGTTCGTGCTCGCGGTGCTTGGAGCCATCGCGCAGACAACTACTCCTTCCCCGGTGCGGACGATTGCGAGGATTGCGACCGTGACGCCTCGCGGTCGAAGGAGATAGCGTACCGTGTCTCGCAAGAATGCCGGTGACCTCATCGCCGTACTGGGTGGACCGGTGGCGGTCTTGGTCACTGCCCAATTCGTGGTGTACTCGCGTGGCGATTCAGCATTGTACGCCCTCATTGCCATCAGCCTGGCGCTCGGCGCCGCAAGCAACTGGTGGCGCTACGAACGGGATGGAAAGCAGCCCACGGCGCGGAATGTCAGGAACGGCGCGTGGCTTGGCACGATTGTGCTGCCACCGCTCCTGGCCCTCCTTCAAGGCGCCTCTACCTACTCCTTCGGGGAGGTTCTCGGCCGTGCGCTGGTGGTAGGCCTCTTCGCCGGTTATGTGGTCGGCGTCATCTATAAGACACGTGTAGAAGAGAAGCATGGAGCGAAGCCCGTTCGTGACAACGTGCCCCAATCCGCCGCGCGACACTCGAGCCACGCTGCACCCACGTCTTACATCCGGAAGTGCGATCGCATCGAGGTGGAGTGCCCTTACTGCGCTGAACTGATCCTCGCCAAGGCGCGATTCTGCAAGCACTGCCATAGAGATGTGGAGCCGCAGCTGCCGCAAGCAGCGCCGACGGCGCCGTCCCTCGATTCCGGATCGAGAGCTGGGTGCGCTGGAAGTGCACCCGCACCAGCGCCGCTGCCGGGCACTTCGACGCCGTCGCGGGGCAACGATGCAGCCGACGCGAAAGCCGAGCGTTCGCAGGCACATGGTGAGGCGGTATCGGCGGAGGAGAGTGGCATCCGAGGGTGGCTCGCGCTGTTCGTGGCACTCCAGGTGCTGGCCGCCGCGGTGCTCCTCTGCGCTGCCCCGATCTCCCTCTACGTGGTGTCGCTGGCCGGGCGAGGAACTGCCCACGTCGATGGCAGCCTTGCATCGAAACTGGCCTACATGGCAGCCGTAGAGCTCGCGTTGGGGGTGGCGATAGGGGTGGGCCTCCGCTGGACATGGAAGCGCGATGCACGTGCACCGAAGTTCTGGTCGTTCTTTCTCCTTCTGATCGTCCCGATCTGGACGTTGATGCTGTATCTCGCCGCGGCGATAGTGTTCCGCCTGGAGTCGCCCGGTGAGCACGCGGCCACGTTGGAGAGGTACGTGAAGGAGGTACTCTGGCTGTCTGCGATCGCTGCGATATGGCTCGGTTACTGGATGCGCTCGCGGCGCGTTCTCGCGACCTTCGGCACGGTGGGCTTTCGCGCTCCGGCGGCCCACACGCGCGATCAGTCACGCAGGCCGGAGCTCATGTCTGTTGTTGGATCCAGCGCGCTCGTTCTTGGTGCATGGGTAGTGCTGATCGGTGCGGTGAGATGGAGCCTCTCACGTGAAGGCGCCCTGGCGCCCGAGCGCCAGCCATCGAAGGCCGTGGATCCATTCGCCGGCATGACGCCGCTCTATCCGGACAGTTCAATGGACGGCTCGAGCGACAGTTCGACCAACCCCTTCGCCTTTCTGGGGAGTACCGTCCCGGCCGCCAACGCAGCCCAGATACCGGACAGCGCAGAGGCCGCGCGCATGGCGGTGGTCGAACGTGCGCGCGTCACGGACCTCGACCTCTATCGCCTGCTTACTCGTCCAAATGCGCGGTTCATGCGCACCTACGAGCGACGTCTTCGCCCGGTCGCAGCTCTTCTTCCCGCCGGTGCCCGCCAGGATCCCGCAGGATACGTGAGGTCGCACGGCGACGAAATTGCGAGGGGTCTCTATGCGGTGGATGACACCGTACTTGTGAGATTGGCCTTCGCGTCGGGGCATCTCATGCAGAAACTCAACTCGTGGCAGTGCGGTCCTCTCGTAGATGACGGCCTCGCGGCCATCACCTCGCACGAGCTTTTCCTCCCTGCCCTGGAGGCCGACTCCGTGGAGCAGGACTGGTACGCGCACGGGGTTGCCGCATCGCTGGCTGCTGCACTCTCAGACGCGCCCCGGCACGTAGACACGCTGGCGATGGTGCGGCGAGCCAGGCGGCATTTCGCTGAGCGCATCTACCAGGCAGACGCCGACTACGTGATACGCGTACTCGAAGGCCGGGTAGACCGGGGCAAGCTGTTCGAGCAGTGCGAGGCGGCGCTAGCGTTCTATCAACAGGTCGCAGTGCTCCCGATAGACGAGGCGGCAGCGCTCCTACGCTCCATCAAGCGTCGCTGAGGAGAGGCCGGCGTTCGAAAGCGGGTAGCGATGAGGACCTCGAAGGTCTGACGCTACGGGCAAGCCCGCGCGATCATGATCTCAGTTGTCTGCGCTGGCTTGATAGCGGATGTTCGCTTCCGGAAACGCAGCCCTGAGCGCCTCCACGGCCGGGATGGTGTTCGTGCCCCACTGGCTGGTGAACGCGTACGTGCGTCCGCCGACGTGCAGGAGTTCGTCGTCGGAAGAGAGGAAGCGTCGCGGCTCGATGTGCGCTCCTCCTCTTGCCTCGAGGTCGGCGAGAGCTTCGCGAAATCCTTCCTCGTCGTGCTCGCCGTCCACCGATGCCCACATGCGCGAATGTCGCACCACCTGCGTGATATCCTCGGGCGTCTTGTGGAGGTGCTCGATTACGTAGCGGACAGCGTGGTAGATCAGGCGGCGCTTGTATAGCCGCTCGAAGTTCTGATTGCCGACTGACAAATCGTAGCGGGTATAGTCGGGACCACTGGAAGTGGATGCGCGCTCGCTTCTCGCCTTCTCGCGAACCTGCACCTGGTACTCGCTTGCCTCACGGAGCGGGATGAGCTGCTCGACCTGGACCAGCATCTGATCGCCGTGGCGATAGGGCTGAAGCTGGACGCAGCGGATGTCGAGGTCCCGTTCGTTGAGCCACATGACCGACGTGGTGATCTCGCGCGAGAAGTCTGCCGCGACCAGCACGATGCGAACGTCCTGCGCGAACGCTGACTCGTTCGGCTCGTCCCAACCTAGAAACTCGAGCAACCTACCCCGGGCGTCCTCGCGCGAAGCTGTATACTGCGAATCCTCTGGACGGGGTGCCCAATCCCAGGAATCCTCCTCCCTGGCGGACGATTGTGACGAGTGTGAGAGGTGGCGATGATACGCCTCCACCGCCTGCTCGAAGGTCATCCTGGCCACCATCGCGGCATACCGGAGCGCCTGCAACTCCATGTGCGTACCAGTGTCATCCCGCTTGAGCTCAATGACCACGAGGTTCGCGTCGCGGTCTACACCAAGGAGGTCGATACGCCGGTAGCTCGCGTCCCACGAGCCGAATTCCTCGGCGACTACCAGGGTGTCAGGAGAGACGATCTCGATATTCTCCCGAAGGATGCGTTGTAGATCCGCGCGCTCCTGCATGCCGGCCGCGCTGAATGTGGTTCTACCAACTGCCTCTATCGAACCCTTCGAGAGCGCGTAGAGCGGCATGCGATGTCCTCCCGTGTCCTTGGTGTGTTTTCGTGGGCATCTCGTTGGAGGCGAGTGCCGCAGGGCAGCTCCTGGGTGCTCGCCCCCCGTAGCTCACCCTTGCCGCTCGAGGTACTGTCGGGAATCTCAAAGGGGATCTCGACGAATATAGGCGCCCTCATCCAGGGGTGCCCCTGCCATATGAGTGTGTCGCCCGCCACCCTGAACGTGAAGCAGATCTTGCGCGGCTCGGCACTCTTACCTGCGGCCGCGAAACCAATACAGAGCGTATCGCGGCCCGCCACCCACCAGCTCCCGACGCTACGCCGAAGTTGCTCCAGCGCGGGCTTCATTTCGGCGCCGCGTGTCGTCCTGCGCGCCGTCGCAATCATGGCCCGTCCGTCGTCGTCGAGGCTCAGCACTCCTGCCGCGGCAATTCTCGGTATGTAGGTCGTCCAGGTCGTATGGCGCAATGCCTCAGGACGCCTATCCGTCGTCCCGCCCTGTGTCGACCCCGGCGTCGGCATGCTGGCCAGGGCGACCACCGTCCACAAGACCCTGGTGAGCCCCGCGCTCCGTGCGAGCGACATTCGACTATCTCAGAAGAGACAGCTCTGCACCACGGGCCGAACCTCGGCCGGCCACTTCCAGAAGCAGCCAGCGTACTCACCATCGCCATCGAGGGGGACATCGAAGGTGAATCGAAGTGCACCTTCTCCGGTTCTCGCGAAACCCACCGAACCCTTGACGTTTACCTCCCATGTACCGCCGGGGAGGTTGGTGACGATCGCCGCCAGCGGGCCGATTGTCTTGCCATTCCGGATCTCGTAGTAGTGAACCGACTCGCCGACAATCGGTGCGCGTTCAGCTCGCGACACGGTTCCTCCTGGCAAGGGACGTGTGCTCGTCGGACACACTTCGCAGTCGCACCCCGGTTCAGTGTCCGCGGTACGCTCCGTGTGCCGCCGGCCTGCCCCAACAATACGACCACCGGCCCGGAGCGCCAGTGCCTCCTGGAAAGACAACACCGGAGCAGGGCGCTGCGCAGGGCAGGCGAGGCGGGCAGCAGCGACTCGTGGAATAGGCGCACGCGGACTCGCCTCCCCGCGAGCGGCCGTCACGCGGCGGCGGCGCATGCTCCTAGGGCAGCAGAAGCCCAGTGGGCTAACTGCCGTAGCGCGAGATAACGTTGAAGTGACTGTCCATGACCATCTCGACCGCCCACTCTCCCGCCATGCGTGTTGGATCGAGGACGACGAACACGTCCGCTACCTTGACGACGTACACATAGGTCGAGCCCTGCACGTCATCGGGGACGCCCTCGTTGTAGGCTCGGAGCGCCTGGTCGCAGATGCGTTCGTCCGCCACGAAAACGACATCTGCTGAATCGACGGCGGGTATGCCCATCCGGTCCCGCGACTCAATCACGCGTTCGTCGGTAGCGACCAGCTCGTTCTTGAGCGTGTTGACCATGAACTCGCCGCGTTCATCGAGTGGCCGACAGGCCTGAGCAGGCAGTGGCTGGCCGAGAAGCGCGCTGACTGCCCCCAGCATCAGGGTCGAGGCGATGTCTCGCATTCGGCACCTCCTCTCACGAAGTCCATGCCCACGTTGCAATCCCCGGAGGCGGGTGGCGATGCGGGTGGCGATGCGGGTAGCGCGGTAGAGCCGATTAGACGAGAAGAGTGCGAGGAAAGGGCTGAGTCAAGAGGCCCAGGGCGGGGACGTGCGAAGCTGGAGAAGGGGACGAAGCCGAACGCCGTCGGATCTCTGCTCTATTCTATTCTTCGCGGCTCCGGAGGGACCGAAGAGGAAGATGGTGTGAAAGCGGCCGACAGGCCGCGGCTCACCGGGCGTCGGTCGCTAGGCAACCCGTCGCCGAAAGGGACCCCTGCCAGCTACCGGGGCCAGCCGCCGGGTCGCTCGCGGCAAGTGAAAATCGGCGGGCGGCGCTCGCCGAGACCGTTCGCATCGATGGCGACAGACAGGTCCGCGGCCGTGTCGCCAGCGTCTCCTCGAGCTCCCGGAGTGAGCGGCATCATCTGCAGCCCGACCTCGCGGAGGGGGCCGTCGTCCTCGACGCGGCGCTCAATGAAGAGGCTCGCGGGCACCGACGCTTGGAGGTGCAGCACCCCACCCCATCGGTCCAGCGCCTCAATGAGCTCGGCCGTGAGAGGCAGTCGCTCGCCGCCGCGGGTCACTACCCAGATGCGCCAGCGCCCCTCCGTGTCGCCCGGGTGGGGGGCGCCAACCAACGCGAATCCGTAGGTGTGGCCGCTCGTGTGCCGCTCGAGCACCATCTCGATTCGCCGGGTTGCTTCGTCTGTCGTTGTCACGTCGCTGCTCATTGTCCGACATCCTCAGCCGCGACGACCGCGGCGATTAGGGTTGCTCCGACTGCGATTCCGACCAGCGGATTGGCGCCGCCGAGGTGCGCGATCACCCCTCCAATCGCGCAGACCAGCCCGAAACCCAGTAGCACTCCGAGATACAATGTCGTGGTCCAGACCCACCTCAGGAGCCAGCGAAACGCCCGCCCGACCGCTCCAGCCCCGCCTCCTCCAACCCAGACGCCGCCCTCGTTCCAGGTGCGCTCACGCACCCATTGGCGTGTCATCGTCCCGGTCATGGGGTGGTAGTCCACCTGCGCAGACCGCTCGGTCCAGACGCCGGGTGTGCTGTCGTCAACCGTGCCCAGCGTGGTGCGGATGTACCCGTTCGGCAATCGTTCTGTGGCCATGCGCCGCTCGCTACCGGGTCAGTCCCGCTGCCCAGAATCCCGCCGGGATCCCTGTCGGGAGGTCGGTGTGCGACTCGGAGAGGGTGGGGCTCGGGGGCGATCTGGCGGCCGACACTACCCCATCGCGGGCGGGGACGCTAACAGAAAGTCCCCCGGTCGCAGACGGCTTGGCTGCCAACAATACCCCGTCACGGGTGAGTCTGAAGACCAACAACACCCACTTCGCAGTCGCCGGTGGCCGCCAACACTGCCCCGGTCGCGGCTCCCCGGCAGGGATCCCGAGGGGGTCGCGGGGCGGAGATATCGTCACGCTGCACCCGTATCTGGGGCACTTTTTGTAAGAAGGATGTTTCGAGGTTGGCCCGCGCTTGGCGGCCACAACCCGGAAAAACGGGCGAAAAAAGTGATCACACGCGGAGGGGGCAGCGTGTGATCACTTTCTGCGCGCCATTTTCGCATTCTCGGCCCTCAAGCGAGGCCCGAGATTTCGCTGAGCGGACTCGCTCGGCCCGGGTTCAGATGCGGGATCCGCCCAGCCAACCGCGCCCTACAGATGTGATTCTGGCCGCGGAAAGGGGGCCCGCCAGTAGGTCCGCCGCTCCTTTTCCAGACGCGGGTCGGCCGCCTCGAGCTCGTGAGCCCTCTCGATTTGCGGGGCAATCTCGGCGTAGTTGTTCAGTCCCCAGGTCAACGCGCACAGCAGTTGGGGCTGCTGAATCAGGGATAGCTCATGCGACATGAGCTCGTCATCGAACCCGCACTCCGACCAGGCCAACAGTACCGACCAGACCGGCGGGCCGGCGACCCGGATGTGCGCGACTACCTGGCCCAGGAACCGACATGGGCGATACTCGATGACATCGGCCGGGTCGAGCTCCGCCATCTCGGGCGCGTCGTCGTCGTCATCGTCATTGCCAAACGGACCGGTTGGGGCGTGGAACACGAGCGCTGGCCTCCGCAGGATGGGTTGACCAACACGCTACCGGGCCGGCCCGACACCGCCGGGATCCCTGTCGGTGAGACGGGGCGAAAGGTGGCAGTGGGGCCTGCGGCGGCCCCAGTTCAGCGCGAACTAGCGACCAAATGCAGTGCGCGAACCGCGAGCTCCCGGCACTTCACATCGTCCGACTCGAGCAGGGCAAGCAGGTCGTTGGCCGCTGTTCCCGAGAGGTCGCCGGCGTCGAGCAGGACGTCCGGTAGGTGGCGATGGGGACCGTGGTCGTCGGCGTACATCGCCGTGTTATCGCTGCCATAAACGGCAACGGTGCCCGCAGTGTGGCGGACGAGGCGTCTCCAGAACAGCCCCGCCGACGCGGCGTGGTGGCTGCTAGGCACCGGTCGGCCAGGTGGTTGAGGTACGCTGCGTACTCGTGCCGCGGCAGCGTGACGTTGTGGAACCGACCCGCCGAGTCGATGCGCCACCGGGCGGCGGTGAGCAGCGGGAAGAGAAGGGAGGTCTCGGATGCTCGCATGGTCGTGGTGTCGGCGATGGTGGCGGGAGGGGTGGACATCGAGAGCCCGGTATGGGCTCGGCGCCCAAGTCAACGCCCGCCCGAAGGTCTGCCGAAGCATTCGCCCCCGCCGCTCTCCCCTCCGTGTCGCGTTCGCGCAGCGGTCCGGAGTTAGGCGATCGTAGGCAGGGTTAATGGCGGCGAATGGGGGGGTATGGAGGTTTTTGGGCTAGCGCAATGGGACCGAGTAGGGTGGGCCACACTCCGCCAAGGACCCCACGATGCCCTCTGATTTTCGTTCGAGACTCCGCGCCGCTGCCGCAGCGAATACCGCCGAGCCTGTTGCCCTCCCCTCGGATGTTGTAGACTTCCCGAAGCGCGGCCGCCGCCTGACCGCCCGCCAGATTGCCGATGAGTTCTACGGTTCGCACGTCGGTGAGGACTGGGTTCACGCCCACGTTCCGGGGCGTACCCGAGTGAGCCACCGGGTCGTCTTGTGGTGGGAGTACGACGTCCTGGCCCACATCGAGGCGGAGCGGGAGCGCGCCGTGGAGCAGGGGAAGGTCCGCCGCTTCCGGCCGGAGTACCGGGGAAAAACGAAGAGAGAGTGACCGTTGGGAGCCACCCACAACCTGCACCGCACGCCGAATACGCGCCGGAGTCCCCAGGACCCCGACGCGTTTCCGCGTCGGATAGACATCACCCGCTTCGCCGAGGTTGGGCGAATCAACCGCCCCTCTGGCGCGAAGAGCAGGGCGGACTACGACGCCCGAGTGGCCGTCCTCGACGAACTCTGGGAGGATAGAAACCTCGACCTGCTCCGCGCTTTTCAGGCCGGCGAGGTGTCGATGGACTACCTCATGGCGCTCAAGAACAAGAAGCAGCTCGACCACGGAGTGGAGGATCTTCGCCTGCGACGGCCGCTCTTCGAGATGCTGGATGAGGTGGTGCCGAAGCTCGGACGGAAGAAGAAAACGCGGGACGGCTACCAGACGCTGCTAGCCAAGCTGGTCTCGCTTGCGACTCCAGCGCTCACGGAAAGAGCCGTGGTCCGCGACCTCGAGCGCATCGATTGGGACGCGACAATGGAAGCCTGGCAGGCAACGGGGGTCTCCGGCCAGTCGTGGAACAACATGACAATCGCCTTGGGCTCGTTCCTCTCCGCGGTGGTCGGCAAGCGCTCGGCGGCCCGCGAGCGAATCATGGAGCGCGTGCCGCGCGCCGCGACCTCGCCCGGCCGGGTGCCCGATGCCACGGTGGAGCAGCTCGCAGCCGTCGTGATGCGGATGCCTCGGCGCACCGGCTCTACTGCGCTCGGGCTCCTGGTCACCGGCGTGCGCATGGAAGATTTTCTGGGGCTCGACCCGGAGAAGGACCTACTACCCAACCAGGAAGCAATTCGGGTCGAGGGGCTCGAGGCTCCCGGCGATGCCAAGCCCTTCACGCAGAGCTCGAAGAACGACCCGAGCCGCGGGATTCGATACGTCCCCTCAGGCTTCTGGCCGGTGGTCGAATGGGCCGCGCGCAACAAGCCTGCCTACGTCACGCTGCGGAGGCATTGGTGCCAGGCGTGTCATGAGGTAGGTTTAGGGGTTGTGAGTAGAACGAAAGATGACCCGAACCACCGATGGCCCCAGACCTTTCGGTATGAGGGCATGACAATGCACGACCTGCGACATAGCTACGCTCAATACGTGTCGGACGCGGGGATGCCACTCGAGCAGCTCCGCCATGCACTGGGGCACGCGGACGTCTCTTCGACCGCGCGCTATGCTGCCCGGCTTGCGAAGAAAGAGGCGGCGGAAATCGCGGGCCGCGCGTTCGGCGCTGCGTTCACGCCGGAGCTGTTGTGGCCGGATGAGCAGGACGAACCCGACGGGGTGGAGTCGTGAGAAACGCAGAGCAGCGGTTTTTCGGGCCCATGGGGGGTAGGGGTATTTTTCGTTCTGGGGTGAAACTTTGGGTAAGCATGGCCCGGAACCCCGTTTTCGGGGGTGTTATGACCCCTTTTTGACGAACATAACGTAGAGCACGCTAGAGCAGCTAAGTACTTGTAAATCAAACACCTGCCCCTGTAGCTCAGGTGGATAGAGCAGCGGTTTCCTAAACCGTTGGCCGGGTGTTCGAGTCACCCCAGGGGCACCTGCCACTGGCCGCTCGCTTCCGGTCGGCCAGCTCTTCCTCAGACACCAACGCGAACCAACCGATGACCCGTACCGGCGCAGCCGCGCGACCCGACATGGACGAGCGCGCCCAGACCCTCCTCGACTGGGCGGAGATGCACTCGCGCCTCCTCACCGCGATCGCAGTGGCCATCGTGGTCATCGCCGGCGGATTCTGGTTCTACACCAAGTCGCACGAGGCCAGGGCCCGGAACGCCGCGGCGGCGCTCCAGCAGGCCGAGCTCGCGGTCGCCTCCGGCAACCTCGCCCTCGCCCAGAGCAACCTCGAGAAGATCGTCGATCGCTACGACGCCACTCGCTCGGGGAAGCAGGGCCGCCTCATCCTGGCTCAGGTCCGCTTCGACCGCGGGCAGTTCGCCGACGGGGTCTCCGTCCTGCAGCCGCTCACGAAGGAAGGCGACAAGGGGCTCCGCGCCAGCGCCTACAACCTGCTCGGTGCCGGCTACGAGGCACAGAACAAGCTCGAGGACGCGGCGAAGGCTTACCAGCAGGCAGCCGACGTTACTCCGTACGCCGTCGAGCGCGATCAGTACCTGGCGAGTGCAGCGCGCGCCCTGACGGAGGGCGGCAAGGTCGATGAGGCCAAGAAGCTCTGGAGCCAGCTCGCCACCGATCCCGCGAGCGCGATGGCCGCGGAGGCGCGCGTACGGCTGGGAGAGCTCGAGGCGAAGGCAGCCAGGCAGAGCTGACCCGCTCCCCGGTTCACGCAGCCGCCGGCGGCGCTCGATCCCGGCCGGCTCGAGCGACGCCCATCAACCATCCTGCCGATGCGCGTGCTCGTACTCACTCACAACTACCCGCGCTTCGCCGGCGATCCGGCCGGCGCCTTCGTCGCGCGGCTGGCGCGCGCCACCCAGCGCGCAGGGAACGAGACCCGGGTCGTGACGCCTGCCGTGCCGGGCGCCCCCGAGCGCGAAGTGGACGGGGGAGTGGCCGTGACACGCTTTCGCTACGCGCCGGATCGCCTGGAGCGCGTGGGCTACACCGGCTCGCTCCACCGCGACGCGCTCTCCAGGCCGCTCGTGGCAGTCGCGCTCCCTGGCTACTTCTGGAGCTTCCGCCGAGCGGCACGACGCGCCGTCCGCGACTTCCAGCCGGACGTCGTGCACGCGCACTGGTGGGTGCCGTCGGGTGTGATAGCCTCGAGCCTGCGCACCCCATTCGTGGTGACCTCGCACGGTAGCGACGTGCGCCTCCTCGGGAACACACCGCCGGCGCGCGCACTCGCGCGGCGCGTCCTCGGTCGGGCGTCGGCCGTCACCACGGTGTCGGGCTTCCTGCAGCGCGATCTGCTTCGGCTCCTCCCATCGCTCGCCACGCCGATCGAGGTGCTGCCGATGCCGCTCGACGTCGCGCACTTCGCGAGCGGAAGCGCCGAGGCGAAGGCGATTCCGCCGCGCATCCTGTTCGCCGGAAACCTGGTCCCCAGCAAGGGAGTGGATCTTCTGATCGAAGCAGTCGCGCGCCTTCGCGAACGGGGCGTCGAGTGCGAGCTGCGCATTCTCGGGGATGGACCAGAGCGCGGCCCGCTCGAGGAGCTCGCTCGCCGTCGCGGGATCGCGGGCGTCGTGACCTTCTCGCCATTCGTCCCGCAGAGCGAGATGCCGGCGGAGTACGGGCGCAGCACCGTGACCGTCCTCCCCTCGCGCGGGAACGCCGAGGGGCTCGGCCTCACGCTCGTGGAGGCGCTCCTCTCCGGCTCCGCGGTGGTGGGAACGCCAGCGGGCGGGATCCCCGAGGTCGTCATCGATGGGACGACTGGACTCATCGCTCGCGATGGCGACGCGACCGACCTGGCGCAGAAGATCGGGCGGCTCCTCTCCGACGGCGAGCTTCGCGATCGGCTCGTACGCTGCGGCGCGGAGCGGGCGCGCGAGCGGCACGCGGCCATAACGGCGGCGGCTCGCTTCATATCGCTATACGAACAGGTTCGCGGTGGACATCGTCGCCCAGCGTGAGCCGCCCGCGGGGTGGGAGAGCCTCGCCCGCGAGCTCGGCATGTTCTACCACGACCACCGCTGGGTGCTGGGGCTTGCACGCTCCTTCCGCTTCGACTCGATCTTCCTCGCGGCGCGCGAGTCGGGTGCCCTCGTGGCGGGGCTCCCGCTCCTGCGCGTTCCCGCGCTCCTCGGTCCCACGCGCCTGGTGAGCCTCCCGTTCAGCTACGCGGCCGGACCGATGGCACGTTCGGACGAAGCGGCTCGCGCGCTACTCGAGGAGGCGGTGCGACTCGCCGGCGAGCGCGGGATGAGACGCGCCGAGATAAAGCAGGCGAACCCGTCGTGGGGCGCGGCCGATGGCTACGTTCGCAACGTACATTATCATGCGTACCGGCTGGACACGTCGGGCTCGGAGAGCGACATCTTCAAGCGCCTTCACAAGAGCAGCACGCAGCGCGGCATTCGCAAGGCGGAGAAGTCGGGAGTGCGAGTGCGAGTGGGAAGCTCGCACGAAGATTGGCGGGAGATGGCTGTGCTGCAGGAGCGAACCTCGCACGGGCACGGAGTTCCGGCGCCGCCGCGAGGCTTCTTCCTCGTACTTTGCAAAGCACTTCAGGAGGCGGGCCTCTCACAGCTGTATCTCGCCGAGGTGCCCGAGCGCGGAGTGGCAGCGGCGATCGTGGTGTGGAAGGGACCGCGCGAATGGATATACGCATTCGGTGCATCGCGCGACGAGCTGCTCGAGTACCGTCCCAACCACGCGCTTCTCTGGACGGCGATTCGCGACGCTGCGGCCGCCGGAGTCGTCTTCGACTTCGGGCGCGCGGCGCCGGAGCAGGAGGGGCTGGTGGAGTTCAAGCGGCGCTGGGGCGGCGAGCCAGTGCCGTTGGCATACGACTACTGGCCGGGTGCCGGCGGGTTGAACGTGGCGCGCCGCGACCAGGGCGCGCTGGGCGCCGCGGCGAAGCTCTGGTCGGCGCTTCCGGCGCCGGTCGCTCGAATGGGTTCCGCTCTGTACCGCTACCTGGGATGACCGCGTGAGTCTCGTCCGTCGTGCACGCAAGAAGATCTTCAAGCGCTGGGCGCGCGACGCCTTCTTTCCGGCGTGGCGGCTCCGCCTCCTGCGCGCGTGCGGCTTCCACATCGGACGCGACGTATACATAGCGGACGGACTGATCATCGTGGAGGAGCTCTCGGGTCCGGAGAAGATCACCATCGGCGATCGCGTGAGCATGGCGCCGCGGGTGATGCTGGTGCTCTCGTCGCACCCCAACGCATCGCGCATCCGTCCCTTCGCGCCGACCGCGCGTGGCGATATCACCATCGAGGACGACGCGTGGATCGGCGCGTGCGCCGTGATTCTCCCCGGCGTGACGATCGGGCGCGGCGCGGTGGTCGGGGCAGGGAGCGTGGTCACCTCGGACGTCCCGCCGCTCACGATCGTCGCGGGGCAGCCAGCGAAACCGGTTCGCAAGCTCACGCCGGATTCGTCGTGGCGGTGAGGGTAATCGTCCGCGCCGAGGAGCGCTCGGCTGCGGTGAAACGGTACGAGCACCGAGTCGTCGAGAGCGTTCCGAGCCCCGCGGAGGCGGACGGATGATTCGATTGCCCGCGTTGGCTACGCCCGCCGGATCGGCGGCAGCGGTGCCAGCGGCCACGCCCCCCATGCCGGCCGCGCCTCTCACGAGCACTGAGCGATTCGGGCTCGAGCTGCTCGTGGACCTCGCGCGTCTCGTCCCGATCGAGGATCCCTCGGCCGATGTAGTAGCGCTCGAGGTCGTGGAGAGTCCGGAGCGCGGCGAGAGCGTACGCGCGCTCGTTGGGCGGGAGTGGGGGATCGAAGCGGGGGACGGTGTAGTGCGGGTCCCGCGCACCGCTCTCGAGGTGGCTGCCGAAGTGGCTGGCGCCGCGGCCGAGCAGCGGAGCAGCGCGCGCGACCGCCACGACCGGGTCCCGCCGGCTGATAATGCGCTCGTGGCGGCCGGGCTGGAGCGCGAGCCGGTGGTGTCGCTGGCGGCGCGTTCGCTCAGAGAGGCGGCGCTGAGCGCCGCCGGCCGCCGCGCTGTTCGTCTCGTGGAGCCGTGGCCCGAGGGGCGGCGCTGGGCCGCCGCGTTCACGCACGACCTGGACGTAGTGGCGCTCTGGCCGCTTTTCGCGGCGGCGCGCTCGCTCGAGCTGGCGCGCAAGAGGGAGACGAAGCAGCTCGTGGGCGCGGCGCTGGCAGCGGTGCGCGGAGTGGTCGGAGATCCGGTCCTGGCGGGGCTGCGTCGGCTTCTGGAGCTCGAAGGCGAGCTCTCGATACTCTCGACCTGGTTCGTGCTCTGCGGCACGCCTACGGCGCGTACAGTGGCCGCGGGCGATCTCACGTACCGGCCGGATTCGCGCCGCGCGCGCGCCGCGCTCCAGGAGATCGCCGCGGGCGGCCACGAGATAGGCCTGCACGGGAGCTTCGCGACCATGAAATCGGCGAGCGAGATGCGCGTGCAGCGCCAACGCCTGGGTGGCCTCACAGGGGGTGAGCCCACTGGCGTGCGGCAGCATTTCCTCAGGATGCGCCCCGGCGCCACGCAGCGGGCGATGGTTGCCGCAGGCTTCCGCTACGACGCCACCTACGGCTTTCCGGATCGCAACGGCTTCCGGCTGGGGGTAGCCGACGTGGTCCCGGCATGGGACGCCGAGCGCCAGCGCACCGAGCCGCTGGCCGAGGTGCCGCTCCACTGGATGGATCGAGCGCTGAGCAAGTATCGAGGGGTGGAGGACCCGGACGCCTGGGTCGACGACGCCCTCGAGCTGGCGGATCGCTGCAGAGAGCTCGAGGGACTCTGGGTGGGACTCTGGCACCCGAACCTGACCCCGGCGCTCGGCTTTCCCGGGGCGCCCCAGGCCTACGAGCGCCTGGCGCGAACCATCGCGGGAGAGGAGCCGTACATCGCTCCAGCCGGCCGCATCGCGAGCTGGCGCGCCGCGCGCCGCTCGATACGCGCCGAGCGAATAGCGCCCGACGGCACCGTGATCCCGCGCCTGCGCGCCAATCCCCACGTCGTCACCGACGCCGAGCTGCCGATCGTTCTCGAGGACACCACCGGTCACCGCAGGGAGGCCGTCTCGAAGTAGAGCTCGAGCTGTGGCCCCGCGAGCACGCCCAGGCCAGCCCCAGCGCGGCGCGTTACTTCGTATAAGAGATATTATGTAAACTAGCATCAGTGGAAAATTGTGGAGAACCGGTTCCCCGGCCTCCACTGGCCGACGGGGTCAGGTCTTTAATTTCGAGCCGTATGGCCGCTGGCCATACGGCTCG
>JBIQMO010000003.1:0-85470 GCA_044463245.1 Gemmatimonas aurantiaca
GCTCGGTGAGCGCGAGGTGGTCGCTGTGCCGCACCTGCCGAAGGTCGACGTATTCCCCGAACTGGTCGCCGGTGAGCGGGCGCAGCCCCGGGAGATGCCTCCAGATGCAGTCCTCGAGCGCGCTCGCCTGCTCCGTGGTGACGGCGCTCTCGATCGTGAGGAAATCGGCCGGCCGGCCCTTGTCACGCCCAAGCTCCAGCCGGATGCCGTCACCGGCCGGCCGCGGCCCGTCTACCAGGTACGAGAGGTCGGGGTGCTCGATCGTCGGGCGAAGTACCATGTGCGCATCGTAGCTCGCATCCGGTTGCGATGCGGAGGCGCCGGGCGGTGGCTGGAAGCGCACGACTATATCTGCGAAGTCGCGCTGCGGCCGTATGAAGGCAGCCGAGTCGGCCTCGCGCTTCTCGAGCTCTGCCAGCACCTGCGCCTCGGTGTAACCGCGCTTGGTGGTATCGCGCTTCAACTTCCAGATCCGCCGCACCTCCTCCGGAGGATCGAGGTACACCTTGACGTCGATGAACTGGCGCAGAACCGGTGTTGCGAAGGTCAGCAGCCCCTCGAGAATTACGAACTCACGGGGCACCACGTATTCCGGCCGCACGAGCGTGCCGTTGGTGTGGTCGTACACCGGCTTGAGGATCGGCTGGCCATACTGCAGTCGCTCGGCATGCAGCTCCATCATGTCGATGTAGTTGCATTTGGGGTCGAGCGGCGTGATCCCGAGCGCGGCGCGCTCCGCCCGGTCGTACTTGTGATAGTCATCGATACAGACGCGGGTCACCCGGTCGCGGCCGAGGATGCGCGCGATCCCGCTCGTGATCGTGGTCTTGCCCGCGGCGCTGTCGCCAACGATGCCCATCACTATGGGGCGATTTGCGGTCATGACGTGACCTCCTTCATGCCAGACGCGCCCGCGCTCACACGTGCGCCGCCGAGGGCTCCTGGGTGGGAGGGGGAGGGGGAGGTGGTGGCTCGGTGAACAATCGGCTCTGACGGACGTCCGACTCGTCGATGCGCGCCAGCTCGTCGCTGGTCACCAGGCCACCGCTTCGTACAAGACGGCTGGCCTGGCGGAGCTTCGCGCGGTCGAGCGCGTTCCGCACCGAGCGAGCGTTGGCGAAGTGCGGCTGCGGAATACGACGCTCCAGGTATTCCCGGAACGCCCGCCGCGCGTCATCGTCGAGCCGGTAGTGCTGGTGCTCGAGCATCAGATCGGCGATCGCCATCAGCTCGTCCACCGAGTAATCGGGGAAGTCGAGGTGGTGGGCGACGCGCGAGTGGAAGCCCGGGTTCGAGTGGAAGAACGTCTCCATCCGCTCCTTGTAGCCCGCGAGCACCACGACGATGTCATCGCGGTTGTTCTCCATCACGGTGAGGAGCATCTCGATTGCTTCCTGGCCGTAATCGCGCTCGTTCTCAGGCCGGTACAGGTAGTAAGCCTCGTCGATGAACAGCACCCCGCCCATGGCCTTCTTGAGGACTTCCTTGGTCTTCGGCGCGGTGTGGCCGACGTACTGGCCCACCAGGTCGTCGCGCGTGGCAACCACCAGATGGCCCTTCCGGATATATCCCAGGTGGTGGAGGATCGTGGCCATCCGCATCGCTACCGTAGTTTTGCCCGTGCCGGCGCGTCCCGTGAAGCTCATGTGCAGCGTCGGGCGCTCGGTTTCGAGCCCGACGCGCTCGCGCAGGCGCGCTACGAGCAGGAGGCTGGCAATCTCGCGCACGCGCTCCTTTACGGGCTTCAGTCCAACCAGCTGGCTGTCCAGCTCATCGAGCAGCGCTGGCACGTTCGACTCCGCGTAGGTGGCGCTCACATCCACCGGCCCGGCAGGCGCACTCTGCGCGCTCGATGCTTCCGCCTGCTCGCTGGCGCGTGCTTCGTCCGATGTTGCGGCCTGCCTTCCGGCCCACGCGGGTGAAGTCACTGGTAACGCTCCCCCGACGGCTTGTCCGCGGCGTACGACCTGAGCGTGTAGCGTATCTGCCGGTCCGGCCCGCCCTCACGCTCGAGATGGAAGCCGGGTTCCTCGGGCGGCCTGTTGACTATTATCGAGAGCATCGTGCTCGCGCGCCCCAGACTCCGGTCGTAGCCGCTGATCCGGATGTAGTGCCGCGGGAGCTCCTTGCGACAGGCGTTCAGCTCTAGCATGATCGCCGCCGGGTCCTTGATGTCGAACATCGGCATCCCCCACATCTCCCAGAGGATGTTCCGCGGGTGGGGATCGTCGGTATACTCGATGAGCAGCGGCCACCCGTTGTCGAGGCAGTACTGCACCTGCGCCTCGATCTGATCATCGGTGAAGTCGGGGAGATAGGAGAAGGTGCCCTGGGTGATGCGCATGTGAATCTCTCCGTCGGAATGTCGCATCGTCACACAGTGGGAGTGACTACCGCGTCTGGCGTGTCCGTCGAGGTGTAGTCGAAGGTGACATCCTTCCACACCTCGAGTGCGGCGCGCAGCGCCGGCGAGTTGCGGGATGCGGCGGCGAGGATGTCGGGTCCCTCCGCGAGATAGTCGCGCCCCTCGTTTCGTGCCTGGATCATCGCTTCCACGGCTACGCGGTTCGCAGTGGCGCCGTCGGCGATGCCACTCGGGTGGCCGATCGTTCCGCCGCCGAACTGCAGCACCACGTCCTCGCCGAGGTAGTGGAGGAGCTGGTGGATCTGACCGGCGTGAATTCCGCCCGAGGCTACCGGCATCACGCCCGGCATCTGGCCCCAGTCCTGCTCGAAGTACAGTCCGAGCGTCGGATCCGGCTCCAGCTTCGCGCTGCGCAATGTGGAGTAGTAGCCGCGAACCGCGTTCGGGTCGCCCTCGAGCTTCCCCACCACGGTCCCAGCGTGAAGGTGGTCCACTCCGGCGAGACGCATCCACTTCGCGATCACCCTGAAGCTCACGCCGTGCGTCTTCTGCCGCGTGTACGTGCCGTGGCCGGCGCGGTGCAGGTGGAGCAGGAGGCCGTTCGCCCGGCACCACTTGGCCATCGACTGGATCGCCGTGTAGCCCACCGTCAGGTCGACCATGACGATCACGCTGCCGAGCTCCTTGGCGAAGGAGGCTCGCTCGTACATGTCCTCCATCGTCGCCGCGGTGACGTTGAGGTAGTGGCCCTTGATCTCCCCGGTCATCGACTCGGCCTTGTTCACCGCCTCCATGCAGAACAGGTAGCGGTCGCGCCAGCGCATGAACGCCTGGCTGTTGACGTTCTCATCGTCCTTCACGAAGTCGAGCCCGCCCTTGAGCGCCTCGTACACGACGCGACCGTAGTTTCGCGCCGAGAGTCCGAGCTTCGGCTTGGTGGTCGCGCCGAGGAGCGGCCGCCCGTACTTGTTGAGGTACTCGCGCTCCATCACGATGCCGTGGGCCGGACCCTGGAAGGTCATCGTGTAGTGCAGCGGGATGCGCATGTCCTCGAGGCGCAGCGACTTCAGTGGTTTGAAGCCGAACACGTTCCCGATGATCGATGAAGTCAGGTTCGCGATCGAACCCTCCTCGAACAGATCGAGAGCGTATGCGATGTAGGCGATGTACTGATCGCTGCCGGGAACCGGGACCACATTGTAGCACTTCGCCTGAAAGTGCTCGTGCGCGGTGAGGCGGTCGGTCCAGACCACGGTCCAGGTGGCGGTCGACGACTCGCCTGCGACGGCGGCGGCGGCTTCGGTTGGCTCCACCCCATCCTGAGGCACGAACCGGAAGGCGCAGAGGATGTCGGTTTCCTTCGGATCGTAGTCGGGGTCGTAATACCCCATCTCCGCATACGGCGCCACGCCGGCCGACCAGCGGCTCTTCTTATTGTTCGATGTCGCGAGCTTGTGCGGTGTGGTGGCTGCGTTCGGTGTGATCAGGGCCATGTGTCTTCTCGTGTTCGGCGGTGGCGGGAAGAATGGCTGCCGCGCCAGTGGCGCAGCACATCCGTGCGGGTAGATCGGTGGCTGTCCGTATGGATGGGCAGCTACCCGTTCGGGTGGGTACGTGGAGCACGGAGGAGCACACGGGAGGCGCACGCATGGGACGCGCCCTCGAGCGGGACGCTGCTCAAGCGTTGGTACGTCGACGCACTCTACCGAAGCTCGCGTAGCTTTGCGGCGGCTTCGGTTCGGTTCGTCACACCCAGCTTCGCGAACAGGTTGCGGAGATGGAACTTCACCGTGTTCTCGCTGAGCAACACCGCCTCCGCGATCTGCGCGTTGGTGCGGCCCTCCGCTACCAGCCGCAGCACCGCCTCTTCACGATTGGTCAGCGCCGTGGGATCCGCGCCGCGTGGACCAGTCAGCCACCGGCGCATCGAGGCAGGGAAGACCAGCCGCCCACCAGCCACCTCGCGGATCGCACGCATGGTAGCCTGAGGCGGGTCCGTCTTGAGGGCATAGCCATCGGCGCCGCGGTCCACGGCAGCTCGCAACGAAACCGGATCCGCAAAAGCAGAGAGGAGGAGCACCTTCGTGGCGGGTACCTCGGCGCGGATATTCGTCAGGCACTCGAGCCCATCCATGTTCGGCATCTGCACGTCGAGCACCGCGACGTCGGGGTGGAACCTTCGCACCGCCTCGAGCGCGCGCTCGCCGTCGGTGGCCGTCGCCACCACGTGCAAGTCGCGCTCGGTGTTGGCCAGCATCCGGAGCCCGTCGAGCACGAGCGCGTGGTCGTCGGCCAGCACGAGCCGCAGCACGGGCTGCACGGCGTTCTGATCGGCAGCGTCAGGCATCCAACGGCACCTCCACGTGCACGCGAGTCCCACCGCCGGGGCGGCTCTCCACACTGAGCATGCCGTGCACCAGCGCGACGCGCTCGCGCATACCGCGAAGCCCGATGTGAGCCGGGTGGTTGGTGGCTTCGGGACCGTACAGCGTCGGCGGCGTGAAGCCGCGCCCGGCGTCGACTACCTCGGCGCACAACCGGGCGCCTTCCACCCAGAGGCGCACCTGCGCGTTCTTGACGCCGGCGTGCCGCTCGACGTTCGACAGAGCTTCCTGCACGATCCGGTACACGGCGATGGTCGCGGCGAGCGACACTGCAGGTAGCTCGGACTCGATGGTGAGCTCGACGTTGCTCGCGGTGCGCGCTTCGTGGCCCGCGACCAGTTCCTCGATCACGGCAGCAGGGCCGCGCTGCCCGAGGTCGGGTGTGCGGAAGGTGCTCACTGTCCGGCGGATGTCGCCGAGCGCCGCCTCGACGCCCTCCACCGCACGTGCTACAGGAGCGATGTAGCTGGTCGGAGCGCCGTCGGCCTCGAGCCGCGCTCGCAGCGCGGTGAGCTGGGCGAGCGCGGCGAAGAGGTCCTGTACCGGGCCATCGTGCACGTCGAGCACGATGCGCTGCAGCTCCTCCTCGGTGACCGCGAGGAGCCGGGACCCGGGAAGTCCGCTTTCGGACATGACATCACCCGAGGGAGAATGACTCCGGGATACCAGCGCACCGGGGCCCGTTTACTACAGACACTCTACCTGTCTCCATACTCGCGGCCGGCATCCCAGCGGAAGGCCCGAGCGAATCCGGCTCCGTGAAGGTGACCACCCGGTACCCACATGCGCTCGGCACAGGAGGTGCTCGCCGCAATACCTGCACCGCGCGAAGGAGGTCGCGGCCACTGGCAGCGCACATGGCCCAGGCTCACGGCGGTCGTCGACACACGCTCGCACTGCATCTTCGGCTCCGTCACTCGTGCCGGTCCTGCGCAGGACTCCCCCGACTTCGCACCGGCAATGGGTCAACCCGCTGTCACTGTCGTGTCCCGTTCGCAGCACTTCCGGCGATTGGGCTGTACTGCTACGTTCCGCTGCATGAGGCGTCCGCACCGCTGGTTGGCAATCACCACCGCGCTCATCATGCTCCAGTCGATGCTGATCGGAACCGGTGTGATGTGCACCATGCCGACAATGGGCAGCATGAGCAATAGCGGCGCCTCGGAGATGGCCGACGGGGCCATGGAGGGATCTGCGGCTCCCGCGGTAACCACAGCGCAGGCTCCGGAGCACGAACGGAAGCCCTGCCATCTCCCCTGGGCGCCTTTGGGGTGCCGGACAATGGCGCCCTGTGCACCAGCGGCGCTAACGTCGAGAGTAATCGCGGTGCCTTCGGCGCCACCCGTGTCCCGCGGCGTCGACCCGTTGGTACTCATGGCTCCGCCGTCCATCAATATGCCTCCGGAGCTCCCGCCTCCGAGAGCATAGGCCAGAACCCCACACAAGCTCCAACCGGTACACCCTCGGTCGCTCGCTGAAGCAATGGCGAGCCGCTTCGGCATTCGCGGGGACCGGCATCCGTGAGCCGCTCGCCACTGCCCGCAGTCCGGACAGCTGCGCGCGGTAGATCGTACGTCGCCAGCGCGTAACTCGCGCTCGAGTACGTGCACCAACGTGGACTCTGGACTTCCAAGAATGTTTCAATATCTACCCTTCGGTCGCGTGCTGACGCTGAGTTGCGCGCTCGCGGCGTCCGGCTGGCCGTCGTGTGCACCGGCGCAAGCTCCGGGACTAGCGCGGCGCGTCATACCAGCCGTGCCGGCCACATCTCGTCCCTCCGACGTCGACTCTCTCGTCGCCGTCGCGCTCGTAGTTAGCCCATCAATAAAGGCGGCGGCCGCTCGTGCCGATGCCGCACGGGCGCGGGTGGGTCCGGCCGGCGCACGCCCGGATCCTGTGCTCATGGCCGGCATCCAGAACTTCCCCGTCAGCGAGCCCGGATTTTCCGACTTCATGACGATGAAGATGATCGGCATCACCCAGACCTTCCCATTCCCAGGGAAGCTCGCTCTCCGGACACGCGCGGCCACTGGCGAGGTAACCGCCGCACAGGCTGCGCTGGAGGCGGCCCGGCTCGATGTGACGACCAGCGTGAGGAGAGCCTACTACGAGCTCGCCTTCGCCGATCGCGCGCTCGATATCGTGCGCCGCAATCAGGTGGTGCTCACCAACCTGATCGCCGTGTCCGAGGCGCGGTACACGACGGGCACCGGGACACAGGCCGACGTTCTGCGCGCGCGCACGGAGGCGGCGAATCTGGGCGGTGCCGCCAGTGCGCTAACGGAACAACGGCGCGTGACGCTCGCCCGTTTGAACGCAGCGCTCGACCGCCCGAGCGACACACCAGTGGCTGCACCGGAACTGCCGGCCAGCATCGTCCGCGCGGCAGTCGCAGATTCGGTTACGCGGGTGCACTTCGTATCCGATGCGATCGGATCACGCGCGGCGGGTTCCCCGCTGCTACCGCTCGACTCGCTCCAGGCGCTCGCCGCAGCGAACAGCCCGATGATCCACGAGCACATCGCGCGGATAGTAGCCGAACGGGCACGGCTCCAGCTCGCCGAGAAGGCACATCTCCCCGACATCTCCGTTTCGCTCGATTACGGGCAGCGCCGGGGCTTCACGGACATGGTTTCCGCCATCGTCTCGATTCCGATCCCGTTGCAGAAAGATCGCAAGCAGGACGCGGATGTCGCCGCGGCCGCAGCGGAACTCAATGCCTTGCATGCGGAGCACCGGAAGATGGTTGACAGCTTGAACGCAGAGGTGGCGGAGCAGGTGAGTGACCTCGAGCGGGCGCGGACCGCGCTCGCCCTGACGAAGCGCGCGATTCTCCCGCAGGCGCAGGCAGCACTCGCTTCGGCCACGGCCAGCTATCAGGTGGGGCTCCTCGATTTTGCTGCCGTCATCGACGCACAGGCTACGGTCTTCAATACGGAAACCGACTACTACAGATCACTCACCGACTTTGCGACGAGCCTCGCGAAGCTCGAGCGCACCGTGGGTGCGGGAGTTCTTCGATGAATGCCTTTCGTATCCCTCGCTCGCGACTCGTACTCCTGGCGGGTATCGGGATCATAGTTCTCATAGGCGCGCTCATCGCGTGGGGCCTGCGTCGCCCCTGGCCTGATGCGAGCCTCACAGATTCCTCACCTGCCACCGCACACGGCGACACGGCTGGCGTGTACGGCATGACCGGTATGGACATGTCCTCCGGCGGGGATGTGCAGCTCACGGCGAGTCAGCTTCGCCACTTCGGCGTCACATTCGGGAGCGTCGAGGAGCGGACGCTGGAGAGCTCGGTGCGCACCGTCGGAACGGTGACCGTCGACGAGACGAGGCTGGCCGACGTGACGCCGCGCTTCGGCGGGTACGTCGAGCACCTGTACGTGGGCGAGACGGGACAGCCCGTGCGAAAGGGTCAGCCGCTCATGGACATCTACTCTCCCGAGTTAGTGGCAGCCGAGCAGGAACTGCTGGTTGCCGAGAAGCTGCAGGCGAGCATCGGCGCGAGCAGCGTACCCGGCGTGCCGCCCGCTTCCATTGACCTGGTTGGCGCCGCCAGACGTCGCTTCGCGCTCTGGGGCATTTCTGCAGCGCAGATCGACAGGATCATCGAGAGCGGTGAGGTGCAGCGCACGCTCACTCTGTATGCGCCCGCCTCGGGGATAGTCCTCGAAAAGCAAGTCGTGCTGGGTCAGGCTATCCAGCCGGGGCAGACGCTGTATCGCATCGCCGGTCTCGGCGAGGTCTGGGTCGATGTCGCGCTGCGCGAGCAGGACGCCGGCGCCGTACGCGCCGGCTCGCGCGCCGCCATCGAGCTCGCATCGTATCCCGGGAGGTCGCTCGAGGGGCGGGTCTCGTATGTGTACCCGATGCTCGACTCGGTCGCGCGCACGGTGCGAGCACGCGTGGAGGTCCCCAACGCCGAGGGACTCCTCAAGCCAGGGATGTACGCCACGGTCACACTCACCACACCCACCCGCCGAGCGCTCACCGTACCCAGCTCGGCGCTGCTCGAGACCGGAGATCGCACGCTGGTCTTCATGGGCATGGGTGGCGGACGGCTCATGCCCATGGCCGTCGTGACGGGGCGCACTGCCGGGGATTACACCGAGGTGCTCTCCGGGCTCGATCCCGGCCAGCGGGTGGTGACCTCGGCACAGTACCTCCTCGATTCCGAGTCGAACCTGGCCGAGGTAATGAAGAGCATGATCGGACAGATGAACATGTCGGACATGAACGACACGTCGAACATGTCGAACATGCGGATGCCCGCCGCTCGCACGGATTCGGCAGCGGAGTCCCACGGTACGGACTCCATGCGCGGGATGAAGATGCCCCGCGAGCGGAGGTAGCCGGCCATGCTCAGACGTGTCATCGAGTGGTCGGTGGGCCACAAATTCCTCATTTTGCTCGCGACCGTGGCCGTCACCGCCGCGGGGATGTGGACGATATTCCGCACGCCGGTGGACGCGATCCCAGATCTGTCGGACGTGCAGGTAATCGTCATGACGCAGTGGCCGGGGCAGGGACCGCAGCTCGTCGAGGATCAGGTGACCTACCCGCTCGAGACCGAGATGCTCAAGGTGCCGCACACGAAGTACGTGCGCGGGATGAGCCAGTTCGGGCTGTCAGCCGTCTACGTGGTCTTCGACGACGGCACGGATCTCTACTGGGCGCGATCGCGCGTGCTCGAGTACCTGAACGGCGCCAGCGCCAGGCTGCCGGAGGGGGCGCACCCGATGCTTGGTCCCGACGCGACCGGGGTGGGCTGGGTCATGCAGTACATCCTGGCCGACACGACGGGCCGGCTCGACCTCGCCCAGCTCCGAAGTCTCCAGGGTTGGACCGTGCGTCCCGCGCTCACCGCAGTCCCTGGCGTGGCGGAGATCGCCTCACTAGGCGGCTACGAGCAGCAGTATCAGGTAGTCGTGGATCCGGCCAGGCTCCTTGCGTACGGCATCCCGCTCGAACGGGTGACCCGAGCGGTCCGCGCGTCGAACGAGGACGTGGGTGGCCGCGTGTTGGAGATGAACGGCTCGGAGTACGTGGTTCGCGGGCGCGGGCGCTTCGACTCGCTGGACGACATTCGCGCTGTATCACTCGGCACTGGCCGCGGTGGTACGCCGATCACCGTGGGCGATGTAGCCCGCGTGCAGCTCGGCCCCGATATCCGGCGCGGCATCGCCGACCTCGATGGAAAGGGCGAGATCGTCACCGGATGGGTGGTGATGCGCTTCGGTGACAACCCACTCGCGGTCATCAACCGCGTGAAGGCGAAGATGGCGGAGCTCCAACCCTCGCTCCCCGATGGGGTGGTCTTCGTCAACGGCTACGATCGCTCGAATCTCATAGAGCGGGCGATCGCGACGCTCAAGGGCAAGCTGCTGGAAGAGGCCCTCATCGTCGCCGGCGTAGCGCTTCTCTTTCTGATGCACGCGTCGAGCGCGCTCGTCGCGATAGTGACGCTGCCCGTCGGCATCCTCATGGCGTTCATCGCGATGCGCGTGCTCGGGCTCGAGGCGAACGTCATGAGCCTCGGCGGGATCGCCATCGCCATCGGGGCGATGATCGATGCGGCGATTGTAATGGTCGAGAACTTCCACAAGCACCTCGAGCGAAACGAGCACGAGGAGCCCGGGCGCACGCACTGGGAGCTCGTAGCCGACTCGGCCAAGGAAGTGGGCCCCTCGCTCTTCATCTCGCTTCTCATCATCACCGTCTCATTCGTCCCCGTCTTCGCGCTGCAGGATCAGGAGGGGAGGCTCTTCAAGCCGCTGGCATGGACGAAGACACTTTCGATGGCATCGGCCGCGCTACTCTCGATCACGCTCGTGCCGCTCACGATGGGGCTCGTGATCCGTGGCCGGGTGAAGCCGGAGGCGGCGAATCCAGTCAACCGGTTCCTCATCCGCGTCTACCGACCGGTGATGGTTTTCGTACTCAATCACCGGTGGGGAGTCATCGTTGGCGCCGCCGCCGTGCTGGCCGTCACGATTCTTCCGTGGTCGCGACTCGGGAGCGAGTTCATGCCTCCTCTGAACGAAGGGTCCATCATGGACATGCCATCGCTCTTCCCGGGTGTCGGGACGGCGCAGGCCAAAGAGATCCTTCAGCAGCGCGACGCGGCACTGGCGAGGATCCCCGAGGTGAAGACGGTGCTGGGGAAGATCGGCCGAGCCGAGACCGCCACCGACATGGCGCCGATGTCGATGATCGAGACGATCGCGATCCTCGAGGACAAGGAGGACTGGCGCCCCGGCGTGACGTACGACTCGATCGTGAGCGAGGCGAACCACACGGTGAAGACGCCCGGTGTGGCGAACATGTGGTCGATGCCGATCAAGAACCGGCTCGACATGCTGGCCACGGGAATCAAGACACCGGTGGGGATCAAGATCTTCGGACCGTCGCTCGATACCCTCGATCTGATCGGCCAGGAGCTGGAAGGGCTGCTGCCGGCGGTACGGGGAACCAACTCGGTCTTCGCCGAGCGGCCCGAAGGAGGCCGATATCTCGACATCACCCTCGACCGCGCGGCGGCCGCGCGCTACGGGTTGGCGGGGGATGATGTGCTCGAGGCCGCGAGCGCTGCCGTGGGCGGGATGGAGGCTGGTGAAGTGATCGCGGGGCGTGAGCGGTACTCCGTGCTCGTGCGCTACCCTCGCGCACTACGCGACGACCCGGACGCCATCGGAAGCACGCTGGTAGCCACGCCTTCGGGCGCGCAGGTAGCACTCGGTACTCTAGCACGATTGCGTATCGTGAAGGGGCCGACGCTCATAAAATCCGAGAATGCGTATCTCAACAACATCGTCTATGTGGACGTGCGTGGGCGGGACGTGGGCAGCTACGTCGCAGCCGCGAAGCAACTGGTCGCGGAGAAGCTCATGCTGCCACCTGGATACCGGCTGGAGTGGTCGGGACAGTACGAGGCGATGCAACGAGCGAACAGAATGCTCAAGGTCGTCGTTCCAGTCACCCTCGCGATCATCTTCCTGCTGCTCTACATCAATTTCGGAAGTGTGGCCGAGAGCGCGTTGGTGATGCTCGCCCTCCCGTTCTCGCTCGTCGGGGGCGTGTGGCTGCTCTGGCTCCTCGACTACAACGTGAGCGTCGCCGTGGCGATCGGATTCATCGCGCTCGCGGGCGTGGCGTCCGAGACGGGTGTCGTGATGCTTCTTTATCTCGATCAGGTACACCGGGAGCGGCGAGAGCGGGGGCTGCTGCGTGATCGAAATGACGTCGACGAAGCCGTGGTGGAGGGCGCCGTGGGGCGCGTGCGGCCGAAGATGATGACGGTGACCGCAGTGATCGCTGGGCTCCTCCCGATTCTTTGGAGCCATGGCACGGGCGCCGACGTCATGAAGCGGATCGCCGCTCCCATGGTGGGCGGAATGATCAGCAGCACCCTTCTCACCTTGGTGGTGATACCGGCCGTCTACTCACTCTGGAAGGAGTCGGAGTTGCGGCGAGCCCACCGGCATGGCGAGGCCGCCCTCGCCGCGGCATCGGTGGAGGTCGGCGCCATAGCAGGCGCGAGCACACACGTGTGAGTGATCGCATTCCAGCATCCGTTGGTGCACCACATGCATGTCATGCCGCGGGTCGCGGTGCGGGTCCAGGGGGGGGGCCGCCTGCGTCCACCTGCGAGCGTATGCGGTCGCGATGCAATCGCCAATGCACCTGAAGTGATCGGCTGACATGCGTGCTGCGCGGCCGACACCGAGCTTCGGACGCTCATCGCGATCCCATGTCGCCCTGGTCGGGAGAACTCACATGCCTGACTATACATATCTGATCGTCGGAGGCGGCATGGCGTCGGCCGCGGCCATCTCGGGCATCCGCGAAGTGGACGAAACCGGCTCCATCGGGGTGATCGCCGCCGAACCGTATCCGCCCTACGACCGACCGCCGCTGTCCAAGTGGCTCTGGCGCGGCAAACCGTTGAGCAGCATCTGGCAAACGGCCGACGGCCGCACTGTGACGTTCCATCAGGCGCGGACGGACCGAGCGCTGGACGGTCGGCGCAGGCAGATCACGGATGACGAGGGCACGGCGTACCACTTCGGCAAGCTGCTCCTGGCCACCCGCTCCACCCCCCGCCGCCTGCCGTTCGGCGGCGAGCAGATCATCTACTCTCGCACGCTCGATGACTACAGGCGCGTGCGAACACTGACCGAGCATGGAGATCGCTTCGTCGTCATCGGGAGCGTGTTCATCGGGACGGAGATGGCGGCGGCTCTGGCGATGAGAGGACTGGAAGTACCCCTGTAGGGAAGGAGTCGTCTGCTATCTCCGGGAGGGGTGTGTGCGCGGTTTCATCAGTTTCGCTTCCTACCGATCAGCGAGTCGTGCGGAAGTGCGCGCTTGCCGGGGGGCGGCACCAAGCGTGGCATGTGGAATTTGCTCGTGTCTGGTCTGAATGTCGGCATGTCGTCGCGCGGTAGCAGTGCACTGGGTGGTGCCTGCGGCGGAGTGGAGTCGAGCTGCAGTCGGTCTGGGACGCGCAGCCGTGGCATCGGCGCGATGCGGCTAGTGTCGGCACGGTACACCGGCATGCTGTCGCCGGGAGGCCGCGGCACGACCCTCGGAGCTCGAGCGTTCCCTTGCTGTGCGGCAGCAGCGCGCGCGGCAAAGGCGAGTAGCAGCGCGACACAAGCAAGGATACGGCGAGCCGTGTGGTGCATGAATTCTCCTCGTGTAGCGGGATGGCGGTGCGCGAGCTCTCGCAAGTTGGACACGAGTGTACACTCCACGGTTGCCGAGCGTGTTCCCGATTCCTCGATGAGCGCAGCGGTCTAGCGCCGATCTCCGGGAGGACGCACCGCCCTCGCCGAGCCTTCCCGAATTTCATGCACTGCTCCTCGCGACTCGGACACGAAGCTGACACCGTCGTGAACCAGGACCTGTTCAACATCGCTAGCGTCGCGGATCGGAAGTGGCCGGTCGCCTCGCCAGATGACGCCGAGGTCCCGATTCAGGAGCGATGGCAGTAGCGAGTCGCTGAGGACGAAAACGTGCCCGCCGCCGACCTCGGATGCGATATGGTCGACATGTGGCAACGGACGCCAGTTGATCGACGTGGCCTGGCTGACGAACACGCTCCCGTGCTCGCGCACCAGAATTCGCGACCCGACTGTGGCCATCTCCTCGATGCGGCTGTCGTAGTCTTCCAGCTCGAGCAGTCCCTGATCGTGCGGCGCGGGGAGCGGCTTCCAATTCCGACCACCGTCGGCCGTTCGCCAGAGTGAGGGCTGACCGTCTTCGGTACTGGCGTACAGGAACGCAACGGAGTCGGAGGAGCGATGGAGGCCGAGCCCCGCGACGATGCCGTGCACGCTCGGCACCGGTACATCCGTCCAGGTCTTGCCGCCATCGTCGCTGCGGAGGAGAGCGATCGTGCGGTCGGAACGATGCGCCGCCAGCCAGACATCGCCGCCGGTCGCGCTCATCGCTTCGATCTCCGTCACGTTCGGCAGAGAAACCGATGCCCACGTCGCGCCGCCGTTCTCAGTACGATAGAGGACTGGTGCGCTCGCCGTGCGATAGCGCTCGCCCAGCCCGATCAGCACCGTGTCGCCACCCAGGAATGCCAATCGCACGCCAATGCGCAGCTCGTCGGCTTCGACCGGGTCGGTGTTGCCTCCCAGGACCCGGCGCCACGGGCCGAAGAGCGAGTCGGCGACGAACAGGCCATCTCTCGCCAACCAGAGACGACCATCGGGTGCGAGCGCGAGCTCCGGCCGCCATCTGCCGCCGGGTATCTGGCCTCCAGGCGTGATCTGGGGTGGCGTTCCCGGCGGCCGATGTGCGCCGGAGCGGGCGGTAGCGCTCCCGGAAGGGGAAGGGAAGGGCGTAGTGTCGGCTGGACCCGCGCGTGTCATGATGAAGGTTCCGCGCGCGCCGCAGCAGTAGGCGTTCTGAACCCACCTACCGCGGATGGTGTCCGAGCGAATTCTACCCGCGAGTGACAGCGAACCGTGCGTCATGCGCGGGATGAAGGTGACGTGCACGCTATCTCCCATTAGGACACTGGCACGCACCTCGTGCAGAAGATCCGGCCCCTCGCCGAAAATCGAAGTGCTCACGTCCTGCCCGACCGGGCCTCCGAAGAAAGGACTGAAGTCGACATGATGCAGCCCACGCACGACGTGCACGAGTGAGTCGATGTCGTCGCCGGGCTGCATCGGGAGAATGCGCGGCCCGAGCTCCAGCTCACCCGCAACGGTGCGGCTCGCCGGCCGTGGTCCGCGCTCCGCCGGCGACTCGAGGTGAAAGGAGACCCGCCAGCGACCTCGCAGGTCGCAGCAGGGATCCGGAACACGGTGGAAGAGCAGTACACGCGTCACGACCTGACCCGCCACTCCGGTCAGCACTGTCGATGCGGTCCGGTAACCGGGTCGGCTTACTTGCAGAGTCTCCGCACCAGCGGCGAGCGCACGGATGCATGCCCGGCCCGATGAATCGGTTACGGCCATGCCGCCGCCGGCGCCGGTCCACGCCTCCGCATCGGTAACAGGCGAGGCAGTGACGGCATCCGTCACCCGGATATCGATCGCCCACGCCGAGTCGACTGGCCGGCACTCCGATCGGGCTGCTGTCTCTTTCCAGTCGCCCGTCGCAGGCTGACAACCGCTGGCCAGCGCCAGAATCAATAGAACGGCCAATGCGCCGACCATACACGCTCCCCGCCTCCCTATGCGAGTCCACCGCGGCGGGCGCCTGCAGGCAATTGTGTCGTTTTCCCAAGTAGTGCGCATGGGACGTGGGTGGTGTGTGCCAGTGTCGTTCAGCGGGTTCTAGCCGTGGGATGCTTTCCTGGTTGGCTCAATCGGTTGCGAGCGCAGGGAGGCGGAGGCGAACGCAGCCCCACTCGGCGCGGCTGGCTGGACTCATTCGACGTTGCTCGAATCGATCGTCGCCTCACTGCATGCTGGCAACAGATGCCGAAAGCGCTCGAGCGCCGCCTGGAACTCACCGTTCATGAATACCTCGTTATGGCCTCCAGGCACTTCGACCAAACTCTTCCGACCTCGCGCCGTTTCATAAAGCGCGCGGGCCGAGGCCATCGGCACGATCCGGTCCGCTGAAGCGACCACGAACAGAGTTGGCGCGGATACTTGCGCGATCCGCGACTCCGAGTCGAATCGCTCCCGGGGCCACCGTAGCAGGCCGACCGGAAACCACGGCACGCGCATGCGCATGGCAGCGGGCAAGCTCTCGAAGGGAGCGGCGAGCAGCAGGCCTGCCGATTCCTGCTTGGTCGCCAGCTCTGTCGCTACGGCGGTCCCGAGCGAGTGACCGACGACGAGCAGGTGATTCGGGGCAATTCCCTCGTTCACGAGATGCCTGTAGGCCAGCTGCGCATCCTCGTACAAGTGCTCTTCGGATGCGTTGCCGCTGCTCGCCCCGTAACCTCTGTAGTCGAATACCAGAGCGTCGAATCCCACAGCCAGGAACGGCCGCATGAACCCAGCCTGGCCCGTGATATTCCCGGCGTTCCCGTGCGCGAACAGTACCACGCAACCGTTGGGCTTCGAGCTCGTATGGCGGAGCATCCACGCCACGACGGTATCGCCCTCGGGTGCGGGGATGCGTAGCACCTTACCAGCGTAACCCCAGGAATCTGGTGATATGTCTGTCTTCCCGAGTGCACGCGGAAAGTAGATCAAACCGGGCAGCAAGGCCGGCCACGCCAGTTGCGCGAAGACCAATACCACGATCGCCAGCGCCGCCATCATTGCGGAGACTATGGAGACTATCCGGAATGCTCGGAACAATGCTCTGATTCAGTGTTTGTTTGTGCCAGCGGGTCGCAACATCACAGCGCACGCGCGAGCGCGAGAAGCGCGAGCCCCAACAGGGTAATGCTCACCACTCCCCAGAACACGCCTCCAGCCGTTACTCCCGGCTCGAGTACGGCTCGCGATGGATCGCGCGGCTCGTACCATACTGCCACCGCCTGACCTTCCGGATAGCGCGCGGCGGCGCGGCGCGCTGCCCGGTTACTCGCGAAGCCCGTAGCGTTCACCTGCGTCGCTACATATCGCCGCCCATTTACCGAGTACTCGTACCGGAGCACGGGCGTCGTGGCCCACGCCAGAATGCGATCCGGTGGAACGTGCACCGGCTCGCCCTCGGGTGCCGCCGTGCCGCGAATCTGCCCCTGCGTGCACGCCCAACGTCGGCTGCTGATCCCGCGCCAGAGCGCGGGTACGATGGTGCCCACCATCGCGAGGCCGACGCCTACGGCGGCTGCTGCTATGGGAAGTGTTTCCTTCATTGCTTACTGGCGGAGCCGGATCGTACGAGCGATTGCTCGGAGCTCGGTGAGAGCGCTATCGGTTCGCGCCTGACCCTGGACGAACGCCCAGCGTGTGCCACCAGCGAGCCAGGCCGCTTTGAGCATTGGCTTGTCGCGTTGACCGTAGAAGTATCGCCGACGAACGACGGCTGAGCATCCGCCTCCACGCGCGTCCACATATGTCCCGGTTTTACCTGTACGATGTCGGGCGGAGCACAGAAGTCGAGTAGAGAATCCAGCGTAACTTGCACACGCCATCCCCTGCCGGGACAGCCCCGTTCGGGAATAATACTTAGGTATTGACCTAAGTATCGCTCGGTGTTACTATCTGCCCGTCGGATCCGACAACCCACAATCGACCGTAATCGCGATGGTCCAACCCGCAGTGGCTGACGATGTCTTTTACGCCCTCTCCAATTCGACCCGGCGGAAAGTCCTCGAGCGACTTTCCGTCGGACCGGCCTCCGTGAGCGAGCTGGCAGAACCATTCGACATGAAGCTCCCCTCGTTCGTGCAGCACCTTTCGGTGCTCGAACGGAGCCGGCTGGTGAAGTCCAGGAAACGAGGGCGTGTGCGCACTTACGAGATAGTGCCCGAACGATTCGAGGTCGCCGAGGACTGGCTGGCCGAGCAGCGTTCGCTGTGGGAAGCACGACTGGACCGGTTCGACGAGTACGTCAAACAACTCGCGGAAAGGGAATCCAAACAATGAAGAAGTACTTCGCCATCGACCCGAGACTCGATCTCGTTTTCGAACGCTTCATCGACGCTCCCAAACATCTCGTCTGGGAGGCTCTGACGAAGCCGGAACACCTCAAGGAGTGGTACATGCCCAGGGCCTGGGGCAGTGTAGCGAACTGCGAGCTGGAGGTGCGACCGGGCGGCATCTTCAGCATCGACATCGCGACGGGAGATGGTCAGGAGTTTCCCAACCTCGGCTGCTTCCTGGAAGTCGTTCCGATGGAGCGGCTCAGCTGGACCTCCATGCTGTTTCCCGGCTTTCGGCCGGCAGTCTTCGACGACGTTCCGATAACAGCTATCGTCACGATGGAATCCGTGGGAAGTGGGACTCGCTATGTGTTCATGGCGCTGCATCGGGATGAGGCCGACCTGGAGAAGAACAAGACTTCGGGTTGGCAGCAGGGGACCGAGATCGCTCTCGATCAGTTCGTGGAACACGTGACCTCGATGAAACAGGGCAGGGCAGCGAGTGGCGTCTAGTCGGGCGGCCTCGCATATCGATCGAGGTTGGCGGGGGCATGGTGGGCCCGCTCGACCCAGGCCGCGAGCCAGGCCCCTGTCGATTTCCCCGGCTCTCGTGCGTCGCATGGACGTACGGTAGGTTTGCTGCCGGCCCGGACCGCGGGCGGCCCGCCACTCCACCCCGAAGGACATTCCATGCTCATCGCCGACCTGCGATACGCCGTCCGAACTCTGTTGCGCGCCAGGGGCTTCACGATCGCCGTAGTGATCACGCTCGGACTCGGCATCGGCGCCACCACCGCGATCTTCAGTGTGGTGCGCGGTGTAATGCTCAAGCCACTGCCGCACCGGGAAGGCGACCGCCTGATGTATCTGAGGCAGTCCATCCGCGGCCCCGGCGGCGACGACATCGGCTTCTCCGTTCCCGAGATCGAGGATTTCCGGTCGGGATCACGCACTCTGGGCGGCATCGCCGAGTATTCGCCCATCACCTTCACCCTCCTGGGCGAGCACGACGCCGTGCGCATCGACGTGGGGCTCGTGACGGGTAATTACTTCTCGGTGATGGGGCTCTCGCCCGTACTCGGGCGGAGCTTCAACGAGGGCGATGACGGCAGGTCTGCGGCGCCGGTCATGATGCTGACGTACGACTACTGGCAGAAGCGCTTCGGTAGCGATCCCTCGGTCGTCGGCCGCAGTCTGCGCGTGGGCGGCCACGCTGTCACGGTGGTGGGCGTGCTGCAGCCAGCACCTTTCTACCCGACGCGCATCGACGCGCTCATGAACATGGTGAACAGCGAGCACCACCTGAGCGCGATGATGGTGACGGGACGCACGCATCGCATGACCGCGATGATCGCTCGCCTCGCGCCCGGCGTGAGCGTCCAGCAGGCGCGCGCGGAAGTGGCGGCGATCACGGCACGCGCGCACGCCGACCATCCGGAAGCCTACGATGCCGGCTCCGGCTTCCAGGTGACGCTGACGCCCTTCCAGGAGATACTCGGCCAGCGGGCGCGCCTCACGATGCTCCTCCTCATGGGCGCTGCCGCCTTCGTGTTGATCATCGCGTGCGCGAATGTCGCCAACCTGACGCTCATGCGCGGGGTGCGCAGGGAGCAGGAACTGGTCGTTCGCGCCGCGCTTGGCGCCGGTGCCTCGCGGCTGCGCCGGCTCCTGCTGGCGGAAAACCTCTTGCTGGCCGTCACCGGTAGCCTCCTCGGCCTGCTGATCGCCTTCGGCGGTGTCCGTATGCTCACCACCTTCGCGGCGCGCTACAGTCCGCGCGCGGGCGAGATACGCATCGATGGCGCCGTGCTCGGATTCAGCCTCCTGTTGGCCGTCGTCGTGGCCGTACTGCTCTCGTTCGCACCCGGTCTCGCGAGCGAGCGAACGCTCGGCGCGTCGTTGGCGGGCGGAGGCAGGCGCACGACCGGCAGCGTCCGGCGGCAAAGACTTCAGCAGACGCTCGTCGTTGCGCAGATCGCCGTGTCGGTGATGTTGCTTACCGGCGCTGGACTGCTGACGAGGACGATGCAGCGCCTCTCGGATGTCGACACCGGCATCGAAACGGAGAACGTGCTGACCATGGAAGTGCCGAAGGACTTCAATGGTGAGAGCCCCGCGGCGACCATCGCTCAGTACGAACGGATCCGGAGCCAACTGGCAACGCTCCCCGGCGTGTCGGCGGTGGGGATAGGTTCCACCATGCCGCTTCGTGCAGCGGGCATCACGCTCGACATCAAGGCCGACGGACACCAGATCGCGCCGGGGCAGGCGCAGCCGCACTCCGAATATCGCACGGCGAGCCCCGAGTACTTCAGCGCAGCGGGGATTCCGCTGCTCGCGGGACGCGCATTCGTCTCCACCGATCGTGCGGGAAGTGCGCGCGTCGTGATCCTGAACAGGACGCTCGCCGAGCAGCTATTCCCGAATCAGGATCCCATTGGCCAGCGGGTGGCGTGGACCGGCGAGGTGCTGAAGTTCATCGGTGTCTCGGGCGGCTGGCGCACAGTGGTCGGGGTGGTGGGGGACACGAAAGACGGTGGGCTCGACGCAACGCCAATTCCGGCTACCTTCATTCCCTTCGCACAGGGCGATTTCCCCTCGGGCGGATTCGTGATCCGCACCAGGTTGAATCCATCGTCGCTCGCCGCGGCAGCGACCCGCGTCGTGCGACAGGCGGCCCCGGAGCAACCAATCGAGAACGTGTTGACCGTGAACCAGATCCGCGATGAGAGTGTGGCACCGAGGCGGCTGAACGCGATGCTCGTGTCGTCCTTCGGCGTCCTCGCCATGGTCGTCGCGGCGGTGGGGATCGCGGCTGTGCTGGCGTTCTCGGTGAGCGCCCGCACGACCGAGATCGGCGTTCGGATGAGCCTCGGTGCCGACAGCAGCAGGGTACAGCGCATGGTGTTGTCGGAAGGCGGGCGCCTCGTCGTCATCGGGCTCGCGCTCGGCGTCGCGGGCGCACTGTCGCTGACGCGGCTCATGCAGGGCCTGTTGTTCGGAGTGCCTCCGCACGACCCGGTCACGCTCACCGTAGTGGCGCTGATCATGGCCGTCGTCGGAGTCGGCGCTTGCCTGATCCCGGCGTTCAGAGCGGCGCGAATCGAACCGGCAGTCGCACTGCGCGCGGGGTGAGCTTCGATCGTTGGGTTGCTGCCGCTGGGCGCCATGGCCGACAATGGGCCGGACGACCCTGACGTCATCCCGCCGGTCGGGTCGTGCTACTTGCAGAAGGGTGGTGTTTCCATACAGGTCATCTCCACGGAGGTCGTACGACCATGTCACCCTTCTTTCACGGTGCTTCGCTGACACTGCTAGTCGTCGGACTCACGGGCCATACCACCCGGAGCACGCGCGCTTCACAACCGCTGGACGATGCCACCGCACTGGCCACGTTCGAAGCTCTCATCAACTACGACATCGAGACGGCCGGCATTGCCGCCAAGAAGTCGCCGGCATCCGACGTGCGTGAGGTTGCCAACACGTTCGTGCAGGGGCACAAGGGCCTGCTGCAACAGACCAAGGACCTCGCCAAGAAGCTGAACATGACCCCGTCGCCGCCGAAGGAGGCTCCCATGGGGCAGGCTCACTCCAATGCCCTTCGTGAGCTCGACGCTACGACCGGGGCGAAATTCGACAGCGTCTTCATCGCTAACGAGGTCGCGTATCACGAGGGTGCGATCAAGATTCTCAGCAATACGCTGGCGCCCGCCATCAAGAATCCGGAGTTGAAGGCTGCCGTGAAGGCGGCGGTGCCGGCATTCGAGGCGCACCTGGCTGCCTCGCAGAAGCTTGCCACCAAGTACCTCTGACGGGCTCGCATGGTGCTGGACGGGGAGGGCGGTTCCACCCTCCCCGCGTATTCATGGACGAACGCGGATGATCGTCTTTCCCCGGCGTCGCTCGGTCGGGTTGAATGCGGCGACCGCATCGTCGAGGGACGAGACGTAGCCGATGTTCGTGCGCAGCCGTCCGTCGCGCACTCGCTGGACGATCTCACCCAGCTGCGCACGATCGGCCTCGACCACGAAGTCCACCGTCAGGCCGTCGGCCGGCCGCGCCTCGGGCGGCCCGACGATCGACACCAGTGTTCCTCCGGCGCGAATCAGGGCCGCGGACCGCTTCCCGATGTCACCGCCGATGAGATCGAACACGAGATCGACTCCGCCGATGTCTTCCAGCGCTTCGTTGTCGAGGTCGACGAACTCGTTCGCGCCGAAATCGAGCGCTGGCTGGCGGTCGGCGGCGCGTCCGGTGCCGATGACATATGCGCCTGCCTCACACGCGAGCTGCGTCACCATCGAACCGACCGCTCCGGCGGCGCCGTGCGCGAGGACGCTCTGCCCCGCCCGAAGTCTGCCGTGCTCGAACAGTCCCTGCCACGCAGTCAGCCCCGAGATCGGCAGGCTCGCGCCCACCGTGAAGTCGACGGCGCCCGGCAGCGGCGCGAGGTTGCGTGCCTCGACCGCCACGTACTCTGCCAGGGTGCCGTCGCGATTCCAGTCCGTGAGGCCGAACACCCGCTGCCCCACCGACACCCCCGTCGTGCCGTAGCCGAGCGCGGTGACCACTCCGGCCAGCTCGTGCCCGGGGATCGACGGTGTTCGGTCGCGGTCGAGGCGATCGGTCCAGGTCGAGGGCCACGCCAGCTCGGTCACTACGAATCCAGATGCATGAACCTCTACCACGACGTCGTTTATCGCTGGCTGCGGCTCGGGCCGTTCCACCAGCTTCATCCCAGCCGTTCCCGCGGCCTTGTCGGTCACGACGATCGCCTTCATGGTAGTCTTCTCCTTGGTCACCTGTCTCTCTCGAGGAAATGTTGCGCGGAAAAGTCGCAGGTGTCGATGACTCGCTGGACATCCAATGCCAGGCCCGGTGCCGTTTGACCAAAACCAAGGTCGTATGCATCGGTCGGGTAATGTATAGATGCCCAGGCGCGCGTGAAGCGCGCGCGGCAGCTCCAGGATGATGGGGCACACATTGCGAAGGACAGGACTCAATGGAGCCGGGAGTGCGACGGCGATCGGCGCACGCCGCATCGGACTCGGCCTCGCCGCCCTCGGGCGACCGGGGTACATCACCCTCGGGCACGGTGCCGACCTTCCGGCAGGCCACGATGTAGCCGCGATGGAAGCGCACGCGCACGGGGTTCTGGATGTAGCCTGGGCGAGCGGCGTTCGTTACTTCGACGCGGCGCGCTCATACGGCCGCGCGGAGGATTTCCTTGCTTCCTGGTTGCGACGGGGCGGCATCGCCCCGGCCGACGTAGTCGTCGGCTCGAAGTGGGGGTACATCTACACTGCGGGCTGGCGCACCGATGCCGACGTACACGAGGTGAAGGACCACTCCCTCGCCACGCTCCGCCGCCAGATCGGAGAGTCCAGGGATCGACTCGGCGAGTACCTCGACCTCTACCAGATTCACTCCGCCACGCTCGAGAGCGGCGTCCTCGACGACGATCCCGTCCTGGACGAGCTGGCGCGCTTGCGAGGTTCCGGACTCCGTGTCGGACTCTCCGTCAGCGGACCGCGACAGGCCGACACCATCCGCCGCGCGCTGGAGGTCGAGCGGGATGGCCAGCGCCTCTTCTCGGCTGTGCAGGCTACCTGGAATCTTCTGGAGCGATCAGCAGAGGACTCCCTGGAGGAGGCGCACCAGGCGGGGCTCGTGGTGATCGTGAAGGAATCTCTCGCGAACGGAGCTCTCACGGAGCGCAACGACGATCCCGCGGTTACGCCCCGGCTCGACGTACTCCGAGCGGAAGCAGCGCGGCTGCGAGTGGGGATGGACGCGGTGGCGATCGCCGCCGCAATCGCCAGGCCGTGGGCCGGCCTCGTGCTCAGCGGCGCTGCCACCGCGGACCAGCTCCGCTCCAACCTCCGCGCGCTCGATGTGATCTGGGACGACGCGTCCGATGCGCGGCTGGGCGCACTGGCGCTCGACCCACAAGAGTACTGGGCGCGGCGGAGCCGCCTGCCCTGGACGTGAGGTCCCGACACGCCCGAGCGCCTGCGTTGGTGTACCCGGTCATGGCGCGCATTCTGCTAATGGGACTGAGCAGGATGACCGAGTCGCTGGACGAGCAGGCGCGCGAATGGGACCGCGAGCGAGCGGCGTTGCTAGATCGGCCGATCTCGAGTCTCGGCCTCACGCTCGAGGGCACGATGCTCGAGCGGTTGGCGGAGCGCCTGCATGCGGAGCTTGCCGACCGCGGCCTGGCCTTTCGCCCGCCGATCTACCTCAGCGATGAGTGGGGATGCCCAGATGGCATCCCGCGGATCGGGGTGCCGTTCTACCTGGCCGACGAGCGACTGCGTCGAATCGAGGAGGACCTCGCGGGCGAGGTGGAGGACGAGACTGAATCGATGCGCTACCTGCGGCACGAAGCCGGCCATGCCTTCAATTATGCCTATCGCATCTACGAGCGGAGCGACTGGGACACCACCTTCGGCTCGTTTGCCGAGCCATATCGGGAGAACTACTTTCCCGACCCCTTCTCGACGTCGTACGTCCGTCACGTGTTGGGCTGGTATGCCCAGAAGCATCCGGACGAGGATTTCGCCGAAACGTTCGCGGTGTGGCTGACGCCGAAGCTGGATTGGCGAGCGGCATACGATGGATGGGGCGCACTGACCAAACTCGAGTATGTCGACCGCGTCATGGCGGAAGTGGGCTCGTCCATCCCCGACATCCCCGGTGCCAGCGAGGACGACGCCGCGGTGGGTGACCTGCACCATACGCTCGCCGAGCACTATCACCCCCTCGGCGGCGCGCTGCCGATGCCGCACCCCGGACAGTTCGATGTGGATCTCCTCCGCATCCTTCCGGCGGTTTCACCACAGGACGCCCCCGCGGGGGGAGGCGACTTCGTGCGCGCGCACCAGCGTCGACTCGTCGGCCGCGTTGCGCACTGGAGTGGCGAGAGCACGGCGACGGTGCGCACGCTCCTGAACCGACTCGCCGATCGCGCCGACGAGTTGCGCCTCGGCACCCCGGCCGACTCTGGGGACGCGTTGATCGCCCTGACGGCGTTCATCATGGGTGTCATCATGCACTGGCGGATCGAACGATGAGGATCGTCATTCTGCACTCGGAGGACGCACTCGGGCCGCCGGCCGATCCGGTGCTGGCGCAGATTGCCGGTGCACTGGAGCGTTCCGGCCACGAGACTGCGTTCCAGGTGGTGCTCCCCGACGTCGTCGCACTGGCTACGGCGCTGCGGGCAGCGGAGCCGGATCTCGTCGTGAACCTGGCCGAGGCGTTCGACGGCAAGAGCGCGCTCGAGTCGAATGTCGCCGCGCTCCTGAACCTTCTGGATCTGCGCTACACCGGGTCGAGCCCGGCGGGTCTCATGCTCGCCGGCGACAAAGCGCTGAGCAAGAAGGTGCTGACCTTTCACGGAGTGCGGTCTCCGCAGTTCGCGACCGTGCATCGCGGCGATGTGGAGTGGGCGGGGGACCTCACCTTTCCCCTGATCGTCAAGCCACCGCAGGAGGACGCGTCGATCGGGATCAGCCACGCCTCCGTCGTCCACAACGTGCAGGAGCTGCTGGAGCGAATGGGAGAGGTGCAGGGACGCTTTCATCAACCACCGCTCGTCGAACAGTTCATCGACGGACGTGAGTTCTACGTCGGCGTGATCGGCAATGCGGACGCGCGGGCGCTACCGCCGCTGGAGATGGACTTCACCGGGTTTCCTGCGGATCGCCCGAAGATCGCGAGCTGGGCCGCCAAGTGGGGCGACGAGGGCGAGGGCGAAGGTGCCGAGTACGCAGGCACGCACACCTCCTTAGTGAAGGATCTGACTCCCGAGCTCGATGAGCTGTTGCGGAAGACGGCGCTCGACGCCTTTCACGCGCTTCGCCTGCGGGACTATGCTCGCGTCGACATGCGCGTATCTGCATCGGGCGAGGCGTACGTCATTGAAGTCAATCCCAACTGCTACCTCGAGGAGGCGGGCGAGTTCGCTCGTGCCGCCGCCGCGGACGGCATGCCGTACGACGCGCTCATCGACAGACTGATCGAGCTGGCGTCGGCGAGATATGCGCGATGACGACCCGCTTCGGCCCACCCTGCAAGGCGTACGTCACTTATTGGCCCTGACCCGCTCTGGAACCCAGGTGAATCCTCCATCCCGTTTTTCCATCTTGCCGATACCGGGGAACGGCATATGGACTGCGTACAGTCGCTGTCCGCTCGCCGCTGTTCGCTCGAGCAGTGTACGCCGACTCGCGGCGGCTGTCGTCGGATTCGAGTCGAAGCCGTTGGTCCACTCCGGCCTCTGGACGGATACCACGTAGTGATGCAGGGCGTCGCCGATATACAGGAGCGACTCCTGTCCTGAGGTGATCAGGTAACCGGAGTGACCGGGGGAGTGACCCGGGATGTCGACTGCCTTGACTACGCCAGAGATGATCTCCGAGCCAGGTGTGAACGTTACGACTTTCGGGGTGATCGTCGCGACGAGATCGCGGTACCGAGCGATCGCTGCCTTGCTGGCAGTCTCGGCGTCCATCCCCTTCAGGAACGTCCACGCAGGCGCGGAGAGGTGAATCGTGGCATTGGGAAAGACCAACGTACCCCGAGCGTTCATCAGGCCGCCCACATGATCGCCATGGGCGTGCGAGATAAAAATGTCGGTGACGCTGCGAGGGTCGACGCCCGCCGCGGCCAGCGCGTCAGCCAGCCGCCCGGCGCTCGGTCCCAGATTCGTGCCGGCTCCAGTATCGAAGAGCAGCACGCGATCGCCGGTCTTCACCAGCAGTGGCTGGATACTCAGGTGCAGGCTGTCGCTGGGCGCGCCGGCAGCTTCGAGGAGGGCGGCGACCTCTCCGGATGACCGTCCGACTCCGAATACCTCGTTGTCGTTGGGAAAATCCAGCGTGCCGTCGTGCAGCGCCACCGCGCGAAGATCGCCGATCGCAAAGCTCTCGATCTCTTCGCTCCGTCGATGCGAAGCGTTCGAGGAGGCGGGGGTCGTGACCGCCGTCTCGGCCGGCTGTTGCGCCCTGTCCTCGCCGCTCGAACACGCTGCCAGCACCAGAGCTGCGATGAGGGCGACGAGAAATCGGGATTGCCTGGCCGACGATGTCGACATGCGAGTCCTCCGAAGGTGAGCCTATAGTCCGGCCCTACTAACGGTTCGAACCGCGCCGTCGTTCCGTGGACATCGAGCTCCCCAAGGGCCGACACCCGCGGAAAAGGCGGATCAACTCAGCCGCCCCGCCCCACACGCTGCCCTTCGTAGGGCTCCATGTGCACCAGCACCGACTGTACGTTGGGCACGGCGCTGCGTATGGCGCTCTTCACCTTGCCGCTCAGCACGTGTGCATCGTGAAGCGGCATGTCGGGATCCGTCTGAACGTGGATGGAGGTGTGATACACCATCCCGGTCTTCCGTACTGTCAACTTCTCGGTCGCCAGCACTCCGGGCACGCTCTCGGCCGCATGGCGGACTGGCTCCATGATCTCGGCGCCCGGCATGCGATCCATGAGGTCCTGCAGCGCGGGACGGAGCATCGAGATACCGTTGAAGGCGATGACGGCTGATGCCACCAGCGCCGCCCAGTCGTCGGCCGACTCCCAGCCGCTACCGCCCGCGTAGCGACTCCCGAGCACCGCGATGCCGATGCCGATGAAGGCCGCCGCGGAGGTGATCGCGTCGCTCATGTGGTGCCATGCGTCGGCCGTGACCGCGGTGCTTCCTATCTCGGCCCCCACTTCATGCACGCGACGCGAGAGGATCCACTTGGTGAAGACTACGGCCACGAGTACCGCGAGCGTCCACGGTGCCGGTGTGTGGTGCGGTGTGCGGATCTCGTTGACCGCCTCGATGGCGATGCCGAGCGCCGCCCCCAGAAGCATGAGCGAGACGACCGCGGCCGCGAGCGGCTCCGCCTTCCCGTAGCCGAACGGGTAGTCCTCGTCAGGGTCGCGCCCCGCTACGCGAAGTCCGCCCCAGACGATGAGGGAAGAGAAGATGTCCGCCGTTGACTCGATCGCATCCGCGACGAGGGCGTACGTGTGACCGACGAGTCCCGCAACCAGCTTCGTGGCGGCGAGGGCCGTGTTGACGAGCATCCCGATCTGGGCGGAGCGGATGCCACGTTGTGTGGCGTCGGTCATTGAAAGTCGGTAGAGGGTGTCGGGGCCCGGAGCCGCGGTCGTCGATGTCGAACGGCGTGGTCGCTTCCGTAGGCGGACGTACGCCGCCTTACGCAAGAGATAATACTAGCGTGCGCCGGATACGGATTGTCATTCACCACCCGGAATAGACGTCTCGCCGTGGAACAGTGTGTGGCTCGAAAGTGCCCGCATACGTTGGGGTCACGAGACCGCTTCACGACCATTGGACTGAAGGAGGCATCTCATTACGCGTGCGGCGGTAGTGCTCTCGGAGCTCGAGCTCGCGACGACCACGACTCCGTGTAGCAGCGACGATGATGCGGGCGACGATCATGGCGACCACAGTGGCAACGATCACGCCGACGATCGCCACGGCGACCACTGTACGGAAGCGACGATCACTGAGGATGAAGTGCCGCTGGTGCTGGCTGGGTACGGGGCGCACTCTCCCTTCGCAGGAGGAGGCGGAAAGCGACTCCGTGGGTTACCAGCATCAGCGGTACGAGTAGAGTGGGGATGAAGTAGGCGGCTCCCAACTGTCCCGGAAGGAGCCCGCCCCTGGCGGCCTGGAAGAATGCATCGAAGAGATCGGCCGTGCCCCAGAGATTGAAGATCCAGATGCTGGCGGTACTCAGCGCACCGGCGGGCGCCGCCAGCGACAGCAACGCGAGTGACGCCGCAACTACGTCTCCGTAGGCGGCCAGGTGCGCAAATTTTGACGGCAGCTCAGCCGACACGACACCGGGGACGAGGAACGCCAGACCGATGAAGCGGAAGCTGTGGAGAAGGAGGATCGGGCGAAGCGCGATTTGTATGCGCTGGTAGGGCACAAGCAGGAGTTACTTGCGGCCTGCGTGAGCTCCCGCGCCAGCCGACTGCAGCTGCCGGTCGATCTGCCGGTGCCGCAGGATCGCGAGGGGCTCGCCGACGTCCTGGTCTCCTTCGGGTCGCAGCTGGTGCGCGAGGTTACCGATCCCGCCGTGGTCGCGGTGTTCCGGCTGGCGATCGCCGAAGCAGTCAGCGCTCCAGAAGTCGCACGCGCTCTCGATTCCGTCGGGCGCGCGACTGCGCGTGGCGCGCTGCATCAGATCATGGCTCGAGCTCGATCCTCCGGACTACTCGACGGTCGCCCTAACGAGCTCGCCGAGCAGTTCGCGGCATTACTGTGGGGCGACATGATGATCGAGCTGCTGCTGGGCGTCGCGGAGCGGCCGGGCTCGCGCGGCAATTTCGCGTGAGCCCGGCGCGCCACTACTGCGTTCCTGCAGCTGCATCCGGTCTAGCGCGGCCGCGGTCCGGAACTGCGCGGAGATACCGCAGGCGCGCCTCAGGGAGCGCCCTGGCCCCCAGAGTCTCCGATCACCTGACCCGACGCGTAGCTGGACTCCGCAGCCGCGAGCATCACGTAGACTGGTGCAATCTCCACCGGTTGTCCCGGACGGCCATAAGGCGTCTCGGTTCCGAGCTGCGGCAACGCCGCTTTCGTGATCCAGAAGAGCGCGTACAGGATGGTCTTCACCGTCCAGTCGAAGTACTCGGTCGTCAGCTCCGCGATCGATTCGCACGCTTGCTGTCGCGCCGCGACGTGCACCAGTACATCGATCCCGCCGAGCCCGCGCACGGCATCGTCGACGAGTTGATTGCAGAAGCGCTCGTCACGGATGTCGCCGGGTATCGCCAATGCCTTCCTACCTGCTGCTTGGATGAGCTCTACGACATCGCGTGCGTCCGATTCTTCGACCGGCAGGTAGTTGATTCCCACATCCGCGCCCTCGCGCGCAAAGGTTATGGCCGCGGCCCGTCCGATTCCGGAGTCACCGCCGGTGATCAGCGCCTTGCGCCCAACCAGGCGTCCCGATCCGCAATAGCTCGTCTCGCCATGATCGGGTCGCGGCGTCATTTCGCTCGCGAGACCGGGCCACTCCTGCTACTGCCGCGGAAACGGTGGCCTCGGATACTGGTCGAGAGGGTTTGTCGGCATGCGCGCCTTGCCAAAGCGAGCTGACGTGGGTCTTCACGAAGCCGGTGAGGGTCCATCTGCCTCTCCATCAAATACGTTGCCATGCGCCACTACGATCGCTCGCATCACGATCACTCGGCGTCGTCCGTCATCTCGTCGGCTACGGCATCCGGCGCCGGGCAGCGTTGCGAGGCTGGCTCCCATCTTGCGGCGTTCCCGTCGCCCGCCGGCGTGACACCTTCATGAACCAGATCGGCCTGAGCAAGTAGCGCGCGCATCGAGCGAGTTTGCGAGAGCGTTGGGCTCTGCGTGGCACAGCCAGGCCCTTCTATCACGCAGCCGACGAACACGGCGAGCCCCTTACCGGAGACTGGCATGGCAAAGCCCACGGATCACACACCCGATATGGATGACGCGCCAATTCAGTATCCGGCAGGCAGCGTCGTCGGTATTGTCGACACCGTCGACCAGCTCGAGTCGGTGATCGAGACGCTGATCGGTAATGGATTCCTCCGATCGGAAATCGCGATCATATATGGCGAGGCCGCGGCGGAGCGCCTGAACGCGAGCACTGGTCGGACGGGACTCACCGATCTGGCGATGCGGCTCGCTGCCGCGCTTGGCATGCCCGACGACGAGACGATGCTGAAGGAAAGTTACGAGCAGGCTCTCCGCGACGGGCGCTTCGTGGTCCTGGTGCTTGCGCCGACAGAGGAGCGGAAGCAGTTGGCCGCGCGGTTGATCGAGAACGACGGCGGGCATTTCGTGAACTTCCTGGGTCGCTTCACTATCGAGTCACTCGTGCGGCGCTCTCCGGCGTCGTGAAGGTCGAGTCGCGATGGCCGGGCGCGTCGCGCTCACGGGACTCGGGAGCGACCGCGAGAGCTTCATCCGAGCTCGATATGGACGGTCTTCACGCCGTCCTCCACTGACACGTTCACCGCTTGCGTCGAACGTCGTGCGGGAACGAAGCTGATCTTCCCGTTTCGCTCCATGCAGGCGAGGTGGACCCCCGAGATGTCGGTGGTACCGGCCTGCAGCCGGAGGTGCTCCTCGAGGTCGCGCCTCGAGAGCCCGGTGCTGCGCAGCCCCTCCTCCTGGATCTCACCGTTGCGGACGAGCAGCGTCGGATGCCCCTTCACGAGCGGCCCGAACCAGTCGAGGCGCGATGTGAGATAGGCGAGCAGCCAGTGCGCCCCGACGAGCACGCCGCCGGCAACGATGGTCGGCACGAAGGGCGCCGACCCGTTGATGGCGCTGCCCATGATCGAGCCGAGCATGATGGCCACGATGACATCGAACGCCGTCGCTTCGCTCAGGAAGCGCTTGCTGCCGAGGCGGATAATGGCCAGCGCGAACACGTAGATGAGCATCGTACGCAGCGCCATCTGGAGCGCGTTCACGTCGGCGATGTCGCGCCCCAAACCGAGGAGCTGGCGGGCTGCATCCAGTGCAGTGTTCATCATCCACTCTCCTGACGGGCCGCCAGCCAGCCCTCCGCATCGGCGATCGCCGCGCGCGTGGACGCGCCGAGTATGGCTGTCGCCTCGTAGAGCCGCACCGGTCCGGAGAAATCGAGCTTGCCGGTGCGGGCAACCTGTTCGAGGGCACCCTGATTGACCCCACTCAGATACAGCCGTCCGCCGGCCGCCTTCAGCTCGTCCGCGTAATTGGCGAGTACGTCCACGAGGGTCGCTCCGAGAGTGGTTCGGCCGCGGAGGCGGAGGACCACCACCGGGTTCCGCTCACTCGGCCGCGGGAGCTGCTGCTCGAGTGTCCGCGCTCCAGCGTAGAACAGATGGCCGTACACGTCGAGCACCGTGACGCTGTTGCCGCGTAGTCGCGATTCGGGCGAACGCTCCTCCAGCCGACCGTCGGGCCGCTCCACGACCTCGACGATCGACACGTCGACCGATGACTCGTTCACGTAGAGCAGCGCGGCGAGTACCACCCCGATTCCGACAGCTGCCTGAATCGGCAGGAAAAGCGTGCAAAGAAAGGTCGTGACTGCGGCGAGGCGTGACGGCCACCCTGTGTACCAGACCGCGCGGATCGAGCGCGGCCTGATGCTTCCCGAACCCGCGAGGACGAGGAGCGCCCCGAGCGCAGGCATGGCGACGTACGAGACCATGCCAGGCACGCCGATCACGAGCACCGCCATCCACACTCCCGCGAGCACCGATGCCCAGCGCGTCTGCGCGCCGCCTATGACGCCGAGCGCTGTCGCGCTGAGGGAGCCGCCAACGGGGAGCCCGCGGAAAGATCCCGACGCGATGTTCGCTGCGCCCTGGGCGAGCATGTCGCGCTTCACGTTCGTCCGTGTACCATCGGGGTTCGGCACACTCTGGCTGACACCGACACCCTGGACGAGCACTACGATCGCGACCGAGATCGCACCCGTTATCACTCCTGGTCCGAAATCCGACAACGATGGGAGATAGGGGAGGGGAATGCCCCGCGGGATCGCGCTCACGTCGCTGACGATGCGGACTGTGCTCATCCTGGCGATGGCCACGATGGCCGACGGAACTACTATGGCCACGAGACGGCCAAACGCGCCGAGCCGGGTGCGCGGAAGAAGAATCGCCAGGACGATCGTCAGCGCCGCCATGGCGAGCGTGGGCCAGTCGAGGCCATTTACGTGCGCCAGTACGTCCGCTGCCTGCTCCACCTTGTTGGCTCCGTTCGCCTCGTAACCGGCGACGGTCGGGATCTGGCTCAGGATCAGCAGAACGGAGATCCCGGTGAGCAGACCGGTCGTGACGGAAAAGGAGACGAAGCGAGTGAGCTTGCCGAGTCCCAGCGCGGCGAACCCCACCTGGACGACGCCGACGAGCACCACCAGCACGAAGAGCGCGGTGGTGCGCCGTTCGGGCGACAGCGTCGCCAGAGATTGACTGGTAGTCAGCGATGCAGCCGCAGTGGTGGTGATCACCATGAGCTGGGTGCTGGAGAAGAGCCCGCCGACGATCGGCCCCAGCATCGTGGCATACAGACCGTAGATCGGACTCACTCCCACCAGGAAGCCGTTGGCCATTCCATCGGGTACGTTGGCGACGGCGAGACTCAGCCCTGCCACCGCATCCCCGCGCAGTGTGGAACGTCCCGGAAGGCGCTTGCGAAGATGGTTCGCGACGACCTCCCGCAGGTGACCGAGCCCCGGCTGGTCGACCTGGGGATCGACGTCGGACGCGGCGGGCACGTCGGATGCTGCAGCGGTCATCGCGGACTACGGTCGTTGAGCGCCGACCCGTCAGTCGGCGGAGTAGGGTGCGGTCTCCTCTCTCCTCTTCACTCTCCTGCGTGTCTCCCTGGTCGATTCCCCGACTGCCCCGCCGTACCGCACCTCACGAGTGCCGAACAGGTCGAGATCGAACGGAGCGCGATCGACGCCGATCTCGCGTTCCACGAGAGCGTGCAGCTTCGCGAGCATCCGCGCCACGATCGCTCGGTCGTGCCTCGGGTGCTCGGGGTTCGCGAGGTTTTCCATCTCGCCGGGATCGTTGGCGAGGTCGTGCAACGTCACGTCGCCGGTGGCGTACAGCTCATCCACGGTGGCCGGGTTGCCGTACTCCTCCGGGCTGAACCAGCGCACCAGCTTGTACTGGCCGTCCACGACAGTTCGGTAGAAGGTGCGAAGGCCGAAGTCTGGCGCGCCGAACTTTCGTCCCGCCTCCAGCAGGCGCGTCCGGGAATCCGCTTGCGTCGGTGGCCCGCTGCTCATATCGGCGAGCGATTGCAGGGCGCCGCTGATGGACCACTCGATATCGAGCGCGTGGAGTCCGTCCCAGCAGAAGAGCGCACCATCTCCCGGGGCACGCGCGCTCCCCCGAGGCCCATCGGCATCGGGATGGAGCACCGCTTCCCGCAGACTGCGGCCCGCGAGACGCGGATACCGATTGCGTATCTCCTCCTCGCCGAGCCCCGCAAAGCTCAGAAGAGTAGGGGCCAGGTCGAGATGCGACCCCACCGCGGCCGTCCGTCGGCCTTGCAGCGCGCCCGGCACGCAGACGGTGAAATTCACGATGGCTGCCTCGTCGAAGTGGATCGCGCCCTTCTGCGTCATTCGATGAGCGGCGTTCATCTCGCCATGGTCGCAGGTAAAGATCACGATCGTATTCTTCCAGAGGTCGAGCCGGTCGAGCGCATCGAGCACGCGGCCGAACTCGTGGTCCACGAGCCGCATGCAATTGACGAGGTAGTTGCGGCGCTTGAGCCAGAGGTCTTCGCGGTCATCCGGCACTCGCCCGTAGTTCATGTCTACGAACTTCTTGTAGCTCCGCACGCCGAACGGCTGCAGCCGGTAGTCGTCGGCGAAGTTCTCGGGCATGTTCAGTTCCCACTCCGGCTCGAACCAGCTGAGCCGCTGAGTGGTACTCTGCAGCCCGGTGATGGAGCCCGTGGGGAGCGGGGCTTCGATGGGATCCGACTGGTAGAACATGATGTCGTGCGGGTTGATGAGGCTGCACACCAGCAGCCACGGCTGGTCGAGCCGTGGCGCGCGGTGCTCCAGCCAGTCCACGGTCTCGAACACTGCCGTGCCGTCGAGCTGCGCCCCCTGGAGGGGTGCTCCATACATCTCCCCCCACTGCTGATAGTCGGCGAAGCCGTAGCGCTCGAGCGCGTCTTCGCTGCGCGGTACCGAGGACAGATGCCACTTCCCCTTGAAGGCCGTGTAGTAGCCCTGCTCGCGCAACATGTGTCCAATGGTCGGAACTTCGGACGACAGCTCGCTGATCCATGCGAAGTTGGTGTTGTCCCAGAGACCCGTCTCCTTGGCGTGCACCCCGGTCCACATCGTGGCTCGCGACGGGGTGCAGATCGGCACTGTGCAGTAGTGGTTGTCGAAGCTCACGCCCCGCGCCTCGAGTTGCTCCATGGCCGGGAAGTGCACTGCATCGGGGAGCTGCATGTGTGTCTGCCACTGGTCCATGCAGAGGATCAGGACGTTGGGCTGCTCGGGGAGCCGCATCTCATTCGATTCCGGGGATCCGCTTTCCTTCATACTGCCTCCTGCTGCTGAGCGGGTGTTACATGTTGGTCACACGGCGGCGACGTGGGCCGGGTTGTCGCGGCTGAGCAATCTCGCCAGGAAGATCAGCAGGACGAGTCCTACAGTGTTGGCTAGAGTGAGGACGACGAGGACGTTTGGGTCGCGAAAGTCCTGCATCGCCACTATCAGGCCGGCGGCGGTATTGCGCTGGGCGGTGCCCAGCGCTCCGACATCCTCCAGATGGTCCTTCCCGAGTCCAGCGGTGTAGCCCAAGCCAAAAGCAGCAAGGACGAAGACGACGGTAGCGAGAAGCGCGCCGGATGCGATGATGTCGCCGAGTCTCGGGAGGTAGCCGATGAGTGTGGCCGCGATGACCACGTACAGGAGGATGTTCGAGAGAATTGCCACCCATGGCTGGATTGCCCGCGCGAATCCGTTGACGAGCGCTGCCATCGCCATGCCGGCGATCATTGGCAGCAACATCTGTCGAAGAAGAGTGCCGGCTATGGTACCCGAGGCGACCGAGCTTCCTTCCCGGAAGAGCGGGATGACGAGTGGCATGTACGCGATCGTCACGAGCATGAGCAGCATCATGACCGCAGCACCGAGCGAGACTCGGTGCTCCGCGATCTGAGTGAGTTTTATGAGAAATGGTGCGCCGGCGCCCAGGCTGAATATCAGAAGACCTGCCTGCACAGCAGGATCGAACGAGGTAAGGCGCAGAATGAGAATCATGACGAGCGGGACGGCCACGAAGTTTGCGACGAGCATCCGGAGTACGAATCGCCAGTCGCGCAGGTAGCCGACCATGCTAGACGGCCTCTGCGTGAGCCCCACGTTCAGCATCGTCGAGATCACGAAGGCCGGAACGGTAATGGCGACGATGCTGCGGAAGAACGCGAACATTCATTGCCTCGGCGCGCTCGGGTTGCTCGGATTCGTGTGGTCGCGCACGATGCAGCGAAATCCTATATGACTGGCCGACGAGTCCTCGTCCTGCGGCTGCCGCGCCGCCGGCCTGCAGCGCAGGCAGTAGTTGGGAGCACAGAGGTGCGAGCCACCCTTGAGCACGCGTCGTGACGCACGAGAGACGGACGCCGGAACGGATTGGCCGATCTCTGCGCGCACGATACGCGAGTGACGCGGCGCGCAGCACCCGTCTTCCGCCGCGCTCATCGAGTGGTGGTGATTTGGCGTGAAGATGTCGCACGTCCACTCCCACACGTTGCCCGCCATGTCGTAGAGGCCGTAGCCGTTGGGTGGGAAGGCGCCTACCGGTGAAGTGCCCTCGTAGCCGTCGGTGGCGAGGTTCTGCCAGGGGAACTCGCCTTGCCACGTGTTCGCCATGATCCGCCCGCTCGGGGTGAGCGCGTCTCCCCATACGAACGGCGCGCCATCGATGCCTCCGCGCGCGGCGCGCTCCCACTCGGCTTCCGTCGGTAGCTCCTTGCCCGCCCAGCTCGCGTAGGACGTCGCATCTTCGTACGCCACGTGCGTCACGGGGTGCTGCTCACGACCCCTGACGGTGCTGCCTGGTCCCCCGGGGCGGTGCCAACATGCGCCGGGGAGGTAACACCACCACTGGCGAATATCGTGCAGCGCCACACGCCGCGGCGGCTTTCGGAAAACGAGTGAGCCAGGCACGAGAAGCGAGCGATCCACGCCAGGGTACCGCGCGGCGTCCGGTGCGCGCTCGGCGACGGTGAGGTATCCGGTGGCCTCGACGAAGCTGCGGAACTCAGCGACGGTCACTGGATGAGAGTCCATCCAGAACTCCTGAACGGTTGCGCGATGGACCGGCCGCTCCTCGGGGTAGAAGTCGTCCGAGCCCATGAGGAACGATCCGCCAGGAATACGGAGCATACCAGCGGCGGGTGCAGCAGGCACTTCGAGTACGGTACGGCGGTGCATCACGCATGGGCGCGGAGCAAGACACGAGCCGAGGTCAGTGGCGGCTGATGTCGATTCCGCGCGGGCTGGCAGGCGCTACTTCCTATCCTGTGTGGGCGGCAAAGCTCGCAGGTGATCACGGTTCGCAGGATGCAAGACCGCCGGAGCGCGTATGTGCTCCGGCGGTCTCGTGCTCGATCACTTCCCGCTACACGGTGCGTGGCTCCCCGGTCCCTCCACGGAGATCAATCTCCCGGACAGCCGATGTCATCGTAGAAAGCGCGGATGCCATTGGGAATCGTCTGGCCGTCCACGATGAGAGTGTTGCCGAAGCCGTCGGGGTGGCCGAACCACACGTCGCTCGAATCCAGGTCGCCTCCGAGCGAGAGGCGGAAGGTCGAATTCCGAAGATAGGGCTGGGCCGCGGTACCCGGCACACTCATCGCCGTGGTATGCCGCGACAGGGACACCAGCAACCTGGCCTGGCAGCTCTGGAGAATCTGGTTGCCGCCCATCGTGACATCGACATCTGCGAGAAGCAGCGTCCCCGGTCTCGGGAAGGCGGCATGCACGATGATGCCGAACCGATTGTCGACCAGCAGATTGTCCTGGATCACCGCGTGGATCGTGTTGTGTACGTTGGGGGCGAGAACGCCCACGGCATCCACACGTACTCCGACGCCCACCGGCACCTTGAGGTGGTCGCGCACCTCGTTGTTCCGGATCTCTCCCCATGTCTCGGCCGCGGCCGGCAAGGCCAGCGGCTCGATACCGCTCGGCATCGGGATGCCTACCACCGCGCTTACTCCGATCCCCGGGATTCCGCCCCCGATGACGGTGTTGCCGACCGCCCGGAACCGTCCGGGCCCCGCCAGGCAAAAATCGCACGTCACGCCATTTCCCTCGGCGTAGTTCTCCAGCAATTCGGCGCTGCCAGAGCGGACGTCGACCTTCTCCGTGAATCCACCCTCGAATCGGTTGCCTCGGATCGTCAGCCGCTCGGCTCGCACACTGAGCACCGCCTGCCCGCCGGAGTCCACGGCGGGGTCGTGGCCGGAAAGGAACACGAACCCCTGGACGGTGAAGCCGTTGCCGGCAGATCCGTCCGGGTGCGCGTTGACGGCAATGATTGGCGTGGACACGATGTCGGCGATGATCGGAAGCGGCTCGACAGGAGCGAGCGTGCTCTCGCCCCCGGTCGTGCTCTCACCAGTGGCGCGGCCGCTTTCGTTCAGGGCCATCGCGAGGGCGCCGCGAAGCGTGATGTCTGGCACGTCCACCGTCAGCGGGAGTTGCTCGGTGCTGCCCGTCGCCGAAGCCGTCGCGATCCCCGGGTATACGCCCGCGGCTACATCGATCGTGATTCGACACGCGGCCGAAACCGTCTCGACGCGCGCCAGTCGCCCGGCGCGGGCGGCCGCCAGCGCGTCGGTGATGCGGCCGAAGTGCACGCCGTCGCCCGTCGCCGCGCCGTCATGGCTCACCAGCAGCGTGGTCACGTAGTCGCCGTGGGCGAGGTGCGCGGTCAGCGACGGGGCACCGACCTGGAGGATCGCGCCGCCGTCAGCGGCCCGGTGGCAGACATTGACGACCCCGACCCCCGGCGCGGACGCCACATCGGCGTGGAGCGAGGCGACATCGGTGGGCGATTCGGAGGCGCACGCCATCAGGGCGAGGAGTGCCCCCAGGCAGAGGATCTGGAGCACGGTGGAGCGCGGGATGTGTGGTCTCATGGTGAGAGTCCTCCGAAGGGGTAGTGTGGAACGGCGTGGGGAACGCTACTTTGGTTGCGTCTTCATCCCGTCCTCATCGCGTCCCCGGTCCGCCCAATGATCGAACTTCGGGTGCTGGGTGGTGTTCAGCTGAGCGCGAAGCGGCCGGGTGGCGCACGAGACGCTGTCATCCAGCCGAAGCGGATGGCTCTGCTTCTCTATCTGGCGCTAGCCGAGCCGACGGGCTTGCACGCTCGCGACCGGCTGCTGGCGCTGCTCTGGCCAGAGGCGGACGATGAGTCGGCGCGCCACTCGCTTCGGAACGGCCTCCACGCGCTGCGCAGGGCGCTGGGCGCTGTGATCGTCACGCGGGGTGAGGTCTTCGTCGGCCTCGACTTCGAGAAGCTTCACTGCGATGCGCTGGAGCTGCGCGAGGATCTCCGGGCGGGCAGGGTGGAGGAGGCCGTGGCACTCCTGCGCGGCGAGCTGGCGGCGGGCTTCAACGTGGGTGGTGCGCCGGAGTTCGAGCGCTGGCTGGATGCGCAGCGCGCGGAGCTGCATCGATCGGTAGTGGCGGCGGCGTGGAAGCGTGCGGGTGAGCTCGAGGGCGCTGGCTCGGCCGAGGTGGATGCTCTGCACCGGGCGGCGCGGCTCGATCCGGGGAACGAGCTCGGAGCTCGGCGGCTCATGCGCCTGCTTGCCGACGCAGGCGACCGGGGCGGCGCGCTCGCCGTGTACCAGGATCTCACCGCGCATCTGTCGCGCGAGCTGGAGACGGGGCCCTCGGCGGAGACACGCGCGATCGCCGCGACGCTTCGCGAGCGCGTCGCCAGCGTGCCCACGCCGCGGCACCGCGCACCGGCAGCCGAGCCGGAGGTGCGATCACCGCCGGTCGAAGGGACGACAATCGCTGCCAGGCCGGCCCGGCGTATCACGCGCGGAGCGCTCGTGGCAGGCGCGGTTGCCGTCCTCTCACTTCTCGCTCTGCGCAGTGGCCCAGAGATCCCGAGCTCGGCCCTCCCCACGCCAATGAGGTCGGATGCGGAACGGACCGCTCTGCGGCTGCCGGCGCGCTATCGAGCGGACACGGCCGCCTGGGCGTCGTACCTGCGTGGGCTGCAGCTTCGCTTCGAGTTCCGGTTCATGGCGTCGCGCGACACGATGGCGGCGCTGGTAGCGCGCGAGCCGCTGTACGTGCCCGGGCTCGTCGGCCTGGCGCAGGCGTACGTGTTCACCGCACTCAATGATTCCACGGACGTGGATGAGTCGTGGCTCAAGGTGGACGAGTTGGCGCATCGCGCTCTCGCGCTCGACGACACGGCCGCCGATGCGTGGCTCGCCCTGGCCTCCGTGGACATGTTCGCGCGGATGAACCTGCCCCGCGCCGGGGTGCGAATCGCGCGCGCACGGCGACTCGACCAGCGCGACGCCGAGGTGGCGGGGATGCAGGCGACGTGGTTCACATTTTACGGGCAGATGGACAGCGCAGTTGCCGAGTATCGCCTCGTGCACCGGCTCGACCCGCTGAGCCGCCTGTTGGAGCGACGGCTGGCCAAGACACTCTTCTATGCTCGGCGGTACGACGAATCGAGGCACGAGTTCGAGCGGATGGTGCGGGAGGATCCACGCTGGGCTCGAGGATATGGCGACCTCGCGGAGCTCTATAGCGCGATGGACAGACCGCGCGAGGCGGTCGTGTGGTCGCGCCGCGCGCGCGCGGCAGAGGGAGACACCGTGGGCGCTGCCCTCTTGCATGACGCCGCGAGCGACTCCGAGGCGGTGCAGCTGTTGCACGCCGACGCACGCCGCGCCATCGCACTGTACGAAGCAGCGAGGCGCACGGGCTATCTCCGGCCGGCGTGGCATTACGCGTACGCATACGCGACGCTGGGCGACACGGTCGCGACTCTGGACTGGCTCGACTCTGTGGTGACACGGCACGACACGTACATGCTCAACATCCGCGTGCACCCAGCGTTCGATTTCATCCGGACGCAGCAGCGCTATCGAGCGTGGGAGGTGCGCACCGGATTGCCGCCCATCTCCCGGCCGTGAGGGTACCGGCGAAGTAGCCCTGCGCACGCGACGACGGAGATAGCGAAGACGAGCGTCGCTGTCACTTTTCGTCTCCCGTTCCGTACTCGTAATAGAGCTCGCAGTCGATCCTGCCGCGTAGCGGGGGGCCATGCGAGTCCTTTGTACACTGCAGGTACGACCCGACGGTGGGGCCGACGGAGCATTCCGGGTCGGTCGATCGGAACAAACCACCGGCGCGCTTCAGGCATCCAACTGTGTTGTCGACTCGCGTGTCCGGGTCGCCAACATCGTTCACCTGAACCCAGATCGGATGCACTCGAATCTGCTCGCCCGTAGTCGTGCGTGCCTCGTGCTCGCCGCGATCCTGTTGCCCACGGCCGCACGCGCTCAGCACTCAGGCGCGTCGGTACACCCGACCCCACCTCCAACAGCGAACGCCACGCGGCGGGATGGCACCGTTACCATCGACGGACGTCTCGATGAGGCCGCATGGCGGGAAGCCACACCAATCACGCACTTCCGCCAGTTCGAGCCGGAGGAAGGCGCGCCGAGCTCACTCCCCACCGAAGTGCGCGTCCTCTACGACGACGAGGCGCTCTACATCGGCGCGCGCATGAGCCAGCCGGGTGGTGTGGCGGCGCCGCTCGCGCGACGCGATCAGCTTCTGGACGCGAGCGGTGACAACGGCTCCTTCAACTCGCTCACCACCGACAAGCTGGTCGTAAACCTCGATCCATACCACAATCACATAGATAACGCGTGGTTCGAGGTGAACCCGGCCGGCGTCAAGGGCGATCAGTTCGACGGTGATCCGTCGTGGGATCCGATATGGGAGGCGGCCGCGCACGTCGACTCGGCCGGATGGAGCGCCGAGATGCGCATCCCGTACAGCCAACTCCGATTCTCGCGCGCTGAGCTGCAGACGTGGGGAATGCAGATATGGCGCTACGTCGACCGTCGCAACGAGCGCGACATGTGGGCGTTCTGGCGTCGTAATGCGTCCGGTGGACCGGCGTTCTACGGGCACCTCCGCGGTCTCACGATCGCGAGCAGGGCGCGTCAGCTCGAACTGCTCCCCTACGTGGTAATGGGGAGCACCTTTCAGCCCGTCGCTTCCGGTGACCCGTACAACGACGGACGTCGGATGCGCATCGACGCGGGCGGAGATCTCAAGTACCTGCTGACCTCCAACCTGACGCTCGATGCGACCTTCAACCCGGACTTCGGTCAGGTGGAGGTCGACCCGGCGTCGCTCAACCTGACGGCATTCGAGACCTACTACGACGAAAAGCGCCCCTTCTTCATCGCGGGCGCGAGCGCGTTCGACTTCGGCGGCATGCGCTGCATGTTCTGCAGTAACAGCTCGAGCCTGGATGCGTTCTACTCCAGACGGATCGGCCGCCCGCCGCAGCTCACACCGTACGTGAGCGACGTCGCCGCTTTCGCGGATCTACCTGAGAACACCGCCATCCTGGGCGCCGCGAAGATCACCGGGCGCACGCAGGGCGGATACACCGTCGGCTTGCTCGACGCGGTGACGAACCGGGAGCGCGCGCGCTTCCTCCCGGTTCCGGGCGCACCGGAAGAGACGCAGATCGTCGAGCCGCTCACGAACTACTTCGTCGGCCGCGTCAAGAAGGATCTGGGGAACGGCGCGACGACCGTCGGTGGGATCGTCACCTCGACCTTTCGGCGTACGCGCGACAGTCTGGTCAGCAACCAGCTTCGCAGTCACGCCGAGGCGGCCGGCCTCGACTGGAAGCACACCTGGCACCAGCGCGATTACTCGTGGATGGGGAGCGCGCTCCTGTCGAACGTAGCCGGGTCCCCCGCCGCGATCGCGAGCACCCAGCGTTCCAGCGCGAGGTACTTCCAGCGTCCAGACCGAAACGAGGGCGGGGGAGGATTTTTCGGTGCACGCTACGACACCACCGCTACCGTGCTCCGAGGCTACGGCCTCTTCACGCGCGTGGCGAAGGACAACGGGACGTTCCTCTGGGAGGCGATGACGAACATCAGGAGCCCCGGCTTCGAGGTGAACGACCTCGCCTACCTCGACCGCGCCGATTACATGTGGTACAACGCGAACATCGGCGCGCAGTGGACCACGCCGACAAGCTGGTACCGCAGCATCACAACGACCTTCGGCGGCGCCACGCAGTACAACTACGATGGCGATCGAACCGAGACGGAGCTGCAGAGTTTCTACGGGATGGAGTTTCCCAATTACTGGAACCTCCGGGTGATCCTCATCCACGACGCCCCGTCGTTCGACGACCGGCTCACACGCGGCGGCCCCGTGGTGCAGCGGGCGGGCTACAACCTGGCGAGCGTGGAGGTCTCCACCGACGCCCGCTCGACCGCCGTGTTCGACTTCACTGCGCAGGTGACGGGAGGTGTCGGCGACCCGACGCACGGCCTCGAGCTTATACCCGCATTGGCGCTGAAGCCGGCCGCAAACATCTTCATCCAGTTCTCACCGACCTACCGGACCGACGAGGACGCGGCCCAGTACGTGATGGCCGTACCCGATCCCACGGCGACGGCGTTTTACGGCACGCGCTACGTGTTCGGTTCCATCCGTACGAAGACCGTCTCGCTCGACACGCGTGTCAACTGGACGTTCTCGCCGAACCTCACGCTGCAGCTCTACGCGCAGCCGTTCATTGCCAGCGGCAACTACACCTCGTTCCGCGAGTTCGCCGCTCCACGTACGAGCCGAAAGCTCGTTTACGGTCGTGACGTCGGCAGCATCTCCTACGACCGGCCCTCGAACAGCTACCAGGTGGATCCCGACGGCGCTGGCCCGGCGCACTCGTTCACCTTCACGAATCCCGACTTCACGGATACGTCGTTGCGCGGGACGGCGGTGCTCCGCTGGGAGTATCGCCCGGGGTCGACGCTCTATTTCGTCTGGACGCAACAGCGCTTCGGCGAGGAGCCGGATGGCGACATGGGCCTCGGGAGTGCGTTCAGGCAGATTGGTCGCGATCGTGCGACCAACGTATTCCAGATCAAGGCTACTTACTGGATCGGGCGCTAGGATCGCGCCGCGCGCGGCCGCTGGAGCCGAACCTGCGACCGCGCGCGATGGCCCGATCTTCGCATGGACGTCCGGGCGTGTGGACCATCTCCCCGTCACTCCGAAAGATCCCGGACGCGTGAAAGAACCGCCGGATGCGGCAGCTTGGGATCCCGAGCTGTATCGGCTGCTCGTCGAAAGGGTTCGGGACTACGCCATCTTCGCGCTCGATGACACGGGCCACATACGCACGTGGAACCCGGCCGCCGAACGGATGAAGGGGTACAAGGCCGATGAGATCATCGGCCGACACTTCTCGGTCTTCTATCCCGAGGAGGATCTCGCCTGGGACAAGCCGGGGTTCGAGTTGAAGGAGGCCGCGCGCGTCGGTCGTTTCGAGGACGAGGGGTGGCGCGTGCGCAAGGATGGCTCGCGCTTCTGGGCCAACGTGGTGATCACCGCGCTGTACGACGACGATGGGAGCCTGGTCGGCTTCGGGAAGGTCACTCGCGACCTCACCGAGCGGCGTGAGAGAGAGCAGCAGGCACGGGAGCTAGCCGCGGAGTCGGCGGCCCGGCTGGCCGCCGAGCAGCGGCGCATGGAGGTCGAGCGGCTCAACGCGCAACTCGAGGAGCAGGCCCTCGAGCTCGAGCAGCAGATAGAGGAGGCGCAGCAGCTGACCGAGGAGCTGGAAATGTCGAACGCCCAGCTCCAGGAGGCTACCGAAGTCGCCGAGCGGGCGCAGCGCGAAGCGGTGGCGGCGAACCTGACGAAGTCCAAGTTCCTCGCCGCCATGAGTCACGAGTTTCGAACTCCGCTGAATGCGATCGCGGGCTACCTTCAGCTCATCGATATGGGCGTCCATGGCCCCGTTACGGATGCACAGAAGAAGGCGCTTGGCCGGGCACGGCAGAGTCAGCAACATCTGCTGGCGCTCATCAACGATGTGCTGAACTTCGCCAAGCTCGAGGCCGGGCGCGTCGAGTATCACTTGGAGGACCTGCGCCTCGACGAAGTGGTCTCGCAGATGATGCCGATGATAGAGCCTCAGCTCGCGGCCAAGGGGATCGCTCGTGCGGCGCAGGTCGCACCCGGAACCATGGTCCGAGCGGACCGCGACAAGCTGCAACAGATCCTTCTCAACCTGCTTTCCAACGCCGCCAAGTTCACCGACTCGGGTGGCCACGTGACGGTGAAGACCGCGCCGTGCGACGCGGCGTCGCCAGACGGAATATGCCTCCAGGTCATCGACACCGGATGCGGAATACCGGTCGACAGGCTGGAGGAGATCTTCGATCCCTTCGTGCAGGTGCACCGACAGCTGACGAATGTGACCGAAGGCACGGGTCTGGGGCTCGCCATCAGCCGCGACCTCGCGCGTGGCATGGGCGGCGACATTCTCGTACGAAGCAGCGAGGGTGAAGGGGCGACCTTCACGTTGATGCTCCGCGCGGCCACGGCGGGCTGAGCAAGACTCGCGGCCGGCCGGGCTGACGCTCGATGGCGTTTCTCGTGCCAACCATCCCGATTCGATTCCCCATCGAGCGCCCGTTGCGCGGTCCGTGGCTTGCAACTCGGCGCCGGCACGGGTGGTCCCCGTCCGCGCGAGCGCTCGTGGCGAGCAGCGGAGTGCTCGCTCCTCGGAGGCCGCCATCCGCATGATCCGGCACCCTTTGTCCGACGAGCCCGCGGAGGCTGATGCATCGTACGAGGATCGTTGAGTTGGAACTGTCCCGGCCCCTGGCGCCGCTCTCCGGGCTGGACGGGTACGCCGCGGTGCTCGCGCTGGTGCGCCTCCAGGGGGAGCCGCTCGGTTATGCACGAGCTGCGGTATCGGACGGGAGCTGCCACCTCGCGTCGCTCCTCGATCACTTCCTCGCCCGACACGAGCTCGAGCTGGTGCGCGCGCTCGCGCGCCGGTGGACTGGCCTCCCACCGGAAGCGCGTGCAGCGCTCACCTCGGAAGAGTTGCCCTCTCTGGCACGTAGGCAACCGGCGCGCGGAACGGGCCGCGTTCCGTCGGTGAGTGTCGTGGTATGCACGCGTGATCGTGCGGCGGACCTCGAGAAGTGCCTGGAAGCGCTGCTGCGTCTCGACCCGGCACCGCTGGAGATAGTGGTGGTGGACAATGCGCCCGCCTCGAGTGAAACGCGGGAACTGGTGCGGACACGCTTTCGCGGCGTCGTACGCTACGTGCTGGAACCGCGACCGGGACTCGACTGGGCGCGCAATCGCGCGGTGCTCGAGACGCGCGGTGACATCGTCGCCTTCACTGATGATGACGTGCTCGTGGACCGCGGATGGACCGGGGTCATAGCCGATACCTTCGGCGCTTCATCCGACGTGATGGCGGTGACGGGACTCGTAGCTCCGGCCGAGTTGGAGACCGAGGCGCAGCATCTCTTCGAGCAGTACGGCGGCTTCGGGCGCGGCTTCACGCGTAGGTGGTACAGACGCAGCGATCGCGCCGGCTCTCCACGCCCCACGACGCACGGAGCCGGCGCTTACGGAACCGGTGCGAACATGGCCTTCCGCCGCACTCTGTTCGAGCGGATCGGCGGCTTCGCACACGAGCTGGATGTAGGTACGGCGACCAACGGCGGCGGCGATCTCGAGTTCTTCTTTCGCGTCCTGCGTGAAGGCTTCACGCTCGTGTACGAACCGCGTGCAGTGGTGTGGCATCATCACCGCCGTACGATCGACGACCTGCTCGCGCAGTTGCGTGCCTGGGGCACTGGATTCTGGGCGTACATGCACCACTCGCGGCGGCGTTACCCCGACGAGGCGACGGCCTTCCGCCGGTTCGGGCGCTGGTGGTACGTCTCCTTCATCGGCGGCAAGCTGTGGCGCGCCGCGGTGGCGAAAATACCCGGCGATCCTCCGGCGGAGCTGGCGCTCACCGAGCTGCGCGGCTCGTTCTCCGGGCGCGGTGCGCTGCGCCGCGCCCTGCTCCAGGCGCGGGCCGTGGCGACTGCATTCCCCGATGAGCCATCGCTGCCGCCGGCGCCGCCGAACGACGGGGGCAATCCGCCGACGCAGGGAGTCTTTGCACCGCGTACCGCGGTGCGTGAGTTGGAGCTTACCGCCCCATTTACGCCCATCACGGGCCTTGCAGGTTACAGGGTCGTGGAACTGCACCTCACCCACGACGGCGCACCTGTGGGGCGCATGTCCGCCGTGGCGGAAGGGGATGCGCTCTCCGTCCCACAGCAGCGCGACGTGGTCGCTGACTATCTCGCGCGCGAGTTGCGTCTCGCCGAAAAAGGTCGCGTGAGCTCGGCCCTGCGTCGATGGCTGCGCGGTCTCGCCGGTGAGGCGGAGCGCGGGTCGTTACCGCTGTCGTCGCGGCTATCGTCGATCGAGACGGTATCCGTGGTAGTCGCCACGTACGATCGTCCCGACGACCTGCGGCGGTGCCTTCGCGCCATCGGCGCGCAACACACCGAGCACAGGCTCGAGGTAATCGTGGTGGACAACCATCCCGCGTCCCGCGTCACTGGTCCGGTGGTAGCGGAGTTCCCGTATGCTCGCTACGTGGCGGAGCCGAGGGCAGGGCTCTCCTACGCGCGCAACAGCGGCATCCGTGCGGCCACCGGAGCGATCGTGGCGTGCACGGACGACGACGCCCTACCAGACCAGAGCTGGCTCGAGCGTCTCGTCGCTCCCTTTGTGCGCCCGGACGTGATGGTCGTTACCGGCAACGTGCTGCCGCTGGAGCTGGAAACCGACGCGCAACATCTCTTCGAACGGTACGGCGGCCTGGGACGCGGCTTCAAGGAGCGCGAGTTCGGCCCGGAGTGGTTTCGTGGTTTCCGGAGCGCTGTGCGCACATGGGACCTCGGCGCCACTGCGAACGCCGCGATCCGTGCGTCGGCGTTTCGTCATCCCGCCATCGGTCTCTTCGACGAAGCGCTGGGCGCCGGTACGCCCGCTCCGGTGGGCGAGGACACGTATCTCTTCTATCGGGTGCTCGCCGCGGGGTTCCGGGTGGTGTACGAACCGGCGGCGGTGGTGTGGCATCGACACCGCCGAGAGATGTCGGAGTTGCGCGCGCAGATCTTCGGCTACAGCGCCGGACATGTCGCCTACAATCTCACCACCTGGCGTCGCGACGGCGATCATCGCGGGCTCCTGCGCGTACTGGTCGAGCTTCCCGTGCATGACATGAAGCAATTCGCCCGCGTCGTACTGCGACGCTCCCCATACCCGGTAGGGATGGTGCTGGCAGAGGTGACCGGGCACCTTGCGGGACCGTTCGCGTACTGGCGGGCCGGGCGCAGGGCCAGTCGTCTGGGCCGCAGCCCCTCGCTCGCTGCAGTCCGGTCCGATCCCTGGGAGCGCGAGCACCCCGTTCCCAGCTCCGATGAGCGCGATCTGACAGAGGAGGACGAGAGCGTGGGCAGTGTACCTGGTGGTGCACGACGCTGTCCCGAGCCGCCGATGAGCGGCTGAGTGGAGAGACGGAGCTGCCAATGCTCCATGCGTGGAAGGTGCGTCTGCTCAAGCGTCCACTCGGCAATCGGATCTGGCGGCGCTGGGTGCGGCGGCGCGGTCGCACCGTGGGCGACTACGGCAACCTGCCGCGATATGTGGAGCGCTTCACTCCCGGCCGCTCGTTTGCCGACATCGGGTGCATGTGGGGTGTGAACGGCGAGTACGCATTCGTTGCCGAGCGGGTGGGCGCGGGGCGGGTGGTAGGTGTGGACGTCTTCGGCCCCACCCCCGAATTCGAGGCACGGCGCACCCGCGAGAAGTCGCGGGTGGAGTTCGTGCTGGGTGACATCGTGAGCGAAAGGACGCTCGAGCGAGTAGGAGAGGTCGATGTGGTCCTTTGCGCGGGCGTGCTCTACCACCATCCCAGCCCGTTCGACCTTCTCGTCGCGCTGCGTCGCATCTGTCGCGAGACGCTGATCCTTCGCACCGCCACGATACCGGAGATTCGCGGTCTTCCGCACGCTGCCGTGTTCTATCCCATGCTCGACGCGAAGTCACGGAGCACGTGGAATCTATCGAGTCTGGGACTGGGGCGTCAGGAAGGGATCACCGATCCGTTTCAACCGGATGCTGGGTACGGCAATTGGTTCTGGGGGATGTCGCCGAGCTGCGTGTCCGCCATGCTCGCAGCAGCGGGTTTCCGTGTGCGCGAGCAGGCCGAGGAGGGGTTCGCGCAGACGTTCGTGTGTGAAGCGGTGGCGCCGCCGTTCCATCATGCGCTCCCATCCGTCGACGCCGCTCGCGAGCTGGGCACCGAGGTGTCAGCAGCCGGCGTGGCGCGGCCGGCGTGAAGCGTGGTTGTCATGGGCGATGGCTCGTCTCGGCACGTTCAGGCAGCGGATGCCTCCACGGCCACCATCCGTCGTTCGCGGACGAGGCCGCTCGGCCTTCCGACGGCTTCGATCGGCGCATCCGTGTCCCTTCGACGAAGGAGGTCCATCATGCAGCACCTCACGTTGTGTTCTGCACTCGCACCGCGGCCCGCGTTGAAGAGCGTGTTGCCGCGCTCGGCGGCGCTCGCGACGCTCTCACTCGCTCTTGTCGGGTGTGTCGCGACCCTGACGCCGGCTGTCGTCGTGAATCCACTGGATGGAGGGGTCGACTACTCTCGGCTCGCCAGCATGAAGCAGGGCAAGTCGTGCGCGGTCACCTACCTCTTCACCTTCGGGCCCAACGGCGATGCGAGCGTCGCTGCCGCGGCCAAGGCGGGTGGTCTTCGCCGCGTCCGCTATGTCGACAACCGGTACGAGAACAGCTACTGGCGCCAACGGTACTGTGTCATCGCTTACGGCGAGTGACGCGGCACATCGTGAGCGCTCGATATCGGTCTGCCGGCTCGCGTCTCGTACCTCGATAGGCGCGGTCTCGGCGGTCAGTCGTCGTCCACGTGCGCCAGCTCGGTACGGACCTCGGGATGCCACCGCAGCAGGTAGCCTCCCGTAGCCGCGAGCCCCAGGATGCTTCCAACGTAGATGCTGGGCCAGGCGAAGCCGCCGCCGAGGCCGCCGCTCGCGAAGATCATGGTGATGCCGATCAGCGCGAGGAGAACGAGAATCGTCACGACGGCGGCCAGCAGGAGCACCGCGGGCGTCTTCACCGCCACCCGCAGCACGATCACCATCACCTCGGCTATCCCGATCCAGGCGACGAAGTGGAAGATGGTGAAGACGACGACCGCGACCCACGCCGGTGGAGACACTACGCGGGCGATGTGGGCGAGGCCGTCGCCCAGCAACGTGGCCAGTCGCAGCGGCGAGCCGTAGAGCGCGCCGATGAGGAGGATCCACAGCCACACCACTCCCGCTCCCAGAGCTCCGGCTCGCAGCACCTCGTGCGAGTGCGTGTGCCGGGGGGCGTCCATGAAGTGGCTGACGTTACCGTGAGCGCCGGTGATTGCCATGGTGGGCCTCGCGAAGTACCGCCTTCCAGCGATGCAAGAATCGTCGCAATGCACGAACCCGGTGAGCCGGGGCGACTTCCGGCTGACACCGCCCGGAGCTATCATTCACGACATGACGAAACCACGGACAGTCACGCGAATGCTCTGGTGGTGGCCCGCTTTCCGAGCGGCCTGCTAGCACGCGCCTATCCGTAACGCGCTGATACCGGGGTCGCTCGATGTTCGAGCGACCCTTTGTCGTTTTCGGCTGCACGTCGTTGCGCCGCGGCAAGGGAGGAGCCCGAGGTCGAGCGGATCCCTCCACCATCCGAGGAGCTCGACCAATGCAGCACGACACCGTACTGGGACAGTCCACGAGAGACGAGGCCACAAAGCCGGTTCCGGCGAATCCTGCCGGATCGGACGCTCCGACCCCAGCGGATCGGATTCTCACCGGCGACCGTCCGACCGGCACACTTCACCTGGGCCACTTCGTTGGCTCGTTGCGCACCCGGGTGGAGCTTCAGGGGCGCTGTGCACAGACCCTTCTGATCGCCGACCTGCAGGCGCTCACCGACTCGAGCGGCCGCGCCGCGCACGTGGCCAAGCACGTCGAAGAGGTGGCGCTCGACTACCTCGCGGCCGGCATCGACCCGGCGCTCACCGACATTGCCGTGCAGTCGCGCCTTCCCGCGCTCGCGGAGCTCACCGTGCTCTACCTCAACCTCGTGACGGTCGCGCGGCTCGAGCGCAATCCCACGGTGAAGGCCGAAGTGGAGCTGCGCGGCTTCGCGCGCGACATCCCCGCCGGATTTCTCTGCTACCCGGTGAGCCAGGCGGCGGACATCACCGGCTTCCGGGCGACGCTCGTGCCCGTTGGCGATGATCAGCTTCCGATGATCGAACAGACCAACGAGATCGTACGGCGCGTGAATCGCCTCGCCGGGAAGGAGATTCTCCCCGAGTGCAGGGCGCTGCTTTCGAGCACGCCGCGGCTCCCGGGCATCGACGGCCGCAAGGCAAGCAAGTCGCTCGGCAACGCGATTCCGCTGACTGCGTCTCCCGGGGAGATACGCCGTCTGGTGAACGCGATGTATACCGACCCGGGGCACGTCAGGGCGTCCGACCCTGGGCGTGTCGAGGGGAACGTGGTATTCGCGTATCTCGACGCGTTCGATCCCGACAGCGAAGCGGTCGAGAAACTGAAGGAACACTACCGCCGCGGCGGGCTCGGAGACGTGGCGCTCAAGCGGCGGCTCGAGGGCGTGCTGGAGGACGTCATCGCGCCGATGCGCGAGCGCAGGGCGGAGCTCGTGAGTGATCGTGCCCACGTGCGTGAGGTGCTCCGCGATGGCACCGCGAAAGGAAACGAGATCACGCACTCGGTGCTGCGCGATGTGCGCGGGGCGTTTTCGCTGGGCTAGCTGCGGCCTGCTTGGCTACGGATCACATCGGCAGCGCGTGACTGCTCGATGTGGGGGAATTCCGCACATGGCGTGCGGCGCGCTCCGATTGCAGCGATGCGTCGGCCGTGGTACCCTGGAGTGAAGGCGCGTTCCCCGCGATCGAGGAGGAAACATGCACACGGATGCGCGTCCACACTTCCGCGCGCTCGACGCGACGGAGATGCGGGCGATCCTGACACGCAATCATGTGGGACGCATGGCGTACTCGTTCCACGATCGCGTGAACATCGTCCCGGTGCACTATCTCTACAGCGACGGCTGGATTTACGGTCGCACGTCGCCCGGTGAGAAGATGGACATACTCGCTCACCACAAGTGGGTGGCGTTCGAGGTGGACGAAGTGGAGGGCCCGTACGACTGGCGCAGCGTGGTGGTATACGGCGGCCTCTACGTACTCGAGCCGGACGAGGGCGCGTGGCGTCAGGCGCTGGATCTGATCCGCACTGCCGTCCCGGATGCGCTGGGCGAGGACGATCCCACTCCATTCCGCACGGTACTATTCCGTATCGCGATCCAGGAGAGCAGCGGTCGCGAGGCTGCGAGCCGTCGGCAGAGTTGATCTCGCCTTACGACTTACGCTCCGGTGCGTGCGAGCTCCTCGCTCATGCGCTCTTCTCGACGATCTCGAAGCAGCAGCGCGGCCGGTCGCCGCGCTCGCAGCACTCGTGCACCGGAGCACCTATCACGTTGGACAGCATCGTCTCGACTGCCCGGCACACCTCCGGGTGTCCGTGCACGGCGGCACCGAGCGGACAGCTGAAACCGCGAATGGCGAGCACACCGTCGTCGTTCGTCTCGACTTCCGTCACTCCGCCAAGCGCGTCCAGGAGCGCCGACGCACTCTTCACGCGCTCCCGCAGCTCGCCCGGTGTGGCGTCCTGACCGGCAGCCATGCGCGTCCCGACATCGTGCATCACTCGCTCGAGCTCCGCGGGGGGGAACCGGTCGCGCAAAACTTCGAGGAGCTGCACCAGGATCGGTAGATACGCCTGCGAAAAGAGCGGCTCCGCGTCGGTCGCGATCCGGTATTCGTAGGCGGGCTTGCCCACGCCTCCCCGTCTGGACACGCTCTGCTCGATGAGCCCGTCGCGCTCGAGACTCGTGAGGTGCGAGCGAACGGCGTTATCGGTTAGGCCGAGCGCACTGGCGATCTGGTCCACGGTTAGCGTCGCCTTGCGGAGGAGGGCGACGATGCGGCCGCGGGTAGTCTGATAAAACTTCTGGCTCCAACGGGTTAGGAGCATCGTTACCTCGATAGGGTCCCTTAGCGAATATAGCGTCTGGATTGCAATTACGCAATTTGTCAAAAAACATCTTGACTTATTGTCTAACAGCTTCCATACTCTGCCTCCTGTAGTCCGCTTCGTCTCGCTGTTCCAACTCAGGACCAATTCAGGAGGCATTCATGCGGAAGCTCGCTTTCTCACTAACCGCGGCCGCTCTCGTCGCGGCCGCCAGCTACCCGGTTACCGCGCTCGGAGCACCTAAGACGTCAGCGGTCTCGGCGGACACCTTCGCGCCTTCGAGCACTCGGGTCGCGCTAGATGATGCGACCATCGCGGCCATCTTCGACGCCGCCAACACAGCGGACGTAGAGACCGGGGAGCTCGCCGCACAGCATGGGCAGTCGAAGGAAGTTCGCGAAATGGGCGCGATGTTCGCTCGCGATCACCGCATGGTTCGGCAGCAGGGACGCGATCTCGCGAAGAAGCTCGGCGTGACGCCCACGCCGCCGAAGGACGACCAGAGCGCGAAGCAGCAGGCCGAGACGATGGCGATGCTGCGCTCGAAGCATGGCGCCGACTTCGACAAGGCGTATCTCGACCACGAGGTCGCCTTCCACAAGGCGGTGATCGATGCGGTGAATCAGCAGCTCCTCCCCGCGATCAAGAACGAGGAGCTGAAGGCGTTCGTAGAGAAGGTCGCGCCGGCGTTCCAGGCGCACATGCTCGCGGCGCAGTCGCTCGACAAGAAGCTCTTCGGCGAGCAGGCGAGCTCGAAGTAAGCGGAGCGGGGGCGCACGACTTCGACACCGTACTCCTTTGTATGGCCGTCGAGGTGGTGCGCCCGCATTGCCTAGCCGTAGCGCGGCAGGCGGCACGGTAGGTGCGGCTCGTCGATCGTCCACTCCGGGTCTCGACCCGGAGCGCGCATCGATCACGAGCGAGGTGACCACCATGCGACTTGCCGACATCATGACGCCCCGCGTCATCACCATCAGGTCATCCGAACCGGCCAGCGCAGCGTGGACGCGCATGCGTCGGCGTGGGATTCGCCACCTCGTAGTGACGCACATGGGGGAGGTGGCTGGCGTCGTGTCCGAGCGCGATCTGGGCGGGCGCGCCGGCGCGGCGCAGCGTCGCGGGCGCACGGTGGGGAGCATGATGACGCGCTCGGTGGTGACGGTGTCTCCCGACGTCACGCTGCGAGATGCGGCCAAGCTGATGCGTTCGAAGCTCATCGGCTCGCTCCCCATAGTGGAGGGAGACAAACTGGCGGGAATCGTCACCGCAACCGATGTGTTCGACGCGTTGCAGGCAACTGATGGCAGCGCGCGCCTGAGCAGCACCGAGCGCGATCTACTCCGGTCACCCGCGAGCAGCAGGCGACTCGGCGGCAACCCGGTAGCGCGGCAGCGGAGCGAAGCAGCCGAGCGGAAATCGCGCCGCCCGGAGAACCGTACCAAGCGCGAGCCGATGGCGGCGCAGCTCCCGCGCGCCACCAAGCGCGCTGCAGGACGGACGGAAGCGCCGCTCGTTCCGGTCAACATCCGTGCGGCGGGCGTGGAGATCGATGCTGGCACGCGCAGCTACATTCGCGCTAAACTGGGGCAGAAGCTGGGGAAGTTCGCGACATCCATAGAGCGGGTGAGCGTGCGGCTTCGCGATGTGAATGGCCCGCGCGGCGGCGTCGACCATCGCTGCCAGGTGAAGGTGGTATCGAGCGGACTCCCGAGCGTGGTAGTGGAAGAGGGAAGTGCGACCACGAGCGCCGCGATCGATGCGGCGATTTCCGGAATCACGCGGAGCGTGAGCCGCGCTCTCAGTCGCCGGAAGGAGAAGCCTCTACAGGGGGCGAGACGGGCCGCTCGTCGATAGAGGGAGCGCTCTCCCGGCTGCCAGCGAGCGCCCGCAGCTCCGGCAGTCGCGGCTCTCCGTCGGTTCGATCGGCCGTTGGCGGTCTCCCTGCATGGTCGTGCACGTCAGCGATCTGGCACGCAACTCATCTCACGCCACGCGTTCGCGACTCTTGTGCGGCAGCGAACCTGTCGCCTAATCTTCACCCGAGAAGCTGGATGTAACTCCGCGGGGGCAGCAGATGGTGGCACCGGACCTGCGCGAGCGACTACTGTCCAATCTGGGCAGTGGCTACACCTTCGACCGTGAGCTCGGCGGCGGAGGGATGAGCCGTGTGTTCGTGGCCGACGATCTCCGCCTCGGCCGCAGGGTGGTCGTGAAAGTGCTCGCTCCCGACCTCGCTGCTGGGGTCTCGGTCGAGCGGTTCGAGCGCGAGATCCGCCTGGCCGCCAGTCTGCAGCAGGCCAACATCGTCCCCCTGCTCGCCGCCGGTGACGTGGGCGGCCTCCCGTACTACACGATGCCATTCGTGGATGGCGAGTCGCTGCGCGCGCGGATCGCGCGCGGGCCGCTTCCCATCTCCGAGACGGTCGGGATACTGCGCGACGTAGCTCGTGCGCTGGCGTACGCCCACCGGCACGGCGTGGTGCATCGTGACGTGAAGCCCGACAACGTGCTTCTCTCCGAGGGCGCCGCGGTCGTCACTGACTTCGGGATCGCGAAGGCGCTGGCGGCATCGATGCACGAGCGTCCTGGTGAGTCGCTCACGCAGCTCGGATCTTCCATCGGCACTCCGGCGTACATGGCGCCCGAGCAGGTGGCGGGCGATCCCGACGTGGACCATCGCGCCGACATCTACGCGTTGGGCGTCACCGCATACGAGCTGCTCGCCGGGCATCCTCCCTTCCACGGCCGCTCGCCGCAGAAGCTGCTGGCCGCGCATCTCGGTGAAGCCCCCGAGGACATCGGCTCGATTCGCACGGATACACCGCCGTCGCTGGCCAGGCTCGTGATGCGCTGTCTCGAGAAGGAGCCGGCCGACCGACCGCAGTCGGCCGCGGAGCTGGTTCGTGCTCTCGATGACGTGGCCACCAGCGGCTCGCGTGAGGCGGCTCCGGCGATCGCGCTGGCTACACGCAGGACGCTCGGTCGCGCGCTGGTGCTCTACGCAGTCGCCTTCCTTGGCGTCGCGTTGCTCGCGCGTCTGGCCATCACCGCCGTAGGCCTTCCCGATTGGGTGTTCACCGGCGCGCTGATCGTGATGGCGCTCGGTCTCCCCGTCATCCTCGGGACCGCGCTCGTGCACCACCAGGCGCGGCTCGCGAAGACGATCCCTCCCACCACGCCGGGAGGGACGCGGTTGCGCGGTACCGCGTTCTCCAAACTGGCGATTCGCGCTCGTCCGCATCTCACCTGGCGGCGCACCGCGCTGGGTGGAGTACTGGCGGTGGCAGCGTTCGCGCTGCTGGTTGCCGGCTACATGGGGCTCCGCGCGCTCGGAGTCGGGCCGGCGGGCTCGCTGCTCGCCGCGGGGAAGATCGACAGGTCGGAGCGCGTTCTGGTTACGGATTTTCACGGCAGCGGGGCCGACACATCGCTCGCCGGTGTCCTGGCCGAGGCCGTGCGTACCGATCTCGGCCAGTCGGATGTGATCTCCGTGGTGCCCCAGGCGAGCGTAGCGGAGGCGCTCGAGCGGATGCAGCGCCCGCCAGCCAGCCGGGTAGATCTCGGTCTCGCTCGTGAGATCGCGGCACGAGAAGGCATCAAGGCGATCGTGGATGGAGAGCTGACGCCGCTCTCCGGAGGATACATCGTCACCCTGCGGCTGGTGGCCGCCGAGTCGGGCGACGAGCTCGCGTCGTATCGCGATGCCATCGATGGGCCGAAGGCGCTCATTCCGGGTGTGGACGCACTAACTCGCAAGCTACGTGGCCGGATCGGCGAGTCGTTGCGAGCGGTGCACGCCTCGCCGCCGCTCGAGCAGGTCACGACATCGTCGCTGGAAGCACTCCGCAAGTACGCTGATGGTGCGCGCGCCAACGAGCTCGAGGTGAATTACGCCAAGGCGATCCAGCTCTTCCAGGAAGCGATCTCGCTCGACACTTCGTTCGCCATGGCATACCGCAAGCTCGGCGTGGCGATGAGTAATGCGGGGATGTCACCTACCCGTGTGAACGCGGCCGTGGCGAAGGCGTACGAATACCGCGCCCGACTCACGGAGCGGGAGAGGAATCTGGCGACCGCCACCTACTTCGACCTCGGTCCCGGGCGCGACCGCGCACGCGCCGTCGCCGCGTACACGGCCGTACTCGAGCGCGACTCGCTGGACGACGTAGCGCTGAACAATCTGGCGCTGCTGCTCTGGGGCCGCAGGGAGTTCGCGGCGGCCGACTCGCTCTACTCCCGTCAGCTGCGTCACGACAGGAAAGTGCCCTTTGCCCTCCTCAACCTGATTCCCATAATGGTCGAGGAGGGGCGTATCGCGGCGGCCGACTCCGCCCTCGCCCGTGCGCGCAACGCGCTCGGCGAGAGCCCGGAGATCCTGATCAACGTGGCCGCACTCGAGTACGCGCGTGGCCGATTCAGCCAGGCCACACTCTCCGGTCTGCAGCGGATGCGGGCGAGCGACGCCGATCCGATGCACCGGTCGAAGGCCACGGCGATGCTCGGTGATCATGCTCTGCTCGGGGGGCGGATCGCGGAAGCCGTGCGTCTGAACGACGACGCGCGCGCGCAGGACAGCGCTCGCGGAGCGGCGCCGCCGCTGGCAGGCGCGCAGGATGCCGCGCTGCTGGAGATCTTCTTCCACGAGCGGCCGGAGCGTGCCACGCGCATTCTCGATTCCGCCCTCGAGCGGAGCTCGGTATCCACGATGGATGCCTTCGAACGTCCCGATGCGAAGTTGGCTGCTCTCTATGCTCTCGCCGGCCGCCCCGATCGCGCGCGCGAGCTACTGGGAAGGTACGCCAGGGAGGTGAAGGATTCGGCGGCGTTACGGAGTAACGAGCCGGTCCGGCACCGGGCGCTCGCGGAGATCGCTCTCGCCGAACGGCGTCCGCTCGACGCCGTTCGGGAGTTCAGGCTCGCCGACGAGCTTCCCGATGGTCCAGCCGACGAATGTACGATTTGTCTGTCGGCAGGCCTGGGGCGTGCGTACGATCAGGCGAACATGCCGGACTCGGCGATCGCTTCGTACGAGCGCTACATCGCTACGCCGTTCGCCTGGCGCTACGATAGGCCGCTCGATCCCACGCTGTTGCCGGGTATGCACGAGCGGCTCGGGGAGTTGTACGAGGCCAGGGGCGACTATGCGCGCGCAGCCTCGCACTACGCGCGGTTCGTAGACCTGTGGAAAGACGCGGACCCCGAGCTGCAGCCTCGAGTAGCCCAGGCTCGCCGGCGGCTCGCGCAGCTTCGCGACTCGGAGAGACGCGGCTGATCGCGGCCGACGCAGCTTACGGTCCGGACGAATCGGGCGGCGCTATGGCCGCGGCCCTCCGCCGCGCATCAGCCACGAGCGAATCGGCCCGCGCACCCGCCTCGCGTATGATATTGTTGGCCTGGTCGTCCGCCTCCTGCCGCAACTTGTTTGCCCCCGCCTGCGCCGCGATCCGCAGAGCCGGATTGCCGGCCTTCTCCACCATTGCCTTCCCCTTCTCGTCTGCCTCGCTGCGCACGCGCGCGGCGGTCGAGTCTGCGGCCGCGCGGATCTGCGCGGCTCGCTGCTCGGCCTCGCCGATGATCTTCTCCGCCTGCTCACTCGCGCGCTTCCTGGCTGCGATGGCGGCGGAGTCCACCTTCTCCTTCGTCTCCGCGACCCGGCTCTCCACCTGCGTCTGAACTGCCTGCTGCACGCCCTCCTTGAGGGAGCCGGCGGTACCCGTGAACGATGGGCGTACGGTCGGGTTGGTGATGCTTCCCGTGACCTTCACGCCGATCGACACGGCTTCGGCGCTGCCCAGGTCGATCCCCGCGCGGCCGGCGTTCGCGGCGAGCTTGCTGATCGCCTGGTTGGCGCTGGAGCCGAGGAGAGACGTAGGCACCGCGAGCGCCAGATCGTAATCGAGCGACTGGTCGATCCCATTCGAGCCGGAAACGGTCATGGCGACGTTGCCGACGTTCACGTCGAACGGCTTGACGAAGAGTCTGCCCTTGTCGATGGTGAACGCTGCCTTGATGGCGCGCATCATGGGATCGCGCAGCTGGTCGACATGGATCGCGTCGGCGAGCTTCTCCAGCGGCGGGAAGTTCTCGATTGCCACGCCGGCCGTCGTGAACTGCCCGTTGCCGCTGAGCACATCGAACACAGGCATCATGTTTTGCGCGAGCGGCCCGCTGAGCGCGAGCTTCGAGGAGAACTTGCCGCGGGCGTACTTCGCGAGCGGCACGAGCTGCTGAATCGTGGCGAGCGAGGAGAAGGCGGTCGGGATATCCACCGAATCCACGTCCACGTCGAAGGCGAAGGTGGGCTTTGCCGGCGTCGTGGTTTCGTAGTAGCCGTTTGCCAGCACCCCGCCGCCGAGCATGTTCATGCGGAAGCCGTCGAGCGTGACGCGCTGGTCCTTGATGAGGACGCGGCCTCGCGCGTTGGCGATGTCGAGCTTCCCGTAGAGAACCTGCTTCGCCGAGAAGCCGAGCGTGAAGTCCACGTTCGCTGGTACCGGGATGGTCTCGGACTCCTCATCGGAGCGCCACTCGTCGAGGTCGAACTTGTCGCTCGCGACCGTAGCCTGGCCGCGCAGCACGTCGTCGCTCAGCGCGAAGCCGATGAGATTTTCGAGCGAGCCGCTCGCACGGACGTCGCTGCTCCCGATCCGGGCGACGAAAGTAGGGAGCTCCACACGCCGCGGCGTGAAGCGAAGCTGGGTGGTATCCACCGAGACGGGGTGGGGCAGGGCGGCGCCGCTCGCTTTGATGTGCGACGCGCTGAGCATGCCCGAGGCGGATACACGATCGTACTGCCCCGCATCCACCCACGACTTCTTCGTGTGTACCGAGAAATCGGCACTGACGAGCCCCGCGAGCTCCTTGACGTTCTCCAGCTTCACGGTGCGGCGCACGTCCGCCAGCTCCACGGCTCCCTTCGCCGTGAGCTGCACTTCGGGATCGCTCACCGGGGTGCTGAGAACGAGGCGCGCGTCGAGTGGGCGTTGGCCGATGACCACGTGGAAGCGGTCCAGCTTCACGACGGTCCTGTCGACGTTCCCACCGGGGTTGTCCACCGCCAGGTCGAGCGCGATGTCGCGCGCGGGAAGGGGGAGGTCGGGGTAGCGGAAGCTGCCATTCTCCACCTGTGCGCGGATGGCGAGGGCGGGGAAGGCCTTGGGCCCGTACTCGCCGTTCACCTTCCCCTGCACGGACATTTTCCCGGATGTCTGCACCTTGTCGAAGTCCTTTGCGTACACGGCCGGGACGAGCGAGAGTATCTCTCCAAACTCCGTGCTCGGCGTCGAGAAGGTGAGATCGATCGCCGTGTTCTCATCGCCAAGCCCCACGGAGCCGCCGAAGGCGAGCACGAGGTCGTTGAGCCGGAGCTGATCGTCGTCGAATGTGAAGCGCTTCGCGCGCATGTCGGCGCCGATGTCGGTATCGAGGCCGACCGCGACCTTGTCCAGATAGGTCATCCCCGCGAAGCGAACCGTCACGTCATCCGCCTTGACGCGCGTGCCGAGGTCGAAGCGGTCCTGGGTGAAGTCGCCATTCAGGTCGACATCGAGCCCCGCGAGCGCGGCCGCGAGGTCGGACTCGCGACTGTCGAAGGTGATGTCGGCGTCGTCGACAGCGAGGTGACGCAGCGACACCGCGAGCGCCTTGCTGGTATCGGCCTCCTCGGCAGGCTGCTCCTTCATGATGTCCCAGTTGGCAGTCCCGTCCTTCAGGACGCGCAGGCGTGCGACGGGCCGCTGCATGTTCACCTCGCGCACCACTATCGAGCCGCCGCTCATGACGTTGCGGAGGACGCTGGCCAGGTCGAGCACCACATTGAACTGGCGCATGGCGACGAGCGTGTCGCCCTCGAACGGCTTCTGGTTGATCACCGCGAGGTCGTTCAACCGGAAGGTGACGTTGGGGAAGTTCCGCAGCAGGCCGATTCCCACGCCGCCCCAGCGCACGTCGGCGTTCACCGACTTTGCGATCTCGGCGCGCACCCGGGCGGCGATCCGATCGCGGAAGAGGTACGGGAGTACCGCGAGGAGGATGATGACGACGCCGATGGCGGCGGCGATTCCGATGACTAGCTTGCGGGGAGAGCGCATGGGCGTGGGGGAATCGGGCGACGAGAGTCTGTGTGGTGGGGAGCGCGTGGCACTGGCTGGCGCCACCACACCGAGTAACGGACGAGTCGTGGTTGGAAATGTAAGCAGGACATGGGGTCCGGCGCGCATGACTGCAGGTGCCCGACAGGGCCCGTTCCGAGGTCGCGCACCTTCGCCCTCCAGTTGGTTCGGCGGCGCCATTATTGCGTTGATCTGCCTTATGAGCGTCGTACGTTCGCTCTGCGGTCGGAGAGCTCGTGCAAGACACGATTGGCGAGTCGTATTCGTCCGGCTGGGCAGGATGTGTGATCGGAAGGGACTGCCCGGGAAGTCGTATCGTGGCGCGGAGTTGTCGCATGGCGCCAGCCAATCGGTCGCATGATCAGTCCAGGTCGTATGCCTCACCTGGCGCCATCGACTATACCCGGCTGTACGATGAGTGCTACTTCCGTGAATACCTTCCGGATTACGGAAGCGTAGCGTTCCGGCAACGCCGGGCGATGTACCGGCAGGAGTACGAGCGCATCACTCGCTACATCCAGTCGGGTACCGTGCTCGACGTCGGGTGTGGCTGTGGTGACTTTCTCGAGCTCTTCACGCCATCACGGTGGGAGCGCTTCGGAATCGAAGTGGCGCCGATCGCGCTCGAAGCGCTCACCGCACGCGGCATCCGGACGGATCTATCCGGCATGCCCGACGAATCGTTCGACCTGGTGATCTTCCGGGGAACGATCCAGCATCTGGACGAACCGATCGCTACGATCAAGCGTTGTATCCGGTGGCTCCGTGCCGGAGGGTACATGGTGTTCCTGGCAACCCCGAATATCGGTAGCCTGAACTATCGCCTCTTCCAGGAGCTCCCGGCGATCGACCCGCCACGCAACTTCATGCAGGTGTCCGACAGCATCCTGCGGGGCATCCTCGAGAATCTTGGCATGGACGTGCTGCGATTCGAGTTTCCCTATAGAGGCACCCCGTATGCGCGCCCGATTCATGACGCACTATCCTTCGTTCTCCGCTTTCTTGGAGTGCGACGCTCCTTCGCGTTCCGAGGCAACATGCTCGAGTGCTATGCGCGCAAACCCACCCGTCCACTGAAAGTGCGGAACATGCCGGGGACCTTTGTGGCAATGTGCGCGCTCGGCCTCATGCTCCTGTAAGGTGCCTCTCAGAGTCGCCCGCTCCCCATTGCGTGAGCGATGTCGGTCTGCGACACCACGCCGACCAGGCGGCCCTTCTCTTCCACGAAGAGCCGGCGCACTTCACCGTAGAGCATGCGCTGCGCCGCCTCGCGCACATCGGCGTCCGGCTCGATGGTGATCGCTCCCGAGGTCATGAGGTCGCGAGCGGTAGTATGCTCGAAGAGCGTCGTCCGTCCCCGTCGGCCCTCGTGCTCCGCGGCGGCTTGCAGGACGTCGGTGGCCGACACGACGCCGAGGACGCGGCCGTCGGAGTCGACTACCGGAAGGCCGGAGACATGACCGTCGGCCATCGCCTGCACTACCTCCGCCACCGGAGCGTCCGGCGGCACGGTGGAAAGGTCGGTCTGCATCAGATCGGCTACGCGCATCTGCTTTCCCTCGGTGTAGGTGAACCACATCGCGACGCGTGCCAGACTCGCGCCAGCCGGCTCTCGCAGGCGAAATTCGCTACGTCAGCCCGTGGCTGCCGCTGCCACTACATCCGGCGCATCCAGGGCCCCGGTGTATCGATCGGCGAAGCGCCCCACCTGATCCCAATCGGTGTACTCGTAGTCTCGAGAGCTGTCCGCGGGCCCTCCCTCCTTCTGCGAGATTCGCTTGATGATCCAGCGCATCATCGGCGAGTACTTCGTGTACGCCATCGCACCGGCGATCGACTCGGTCATCGCTGGCTGCCAGCCGGTTTCGCGCGCGAAGTTCTCGATGTACTGCCGCGCCATCGCGCGCGACTCTTCATTGGGACTGCACTCGGCGCCGCTCACCGAGAAGAACGCGGATGGCAGCTTCTGCAGCACCTCTCGATTCGCGCGAGCGAAACGACGGATGGAGCGCTGGTGTCTGCCGTAATTGATGGACGCGCCGATCATCACGCCATCGTAGCTCGCGGGGGGGATGAGGCGCGGTACGTCGTTTACGCTGGACAGGAGCACGGTGGATCCCGAGGCGCGCAGCCGGTCGGCGAGATAGCGGCCAATCTTCGCTGTCTGTCCGTAGTGGCTGGCGTACACGATCAGGATGCGGCGGGGCGGCATGACGACCTCCTTTTGTACCCCACAGGAGGTTAGCCCACAGGCTCGTCGCACGCATTCGGGGAATGCCGGATTCGTTGTCGGGGTCCGGCCTACGAGCCCGGCAGAAGTGGCGCCCGGTTCCCCTTGCTAAGGGCAGACCTGTACCTGGAGCGTATCGCTCATCGGGTTGGACTCCGCGACAAGCAAGGTCGAGCCGCAGCTCACCCCGATCGCCGCCCCGTGGCGCATCACCACGATGGTCGTGTCGTTGGACGCTACGGTTACCGAGCGACCGGCGACTGCCGAGCCGATGCTGTGGTGGACGAGAGTGCAGATGGGAATCGAACAACCCATGGCGCCATGGGTATCGACGTTGCCGGGTCTGCCGGATTCATGTGTGCGAGATCGCCACAGATGAAGAACAATGCCGCGACGCCCGCCTGTACAACACCACCGCGACGGCCGTGTTGGAATTCGACTGATAGGCGTCGTAGCTCGACCGGCTCGACAGGTAGGAGGGCAAGCTGAATGCCGCCCTGCAACGAGTCATCGGGCGTGAGCGGCGCCACATGATATCGCGCGATGGTAGGTAGCGCGTCCTCTCGCGGGTCTCTGTGCGGATAGTGCTCCCAGGCGCCGCGCAGCGCGGAGTCCGAGGGGGCGGGAAGGGTCCTACTCCAATCGGTGGGGCGCGAGGATCACGCGACCCACGACGTTCGCCTTTCGCAGGGCGTCGAGCCCACTGGCGTACGACTCCAGCGGGAGCACGCGATCCACCACGGTGCGAACTTTCCCCTCCGCCACGAGCCGAACCGCCTCCTCCAGCTCGGCGAGGGTGTTGCCGACGGACCCGAGCACCTGCGCTTCGAGAATCACGAGCTGGATAGGGTGCACCGTGAGCGCATCCTCGGAGTATCCCACGAAGACGAGCCGCCCGCGCCGCGCGAGCATAGCGGTGGAAGCGACCATCGTATCCTCGGTAGCGACGAGCTCGAAGACGACGTCGGCGCCGCGTCCGTTCGTCTGCGCACGTACCTCGGCGGCTACGTCGCTCACCTGAGTCGCGTTCACGGTGGCGTCGGCACCGAGAGTAGTAGCGAGCGCGAGCTTCTCGGGCGAGCGGCCAATCGCGATCACGCGTGCTCCACGGAGCCGCGCTATCTGCACGAGGCCGTAACCCACGCCGCCCACACCGTAGACGACCACCGTGTCGCCGGCAGAGACGCGCGCCAGCTCACAAGCGTGCAGCGCCGTCGTCACACCGCAGCCTATCGGTGCCGCATCGGCGAAGGAGAGCGAATCGGGCAGAGGGACAGCGTTTCTGGCAGGCGCCACCACATACTCGGCGTAGCCGCCGTCGCTCACGAATCCGAGCTCGGCACGCGGCGTGGCACAGAGATTCTCTTCGCCTCGGCTGCACCATTCACACTGGCCACATCCAGCGTAGTAGTAGAGGATCACCCGATCGCCCGGCTTTCGCGTGGTCACGCCACTCCCCACGGCATCCACGGTGCCCGCGATCTCGTGGCCCATCGTCACCGGTGTGACGCCGAGGTCGAGCAGACCGGACTCGAAATGCAACTCGGTATGACAAACGCCGGCCGCTTCGACGCGCACGCGGACCTCGCCCGGACCGGGTTCGGGCACCGGAACATCTTCCAGGCGAAACGGCGTGCGAGCCTTGTAGTATCGTACGGCTTTCATGGCGTCGTAATCTCCGTGCTGAGCGTTTCGCCGGAATCTAAGCGAGAGCGCGAGACCACACCGCGATAAGCCACGCGAAGCCGAAGTGGCCGCGAGACCGGTTGGATGATCACTAGATACTTCCCGTCAACATGGTGGAAGCGACGGGCGCCCGACTTCACCTCTCGCTGCCAGCCGTGCGAGGAGAAGGTGGAAGTACAACATCCCCTGCTGCGAGCCGAGAGCCTCGAGCATTGCTTTCAGGTCGGTCGCGGCGCTGCCGGCGGTCAGCGACAGGTTTCGCGTGACTCCGGAATCGTTCATGGGAAACACGTCGAGTCGTCCGAGGCCGCGCAGCAGGATGACCGTCGCAGTCCACGGTCCGATTCCCTTGATGCGTCGCAGACGCTCTGCCACCTCGGCGCTCGGAAGCTGCTCGAGCGAATCCCAGTCGAGCGTCCCCGCGGCGATGGCGTCCGCCGCGCGGCGCAGGGTGGCGAGCTTGCCGGCGCTGAGGCCCAGTCCCCGCAGTGCATCGTCCGATGCAGCGAGTACCTGTTCGGCTTCCGGAAAGAGGTAGACGGGCACGCCCTCGCTCTCGAGCAGGGTGCCGAAAGCGTGGATGATGCGCTGGACTACCGCGCTCGCGGCGTGCAGACTCACCTGCTGATACACGACCGCATTCACCAACGATTCCCAGAGGGTGCGGTAGCGCGGTGGCTTGACGCCGCGGAACTGTATGGCCAGCGGTTGGAGCCATGGGAGCCTGGAGGCCGCGCCGTAAAATTCAGTGAGATCGCGGTCGACGCCGAGCGAGCGTGCGACGAGAGCGAGGATCCGCTGATGGCCGTTCGAGTCCGCCGGGTCGGCATCTATGGTAACTTCGATCTGTGCGCCGTCGCTCTGCCGTACGTGCACGATCGCCGGATGGTGAACGGCGGGCATCGCGTGCAGGTAGCGCCCGTCCGGCGTGATGACGTCTATCGGGTTCGTGGGCAGGCGCCTGAGTGCACTTACCGTGAGGTCCAGGCGGAAGGGCGGCACGACGGGGATCGTGTATCTCGAGCGCACGAGGCGTGGCGCGCGGGCGGGGTCGGCGTTCGACTGGAGCGGAGGTTGCGTCACGCTACTTCGACGTGAAAGGACGGTACAATTCCCATGAGCGACAAGCGATTCAAGGTAGGAGACCATGTGAGCTGGAATTCCGAGGCGGGTCGCGTCTCGGGGCACATCACGAGAGTGGTCACTTCCCGGATTCGATTCAAGGGCTACACAGTGCACGCGAGTCCGGAGGAGCCGCAGTACGAGATAAGAAGCGACAAGACCGACCACATCGCGATGCACAAGGGCTCCGCGCTGAGAAAGCTATCCGACTGACCGCCTCGTGCCATCGGCAGCTCCGACGCGCGGAATCGTCGGAAGCGTCGGGCCTGTCGGGCTTGTCGAGATCGAGATCGGGTGCGTCAGGTGCGCGCGTGGACGGGAGGGCCGACGCGCGAGTGACTTCCGTCACACCAGTCACCCGATGCTTTGGGGACCTTCACATGGACTCCCTCCCGTAACTCGCCTGCCATGACACTCTCCGCAAACCTCGGTTTTCCACGCATCGGCCCCAACCGCGAACTGAAGCGCGCACTCGAAGCCTACTGGGCCCACAGGAGCGGTGCGGAGGAGCTCGAGAGATCTGCTCGATCGATTCGCCGGGCGAACTGGGAGATGCAGGCCGAGGCAGGGATAGATCACTTCCCATCCGGCGACCTCTCGCTCTACGACCATGTGCTCGACACGGCGGTGATGCTCGGGGCCGTGCCGGAGCGATTCCGACGGCTCGGCGGGATGAGCGACATCGACCGCTATTTCGCTATGGCGCGCGGCGCCACTGTAGACGGGGCTGCGGTTCCGGCGATGGAGATGACCAAGTGGTTCGACACGAACTACCACTACATCGTCCCCGAGCTGGAAGATGGAATGGAGCTCCATCTCGCATCGTCCAGGGTGCTGGACGAGTTTCTCGAGGCTAAGGCGCTGGGGTTCACCACGCGGCCAGTGATCGTAGGTCCGGTCTCGTTCCTGCTCCTGGCGAAGAGCCGCGGCAGCGCTCTCGAGCCCATGGGGTGGCTGGAGCGCGCGCTCCCGCTCTACGAGCGGCTCCTCGCGCAGCTGCACGCCGCCGGCGCGGAATGGGTGCAGATCGATGAGCCGTGCCTCGTGCTGGATCTCGATCCCACCGTACTGCGTGCGTACCGACAGGCATACGATCGGCTGGGCGACGTTGGGGTGCGCGTGCTCCTCGCCACCTACTTCGGCGGGCTTGGTGAGAATCTGGCGACCGCGCTCGAGCTCCCCGTCGCCGCTCTGCACCTGGACCTCGTGCGCGCGCCGGGTCAGCTCGATGTCGCGCTCGATCGCGCGCCCGAGAGCCTCGCGCTATCGCTCGGGATGGTGGATGGGCGCAACGTGTGGCGCACCGATCTCGATGCGGCACTCGACCGACTCACTCTCGCCGCGAGCCGCGTGGGCACGGATCGACTCATGGTTGCTCCGTCGTGCTCGCTCCTCCATGTACCGGTAGATCTCGACAACGAGACCGAGCTCGACGACGAATTGCGCGGCTGGCTCGCCTTCGGCAAGCAGAAGCTCCGCGAAGTCAGCGTTCTGGCTCGGGCGCTTCGTGAAGGAAGGGGAGCGGTCGAGCACGAGATGGCGGAGTCGCGGCACGCCGTCGCGGCGCGCCGTACATCGCCGCGCATTCACGTTCCGGCCGTCGCGGCTCGTGCGGGGGCCGTGGGCGAGGAGATGCTGCGACGCGCTCCATTCGCGGAGCGGAGGAGGCGACAGTCCGAGATGCTGGACCTGCCGCTCTTCCCGACCACTACCATCGGCTCCTTCCCGCAGACGAGCGAGCTGCGGCGTGCGCGCGCGGCCCACCGCGCCGGGACGCTATCGAGCGCGGAGTACGAGGGGGCGATCCGCACCCTGATCGAGGATGCCGTGAGGTTCCAGGAAAGTGCGGGGCTCGATGTGCTGGTGCATGGCGAGTTCGAGCGCAACGACATGGTGGAGTTCTTCGGCGAGCTTCTCACGGGCTTCGCTTTCACCAGGAATGGCTGGGTGCAGAGCTATGGATCGCGTTGCGTCAAGCCACCGATCATCTACGGCGATGTGGCCCGATCGCGGCCCATGACGGTGTCGTGGACGGTGTACGCCCAATCGCTCACGCGGCGACCGGTCAAGGGGATGCTCACCGGACCGGTCACCATGCTGCAGTGGTCATTCGTGCGAGACGATCAGCCGCGCGAGCTCACGTGCAGACAGCTGGCGCTCGCCATCCGCGACGAGACGCTCGATCTGGAGGCGGCGAGGATCCAGGTCATACAGATCGACGAGCCGGCCATACGTGAAGGACTTCCGCTCCGCAGCGCGGAGCGGGATGAATACCTGAGCTGGGCGGTGGATGCGTTCCGGCTTGCCTCCTCCGGCGTGCGCGACGAGACGCAGATCCACACGCACATGTGCTACTCCGAGTTCGACGAGATCATCGGCGCCGTGGCGCGCATGGATGCCGACGTGCTTTCGATCGAGACGTCGCGCTCCGACATGGAGCTGCTCGATACCTTCGGCCATACGGGCTATCCCAACGCGGTGGGACCGGGGGTGTACGACGTGCACTCTCCAGTTGTCCCTGCGGTGGATGCGATCGTGGCTCTGCTCCAGAAGGCACTGACGGTGCTGGCGCCGGCACAACTGTGGGTGAATCCCGATTGCGGGCTCAAGACGCGCCGGTGGGAGGAGGTGCGGCCAGCCGTCACGGCGATGGTTGCCGCGGCCCGCCGGCTGCGCGAGCGGACGAATAGTGGGGACGCGGGGGTGGAGGCCCGAAGCTCGGCCCTGCGACCGGTGTGAGTCAGTATCCGGCGTACATCTCCACGCGGATGGCAGTACCGGGGATGCCGGCCCGCGCCAGCTCCTGACGAACGCCGGATATGAAGAGGGTGGAACCGGACAGGTAATAGCGCGGCCCGCGGATAGCGGGAAGGTAGCGCTCGAGAATCGGGACGCCGAGACGCGCCGTTTCCCCTGACCACGTCCGCTCCGAGAGCTCCATCCTCGTCATGGTGGGGATGAAGCGAAAGCCCCGCACTCGCTCGGCCAGGGCGGTGAGCTCCTCGAGATATGCCGCATCTTCAGGACGGCGGTTCGAGTAGAAGAGCGTGGCGTCCAGCTCGCCGCCGGATGCGGCCGCGTGCCGGATTGCGCTGAGGAAGGGAGCTACGCCCACACCGCCAGCCAGATACACGGCGCTCTGACCATCATGCAACGCGAGCGATAGGTCGTCCACCGGACCGTCCAGCAGCAGCGCAGATCCGAGCGGCATGTCGGTCATCGCGCGCTTGAAGGCCGTGTCGCGGAGACGCATGAGGAGCAGCAGGTCGCGCTCCGAGGGGGCACTCGCGATCGAGAAGCTGCGCGTGGGGCCGAGCAGGTCGTCGTATGGCGGATCCGGCAGAGTGATGTCCACATACTGGCCAGCGCGAAAGGAGAATCCGTTTGGGCGCTCGACTCTGCACTCGAGGGTATCGTAAGCGACCCTGGCGCGCCGGAGGAGCCGGCTGGTATAGATGCTCATTTGAAGTGCCTCCTGTCCGGCGTCCGGCCCCTCGGCCGGGTGCCCGGGCAGGGAAGTATCACCAGCGTACCAAAGTACAGAGTCAAGCTCTCGCCTCGTCCAGAGCGGGGAATGCATCCTGCCATACCCGTCATCCGGAGATCGCTGCCACCGACATCGATGGGCAGTGGAGAATGGCGTCATCACCCTCGGCGACACGGTAGAAGAAGGGGCACGGAGCGCAAATGCTCCGTGCCCCTTCCGGCCACCATCCGTACCACGAGGATCCCCGCCTAGACCACCTCGCGGACCTTGTCCTCCGCCACGGTCTTGATGATGTCCCAGCGCCCCTTCTGGCCGCGTGCGAGTGCCTCGGCGAAGTGCATTGCCTGCTTCGTCGTGATCTTGCCGGGCATGGGCGGCTCGTCCGGGTCCACCACGGCCTCGACCACCGCCGGCCCTCTGTGGCGCAACGCCTCTTTCAGTATCCCCGGGGCATCGTCGGGGCGCTCGATGGTGTACCCTTCGGCGCCGCACGCACGCGCGAAGGCGGCGAAGTCGATGGGCTGCAGCTCCACGCCGAACTCGGGGTTGGCGTCCAGCACCATCTGCTCCCACTTGATCATGCCGAGCACGTTGTTCTTGATCACGATCACCTTCACCGGGAGCTCGTACTTCACGAGGGTCGCGATCTCCGCCATGAGCATCGACAATCCGCCGTCGCCGACGATGCATAGCACCTGGCGCCCCGGGTAGGCGACCGCTGCGCCGATGCTGTACGGCAGGCCGTTGGCCATCGTGGCCAGCATCCCCGAGAGCGAGAACTGCATGTCGCCGCGGATGTCTATGTAGCGCGCGGCCCACGTGGCGATGGTGCCGCTGTCCGCCGAGATTATGGCGTCGTCGTCCAGCAGCTCGCTCAGGTGGTAGGTGACCACCTGCGGCTTCATCGGCATGTCGGAGCGCGTGCCGCGCTCCTTCATCAGCTCGCGCCAATCCTTCATCCGCTCCTGTGACTTTTCGAGGAAGCCACGTTTCTTCCTGTTGTCCTTTAGGAGTGGAAGGAGCCCGCGAAGTACCGTCCTGCAGTCACCCACGAGACCCACGTCGGCGGGGTGGCGAAGTCCGATGCGCGTGGGATCGAGATCTATCTGCACCGCCCGCGCCTGGCCGGGGCGGGGATAGAATTCCATGTACGGGAAACTGCTCCCCGCAATGAGAAGCGTGTCGCACTCCTCCAGCGCGTCCTGCGAAGGCGCAGTGCCGAGCAGGCCTATGCCGCCCGTGGTGTAGGGGCTGTCGTCCGGCACCACCGCCTTCCCGAGGAGCGGCTTGATGATCGGCGCACCCAGCTTCTTCGCGACATCCAGTATCTCCTTGCGGGCGCCGAGGCAACCGCGGCCGGCCAGGATGGCCACCCGCGAGCCGCCGTTGAGAATCTTCGCGGCTTCCTCCAGTAGCTGCTGCGGCGGGAGCGGCCGGGAGGTGGCGAACATATCGGAGCTGTGCTTCGGGATGTTGGCGTCGGAGCGCCGCCCGTTGGAGCTCGGCCACTCCTGGATGTCCTTCGGGATCGTGATGTGAGCCACGGTGCGCTGGCTCAGCGCGGTCTTGATCGCCTCGTCCACCACGTTGTTCACGTGCGCTGCTCCCATGACGCGCTGGTTGTACGCGGCGACATCCATGTAGAGCTTGTCCAGATCCACGTCCTGCTGATAGTGAGTTCCGATGAGGTCGTGGAAAGTGTGCCCGGTGATGGCCAGGACGGGTTGGCCGTCGCACTTGGCATCGTACAGGCCATTGAGGAGGTGGATTCCGCCCGGGCCGGATGTCGCGAGGCAGACTCCCAGGCGCCCGGTGTACTTCGCATACCCGCACGCGGCGAAGGCGGCCGCTTCCTCGTGGCGCACCTGAATGAACCTCAGCTTCTTCTGGTGCGTGCGAAGCGCCTCGAAGATGCCGTTGATGCCGTCTCCTGGAAGGCCGAATATCGTATCGACGTCCCATGCAATTAGTCGTTCGACGAGCTTGTTGGCGATGGTTGCCACTGTATTCCTCCCTCGAATCCCTACAGATCCCGCGCCGCCCGAAATGGTGGAGCTCAGGCCCTGGCGGCGCTCTCGTCTCTCGTGGCCTCGCGCGCGCGCCGTCTGCCGTCGGTGAGCGCAGGGACGATCTTCCCCTTCGCCGTCTCCTGGCCCAGGTGCTTCACGCCGTGGACGAGGTCCACCGCCGCGTCTCTCGCGAATGCGGCGTTCTCGCCGCGCTCTCCGAGCTCCGGCGGATGCTCGCGATACTGCCCGCCGGCGCGCTTCACACCCACGCCGTGCTTGTAGACGAGGGTCCCGCCGAGGTAGGCCGAATACGTGAGAGCAGCCGCACCGGCGAGCCCGAGCCCGAGGTAGCCGAGCGACGGGCGATAGCGGCGGCTGCGCCAGAGCGCCAATGCGCTGGCAAGGATGGTCGAGCCGATGTTGAGGTTCCGGTGGGTGATGAGAATGTCCAGCGTCTCACCTTCCACGTTCACCTCTTCCTGGGCGACGAACCCACTGACACCGGCGAGCGCGGAGCCCACCGCCGCGATCCCTATGGTGTAACGCGCCGTTTCCAGTAGACCTCGATTCCCGGTGGCTCGCCCGACCAGGTCCGCGCCGATCGAAACGGGAAGCAAGGCAATGGGGAAGTGCACGAGCGATGGGTGTATCTCTTGCAGCCGTAGTGTCATGATCGCCTCCGTTGGCCTCTGCTGTGACGACTCATGCTCGCAATAGCAGTACCGGCCCGGCGGCGATCGCGCGAATCACGGCTCTCTGCGGCGCTCGCCCGGTGAATCGGGCTCGAGGAGATCCGGGTGCTGCCAGGCGATCGCCGGTCTTATCGTCACGCCCGGATAGGGACTACCGGCGCCCTTTATCTCCCGCCACAGAACGCGATTGAAGAGATCCTCCTCCGCGCGGTCTTCGGCGGAGAGATCGAGGAGCTCCGTCTCGCGCGCACCCACGCCGCCGGAAGGATTGCGTTCGTCGAGGCGTACGCCCGGCGTGAGAGCGGTGTACGGAGTCGGGTCGGCGCTGTCGCCGAATATCCCACGCAGCGGGCGTCCGTAGTAGTCGAACTGCGAGAGCGAGCCGAGGTGAAGGATCTCTCCGATGGTGGCGATGACGTCGGTCGTGTTCACGAAGCGGTGCACCACTCCGCCGCTGCTGTAAGGTGAAACGACGAGGAGCACGGAGCGATGCGAGTCCACATGATCCGGGCCGTTCTGCGCGTCATCCTCGAGCACGAACACGACCGTGCTCTTCCAGAACGGCGAATGCGAGAGCGCATCTACCATGCGCCCCAGTGCGAGATCGTTGTCGGCCATGTAGGCGCGGGGTGTGGGTGCTCCGGCGCGCGCGCCCGCGGTATGGTCGTTCGGCAGTCGCACCACCTCGAGCGCGGGCATCGTTCCACTTTGGACGAAGCTCCGGAATTCCTCGAGCCAGACATCCATGCGCGCCTGATCGGTCTGTTCGAGATCCCAACCGGGATAGCGCTCGTTGGTGTGCGAGCGGAGGAACGGCTTGTTGCCGATGTACCGGCGGTCGCCGTCGTCGTCTTCCGCGGTATCGCCCACCACGAACTCGCCATAGTTGCGGAAGGTGATCCCCGCACGGGCGGCGAGATCCCAGAGGTAACCGTTGGCCGGCTCGTTCACGTCATCTTCGGGGATGTCCGCAACTGTGGACCCACCGCCGTTCGTCCCTTCGTAGTCGTAGCTTCGTCCCCGACCCGAGTAATTGCTCGGAACTGTCTTCTGCAGGTAGTCGGTGGTATACGCGGCCGTCGACCAGTTGTGGCCGTCCGGGCTCACCTCGGCATTCACGAAGAATCGATCGAAGATGCCGAAGCGCTCGGCGAGCGCGTGGTGGTTCGGCGACACGGGACGCGGAAAGAAGAGCAGTGAGGTATCGCCGTCCGCCTCGGGGAGGTCGCCCAGCACCTGGTCGTAGGTGCGGTTCTCCTTGATCACGTAGATCACGTGCTCGAAGGGCGGATAATGGGCGGTCGGTCGGGTTCCGGCGTCCCAGCCGTTGGCCCGCGCCACTCGCCGGGAGAAGGACGAAAGCGACTCCGTAGTCAGGCTGGAGAGCCGTACGGACATCAGGGTCCCTGCCGTCTGCCCGAGCGTATAGCTCCTCGAGTTCGGTTTCCGCGCCGTGGAGGGATCGGGACCATCGGGGTTCGGCGCTGTACCGTGTCCCTTGCCGCTCAGCACGAGCAGGGTGTCGCGACGCACGCGGACCGCGGTCGGATACCAATCGGTCGGGATCCGTCCGATGAGGGAATCCGAGGCGGCGCCGCTCACGCCGGAAGTGGCGGCGCCGAGCTGAAAGACCGCCACCGCGTTGTTGTCGGCCTCGGCAACGTAGAGCCGCGTCCCGTCCTCGGATAGCGCGAGTGCGTTCGGTGTGCTCCCCTCGCTCGGCCCGGCGGGGGAAGCGTCGAGGAGCTGCGCGACGACGGCACGCTTCCGCGTGTCCACTACCGCAATACGGTCGGTGCTCCCCGAGGCGACGAACAGTCGTGCTCCATCCGCGCTGAGGAGGAGCGCCGATGGGTGGCGCGCCACGACGATCGAATCGGCGGCAAGCAGATTTCCATCGCGCTGCATGTCGAAGATCGCTACGCTGTTTCCTCCCCAGGCCGAGACGTACACCCTGCCATCGGGCGCCACAGCCAAGCCGTACGGGTAGTGCCCTGTCGGGAGTCGCTGCACGACCCTGCCGCTCACGAGGTCCACGACCGCGAGCGAGTCGGCGAGATCCTCCGCCACGTACAGGCGTGCGCCGTCGGGCGATAGCGCGATCTCACCTGGGTAGCGCTTCCCGCGCTGCGTGCGCCCTCGGCGCGGGGCAAGCACTATGCTGTCTGCCAGCGCGGCACGGCCACTCTCCCAGCGATAGCGGTACACGGCGTCCTGATTGCCGCCCGAGGCGTACAGCTCGCGCCCGTTGGGCGAGAACGCGACGCCGAGAAATGCGGCAGGCTGCTCGACCATCTGCGCGACCTGGTTGGTGCGGCGGTCGATTATCTGGATCCCCTGCTCGCGCCATCCATTCAGAAGCACCACCACCTGGCCACCGTCCGGTGGCAGGGCCATAGCCAGTGGCATGGAACCGAGATCCACCGAGGGCGCCGCGGGGTCGAGAAAGGCGCCAGTGGGAAGTCGGACGTGTTTGCTCTCCGGCGCCATCGTGCTCGGCCTCGGAGCCGCCGGCGTAGGAAAGCGAGACGGTGTGGAAGAGGGCGCGTGGCAGGCGCAGACGATCCCCACTGCCAGCGCGGCTGCTGACCAGCGCGGGGCGCGCTCGCGGACGATCCCGAACAGAAGGTGCAGCACCTCTCGCATCCTCCGTGATGGATTCGTGGCGCGAAGCTACGGCCCGTCGATGACTACCGCAAGCCATTTCGCACCATCAGCAGTGTCGCGGGTCCCATTGTCGGCTCCGTCGATCGCAGCGGGGTCCGACACTTGCGGCTCGTCCTTCAAATCACGTTCGCCGCACGATTCGCTCGAGCGCAGATGAGCGCTGTGGCTCGCGCGAGGAGTGAGGGAACCGAAGTCGAACGGAGGGATGGCGACATGGACTCGATGACTGGCAATGACCGACCGACGAACGCGATGACGCTGCTCGCAGGGATCGGGATCGGCGCCGCGCTCATGTATTTCATCGACCCCGTCGGCGGCGGACGCCGCCGTGCGCTCGCGCGTGACAAGGCAACGAGCGCGATCCACAGCGTGGGGCGCGGCTTGAAGGGACGCGGTGAGGACCTGCGCAATAGAGCACGCGGCGCGGCCGCCGAGCTTCGCAACGCAGGCGACGATAATCCCGATGACGACCAGCTCGTCGCGCGAGTACGCTCGGAGCTGGGGCACCATGTGGAGCACGCACGCGCCATCGAAGTGACGGCCGAGCGGGGACGCGTCACGCTGCGCGGACCGGTGCTCGGCTCCGAGCTGGACGACGTGCTCGCGACCACGAGAAAGGTTCGCGGAGTGGAAGCGGTAGACAATCGACTCGACGTCCACTCCACCCCCGAGGGCGTCTCCGCGCTGCAGTAGTCCGAACGCGTCAGCGCGATACGTGGGCGGACGTCAGGTGCTGGATGAACCAGTCGCGCGCGAGGCGCGCGACCTCCTCCAGCTTGCCGGGCTCCTCGAAGAGGTGCGTGGCCCCGGCCACGATCTCGAGTCGCACCTCGGCACGCATTCGAGCCATGGCGTCCTCGTTCATGTCGATGACGGGGACGTCGTTCCCGCCCACGATCAGGAGCGTCGGAGCACGCACGTGCGGGAGTGCATCACCGGCAAGATCGGGACGGCCACCGCGGGAGACGACGGCGCGCACCAGGTCGGGCCTCTGCGCCGCGGCCACGAGTGCGGCACCGCCGCCGGTGCTCGCACCGAAGTAGCCGACCGGAAGGTTCCGCGTGTCGCGCTCGCGCGCGAGCCAGTCGGTGGCGTTGACCAGCCGCTGCGCCAGGAGCTCGATGTCGAAGCGCAGGTGGCGCGTCCGCAGGTCGACCGTCTCCTCCTCCGGCGTGAGCAGATCCAGGAGGAGCGTAGCGAGCCCGCTCTCCTGTAGCGTGGCGGCCACGTAGCGGTTGCGCGGGCTGTGCCTGCTCGATCCGCTTCCGTGCGCGAAGAGAACGATCCCTTCGGCGTCGCGCGGAATCGCGAGTGATCCCTCCAGCACCGCCTGGCCGGCAGGTACGCGAACCGTATGCTCCTGCGCCGCTTCTCCGTCGCCTGATTGCCGTCTCGTTCCTGCATCCATTGCCTCTCGCTCCTCGCTGCCGTGGACGTGCGTGTAGTGACCCGTCCGACACGGAGGTGCTCGTACGTGTCGGCTTCGGGTCTCACGGATGTCTCCCCGTCCCGTGCAATCGTCACTGCAGATGGCCGGCCACCCGGGGTCCCGTGTGTGAACTTTCCGGAGAGCGCGTGCGCGCGCACGTGCTTCCGCCGTCACTCTCCGGTGCGCGCCCAGCGGTACGATGCCGTGCAAGGCGGCCGCCCGAGCGGTATCTTCCGGCTGCCCATCCACGGCCTGCAGGAAGCAGCCAACCAAACCAGACCCCTTCGATACGAGCAGCCATGAGCATCGAACTCTTTCGCATGGAGCGCATGCAGTCGACGTGGGAAAACGTCGTCGAGTATGACATGAGCGAGTCCGGGATCCGCGCGGTGACGCTGCGTGAGATGATGGAGCTGGGCTTCGATCTGGACGCGCTCCTCGACACCCCGCTCGGCTACAGCCAGTCCAATGGCACGCTCGAGCTGCGCGAACGGCTCGCGGCGCTCTACCCCGGCGCGACGGCGGACCACATCGAGGTCACGAATGGAACCTCGGAGGCGAACTATCTCCTCGCGCTGAGCCAGCTGCGTGTCGGCGACCGCTTCGCTCTCGAGGTGCCCAACTACTTGCAGCTCTGGGGTGTGCCGCGCAGCATCGGCGCCGAGGTGGACGTCTTTCACCTGCGGCCGCTCGATGGTGCGCGCTGGGAAATGGACTGGGACGAGTTCGACAGGGCGGTTACGAAGCGGACGAAGCTCGTCTACATCACCAACCCCAACAATCCCACCGGTTCGGTGCTCACGACCGACGAGATGCGCCGGATAGTGACGAAGTGCGAATCTGTAGGCGCCTATCTCATCGCGGACGAGGTCTACCAGGGCGCCGAGCTCTCCGGCCCGATCACGCCGAGCTTCTGGGGGATGAGCGATCGCGTGATCGTCACGAGCGGCCTCTCCAAGGCGTACGGCATTCCCGGAGTGCGGATCGGGTGGATTGTTGCGCCGCCGGAGGTGGTGGCGCAATGCTGGACGCAGCACGACTACCTCACGATCGGCCCCAACAAGCTCTCGGATGCGCTCGCCCATGTCGCCGTGGATCCGGGCGTGCGCCAGCACCTGTATGGTCGGACGCGCACCATCCTGAACGAGAATCAGCCTGTAGTGGACGAGTGGGTCGCCTCCTTCGGTGGGTTCCTGTCGTTCATCAGACCAGCAGCCGCGGCGATGGCCTTCGTGCGCTACGCCAGCGATCGGCCGAGCGAGACGATCGCCGAGTGGATGCGGGTCAATCAGAGCACGCTCATCGTTCCAGGGAGCCATCTTGGCCTCGAGGGACATTTGCGAATCTGGACCGGCGGCAGACCGGAATTCCTTCGTGAAGGGTTGCGGAGAGTGCAGATAGGGCTCGATGCGCTCCGTAGCGGCGAGCTCGTCCTCGCCGGGGCGTGAAGTGATGGCAGCGCCCGTCCGCCCCGAGCCGCGCGTGGTGCGCCTCGAGGAGATCCACCACGCGGTGGACCTCCCGCGGCTGATCGATGAGATCGCGGACGGCTTCGTGAAGTACTCGGCGGGGCAGGTGGTGGTGCCGCCAGTGGCTCATCTCGGCTTCGACGATCCGCGCGGCGACGTGCACATCAAATACGGCTACATCCAGGACGACGACGTTTTCGTCATCAAGATCGCCGACGGTTTCGATGAGAATGCCGCCATGGGACTCCCGCCCGGCGACGGGATGCTGCTCGTCTTCGATCGTCGCACGGGGATGACGAGGGCCGTGCTGCTCGACCACGCCTATCTCACCGATCTGCGCACCGCGGCTGCGGGTGCGGTGGCCGCGCGCGCGCTGGCACCGCGTGCCGTGGAGCGAATAGGCGTGATCGGCACCGGAGTGCAGGGGCACCTGCAGCTCGAGCTGCTCGGGCGCGTACACCCGTGCCGGCGTGCGATGGTCTTCGGTCGCGATGCGCGCCGCTCCGAGCGTTACGTGCACGACCTGGCGGTACACGGGTTCGAGGTGGCGGTCGCCCCCGATCCCGACACCCTCGCCGCCCAGTGCGACCTCATTGTCACGGCCACCACCGCTCGCGCACCGCTCTTCCGCACCGAGTCGGTGCGGCCCGGAACGCACATCTCCGCGTTCGGCGCCGATTCGCCGGGGAAGCAGGAGCTGGAGCCGGCGCTCCTGGGCCGGGCCGATGTGGTAGTCGTGGACAGCCTCTCGCAGACTTCGCAGCACGGCGAGCTGGCACATGCACTGCAGGCCGGACTGATCACGACGGAGCGCGTCCACGAGCTTGGCGATGTGCTGCGCGACCCGTCGCTCGGCCGCACGCGCGACGATCAGATCACCGTTTGCGACCTGACTGGCGTAGCGGTGCAGGACATCGTGGTGGCGAAACACGTGCTGGAGCAGCTCTCCTGACGTCGAGCGCGAGCACGAAGCGTGCTGGTGGCGGCTGCCGCAGCCCGTCCGGCGTACGGTAGCTGCTGGCGGGAAGTTTGCCCGTGGTTGGCACTCGGCCGCCCGCGCGCCCATAATGTACGGAGGACTGTTGCTTTCATACGCCGCACGTCCGGTTCGCGGGCGACGCGCGTACTTCTCGAGCTACTCGCTGGCTGCATCTCCAGATGCCAGGCAATGACACGTACGGTCTTACTCTGCGGTGCTACCGGATTGGTGGGAAGGGAGTGCCTCCGGATGCTGCTCGCCGATCCGCACTTCGAAACGGTCGCCACGCTCACGCGGCGAGCTCTGCCACCCGAGATCGTGCCGGCCGACGGGGCACGCCGGCTGGAACAGCGCGTGGTGGACTTCGACCATCTATCGGACAACGCTCCCGCGATGCGCGCCGACGCGATAATCTGCGCGTTGGGCACGACGATCGAGCAGGCAGGCTCGCGCCAGCGCTTCCGTGAGGTGGACTTCGGCTACCCGCTCACGATCGCGCGGCTCGGCTTGCAGGAGGGCGCCTCGCACTTTCTCCTGGTCAGCGCGCTCGGTGCCAGCTCGCGCTCGCTGATTTTCTATAACCGGGTGAAGGGAGAGCTGGAGGATGCAGTGCTCTCGCTCCCGTTCAGAAGCGTGAGCATCGTACGGCCATCACTCCTGGTGGGAAATCGAGCCCAGCCGCGACGCGGTGAGCAGGTGGCGCAGCGGCTCGCGTTCCTCGTCCCGGCACGCTACAAGCCCATCCCCGCGCGCGCCGTGGCCGCCGCGCTCGTACGCATGGCGCGCGAGGATCAGCCCGGGCAACGCATAGTGGAGTCGAGGGAGCTGCTGCGCTTCGCCTGAGTGGCAGCCTCATGGACAGGCGGCGCTCTCCCGCGCAACTTCCCTGATTCCACCGCGCGTCCGCGTGACGCGTGGGCTCCGCAAAGCCCAACACCGAGGAGTATCCCCTTGTCCGGAATACACGGGAAGGCGGCCGTCTCGCGCCGCGCGCTGCTCTGCGCTGCGCTGTCGATCCTGCTCGCTGGCACCGATGCCCTCGCCCCGGCGTCGCTCGCTGCCCAGACCCCACGACGCAGGGCGATCGCTGCATCCGACGTCTACAACCTTCGCTCGGTGAGCGACCCGCAGATCTCACCCGATGCGAAGTGGGTTGCCTACACCGTGAGCTCGGTGGACTCTGCGAAGGACCGCAACTTTTCCCACATCTGGATGACGAGCTGGGATGGCTCGCACACCATCCAGGCTACCTCGAGCAAGGAGAGCGAGAGCTCTCCGCGCTGGAGCCCGGACGGGCGTTACCTCTCCTTCCTCTCGTCGCGCGGGGGAGCCGACGACTCTCAGCTCTGGTTGATGAACCGCCTTGGCGGCGAAGCGGAGATGGTGTCGCACGTGAAGGGTGGAATCTCCGACTACGCCTGGTCGCCTGACGGCAAGCGGCTCGTCTTCGTGGTCACCGATCCCGATTCGGCGAGCGATTCCACGAGTCCGCCCCGGCCGATCGTCATCGACCGCTACCTGTTCAAGGATGACTACAGCGGCTACCTGACCGATAGACGGGACCATCTCTACCTCTTCGACCTTGCCACCAGAAAGCTGGAGCAGCTCACCTCCGGTAGCTGGGACGATGAGGGCCCGGTATGGTCGCCGAATGGCAGCCGGATAGCGTTCGTCAGCGCGCGCGGGGCCGACGCCGATCGCACGGGCAACAGCGACATCTACGTGATCGAGGCACGCGCCGGCGCCACGCCCAGGAAGCTGACGACTTTCGAGGGGCCGGACGACGGCGACATCAGCTGGAGCCCGGACGGGAAGGAGATCGCCTACATCCAGGGGAGCGAGCCGAAGTACTCGGCGTACAACATGCGCCATCTCGCGGTCGTCTCCGCGGACGGCGGCACGCCGAGAGTGTTGAGCAGCGCGCTGGACCGCTCCATCTCGTCCCCGCTGTGGAGCGCCGACGGATCGGCGATCTACTTCGTGGTAGCCGACGACCGCATTCGCTATCTGGCGCGCATTCCGGCGGGAGGCGGTAAGGTCGAACGTGTCATCGAAGGGAAGCGAGTGGTCTCATCGCCTACGCAGAGCGCGCGCGGCGCACTGGCGCTGCTCTCTACAACGCCCGAGCACCCGCCAGAGGTCTTCGCCGTGGACGGGGACTCGCTGCGCCGGCTCTCGCACCAGAACGACGAATGGCTCTCGAGGGTGCAGCTCGCCACCATCGACGGAATCACCGCGCGCGGGAAGGACGGGACGGTGGTGAACGGGTTGATGGTGAAGCCGGCATCGTACCGCGAGGGGGAGCGCTACCCGGCGATACTCTGGATTCATGGCGGCCCCAATCTTCAGGATCAGTACGAGTTCCGCATCGAGCGCGAGATCTTCGCCGCCAACGGCTACGTGGTGTTCACCGCGAACTACCGGGGGAGTACCGGACGAGGCGACGCGTACAGCAAGAGCATCTTCGCGGACTGGGGAAACAAGGAGGTGCGCGATCTCCTCGCTATGACGGACAGAGTCGTGCAGATGGGGATCGTGGATCCGAATCGGCTCGGAATCGGCGGCTGGAGCTACGGCGCGATTCTCACCAACTACACGATCGCGAGCGACAAGCGCTTTCGCGCCGCCATCAGTGGGGCCGGGAGCTCGATGCAGCTCGGGTTGTACGGCGTGGACGAGTACGTGGCACAGTACGACGCCGAGTTGGGGCAGCCGTGGAAAAACCCCGCGGCATGGATGAAGGTCTCGTATCCCTTCTTACATGCCGATCGGATCGCGACGCCAACGCTGTTCATGGGTGGTGACAAGGACTTCAACGTCCCGCTGGTCGGCAGCGAGCAGATGTACCAGGCGCTGCGGAGCAACGGGGTGAAGACCGAGCTGGTCATCTACCCCGGGCAGCATCATGCGATTCGGCGTCCAACATTCCAGATCGATCGGCTCGAGCGGTACGTAGCGTGGTACGACAAGCACCTGCAGGGCGAGGAGGCCGCGGCAGGACGCTGAAGCCGCCAACGCTGAAGCCGTATGAAGCGCGCGCCACTCCTCGTGGCGCGCGCTTTGCTTGCTGGGTGACGCGCTCATCTGTCCGAGCTCGCTTCCAGGTCGGGTCCACTCGAACGCTGGAGATCCACGTGGCATCGCTTCCAGACATGCCGCGGGAATGCTGGGGAAGTTCTTCGGCAAGGATGCTCGGTAGGCGGAGCGCGTCACCATCGGCGCCGTGCACAGTCGCGGCGCCATCACCCAACCGGGAGGGCGGGACGAATGTCAGTCGCGAAGATCACCGAGATTACGGCCACCTCGACCACGGGGTTCGAGGACGCCATCACGAGCGGCATCGCCCGTGCGAGCAAGACGCTCGACAACGTGGAAGGCGCATGGGTCAAGTACATGAAGGTCGATGTGAAGGACGGCAAGGTGTCGCAGTACCGTGTGGGCCTGAAAGTGACGTTCGTCCTGAACGACTGAAGCCAGCATCACCACTCTCTCGACCGGAACCGACCCGGAATGTCTCCGGTTCGAGCGGGGGTCGACTCGAGGGATGACAAATGACAGCAGACAATCCGAAGGCCGATTTCTCGGACGTGAAGGGCGGCAGCTCGTCGCAGAACGTTTCAGAGCCGTCGTCGGTGGAGCAGCAGGCGCGGACGTACACGGTGGTGAGCGGCGATTCGCTCTCCAAGATCTCCAAACGCATTTATGGCGATGCGTCGAAGTGGAAGAAGATCTACGAGGCGAACAGCGACCAGATAAAGAATCCTGACCTGATCTATCCGGGGCAGGTGCTCGAGATCCCGTCCGCCTGATCCGGAGAGGATTCCCATGAACCGACATTCGATGCTGCGCGGCGCTGCCGCCGCGCTTACGCTGGTCGCCGCGGTGGCGGCGTGCAAGAGCAGGGAAGCTGCGACGGCCGATTCGGCGACGATGGGCGCGGCACCAGCCGCGGCGCCGGCCGCCAGAGCGACGGTCTCCAACATTGCGCTGGGCAAGTCCGTGACGGCGGACAACAAGATCGCCAACGCGACCAACAGCTTTGGTGCGCGCGACACGATCTACGCGTCGGTGACCACGGAAGGCGCGGCGCCCGGCTCCACTCTCACGGCAAAGTGGACTTTTCAGGACGGCCAGGTAGTGGACAGCACCTCGCAGCAGGTGGCGCCGGCGGGGACCGGCGGTGGCACGTCGGTGACCGAGTTCCACATCTCGAAGGGAAGCGCATGGCCGGCTGGCAGCTACAAGGTGGAGCTCTTCCTCGACGGCGCGTCGGTAGGGAGCAAGGATTTCTCGATCGGGAAGTAGCCGCGGGCTGATCGAGAGTTCGTGAGGCTCGGCGGCGGAAGCTCCCCTGACGGACATCCCCCGAATCGCATGTGGAGAGGACGTGGCGTACGGCGAGTAGATTGGCGTCGTACGCCACGCTCGCATGTTGGCGTCGTACGCCACGCTCACATGGAGGATGGGAATGACCGATTCGGACGAAGTGCTGAACCGATCAGTGGAAGAACTCTCGACGGTGGTATCTCGCGATGGTGCATTGAGCATCCCGAGCTCCAGGCGCGCTTTCCTGCGGCGGGCGTCCGCGCTATCGCTGGCCATCCCGGGGATGGGCGCCGCGCTCACCTCCTGCAGTCCGGGCGGTGAGCGCCAGCGCGGCGATACGGCGCGCGCGGACACCACCGGTGGGCGCGCACCAGACCACCGGATGCGCAACCCGGACAGCAAGCTCGATACGGTGCTGCACCGCCCGGAAGGACACCCGACTACGACCACCGCCGGCGCCCCTGGAGCGGCCGCATCGGCCGTGTTCCAGCGCTACGACCCCACCCTTCCACCGCTCAGCGAGGAGCGCACGCTGCGGCTGGCCTGGCACTCGCAGGAGACACCGATACGCATCTCCAACGACACCGTGGTCGCAGGCTGGACCTTCGAGCACAACATCCCTGGACCGATCGTGCACTGCAGGGTCGGCGACACGGTGGAGTTCACGCTCACGAACGACGTGGACATACCACACTCGATGGATTTTCACGCCGCACAGATAGACCCCAAGGTCGCCTTTCGATCGGTTCCGAAGGGACAGTCGATCTCGTACACCTTCAAGCCGCGCTACGCAGGCGCCTTTCTGTATCACTGCGGTACGGCGCCGGTGCTCATGCACCTCGCCTCGGGGATGTTCGGCGCGATAGTGGTGTCGCCGCGTCGGCCGCTCCCCAAGGCGCGCGAGTTCGTGCTGGTACAGAGCGAGTTCTATCTGAGCGAAGAGAAGGACGGTATGCGCGCCTTCGACTACCACAAGATGCTCGACGAAGAGCCGGACTTCGTGGCCTTCAACGGGCGCCCCGACCAGTACAGCCGCGAGCCGATCCACGTGAAGGTGGGAGACCGGGTCAGATTCTGGGTGGTTTCCGCCGGGCCGACGCTGAGCTCCGCCTTCCACATCGTGGGCGAGCAGTTCGAGAAAGTCTATCTCGGCGCGCCGCCAGGAAGCGCCATAGAGGGCGTGCAGACCTTTGCGGTTCCGGCTGGGGGAGGAATGTGCTTCGAGCTGGTGTGCGACGTTCCGGGTGAGTTCCCCTTCGTGAATCACGCCTTCGGTCACGGTCAGAAGGGCGCGATCGGCTATCTGGTGGTGGAGCCGTAGTCCCGCGTCGTTCGCGCTCGCATGCCCCGGTGCCCACCGGTGCCTGTGACAACCGTCACGTGCCGTTCGGCGCGCGACGGAGAGAATTCGCAGGGCGGTATGCGCGGCATCTTCGGCCGCGCATACCCGTCCACGATCGAACAGCGAGGGCACGCGTGACTGAAAACGACAGCCGGATGGACGCGCTCTGGAATGCGCTGTCTACGGTGATAGACCCTGAGATCGGCCTCGATATAGTGACGCTCGGACTCGTGTATGGGGTCGAGATACGCGAGGACGTAGCTGTCATCACGCATACTCTGACCACTCCAGGCTGCCCGATGGAGCGGCTCATTACCGATGGGATCCGTGGGGCGGGGATGCTGGTGGAAGGAATCTGCGGCGTGGAGACACATCTCGTGTGGGACCCCGCCTGGCATTCCGGAATGATCGCTCCCGGCGCCTGGGGCTGAGCGAGGGAGATGAATACTTACGACCCGAGTGCGGCCGCGAAGTCCGCGGCCACCCCGAGGGTACCGAGGCCGGCCACTGCGCTACTGCACGACGCCCCCGGTGCACGCCTGGTGGTGTTCCGAATCGAGCCGGGGCAGGAGGTAGCCCCCCATACGAGCAGCTCCACCGTCATCCTGTCCGTGGTATCCGGGAGCGGGGTCGTCCTCGGCGCCGAAGGTGAGCGCGATGTGCGGGCCGGCGAGGTGGTGGTCTACGAGCCGCACGAGCTGCACGGGATGCGTGCGACCGGCGAGCAGCTCGTGATCGCCGCCGCCATCACACCGCGACCGGGAGCGGCAGCGTAGATCGTGAGGGCGCTCTACCTCGCCAATGTGACGGTGCACATCCTGGCCGCCATGTTCTGGCTGGGCGGGATGTTCTTTCTCGGCCTGATCGGCGCGCCGACGCTTCGCGCGGTGGAGGCAGCCGCCCTCCGCCAGCGCCTCTTCCAGCAGCTGGGTGTGCGCTTCCGCAGCGCCGGCTGGTGGGCGATAGCGATTCTGCTTGTCACGGGCACAATGAACCTCTACTTCAGAGGGTGGCTGCGCTGGGACGTACTCGGTTCCAGCGCCTTCTGGATGACCCCCGCGGGGCACGCACTTTCCCTCAAGCTTCTCGCCGTCACGGCGATGCTCCTGGTGAGCAGCATCCACGACTTCGTGCTCGGCCCGCGCGCCGGCAGCGCCACCCCGGGCTCCCCCGCCGCGATCGCCATCCGCTCCCGCGCCGCCCGCCTGGCGCGTCTGAACGCGCTATTGGGTGTGGTAGTGGTGGTGGCAGCGGTGATGCTGGCGAGGGTGTGAGGGGCCGACGGGGTCAGGTCTTTAATTTCGAGCCGTATGGGCAGTAGCCCATACG